>JAERSY010000001.1 GCA_016845245.1 Phycisphaerae bacterium
ATTAAAGTACCCTTCATTGTTTGGGTTGTTATATGTGATTGCAATATGTTGCGGAGGATTGAGGGATGTTTGCTTCACAATGTCAAGCACGCCATCGCCATTCATGTCTGCCATTTCGCTTGCAGCGCCAAATGCTGAAAGCAGCATTTCGTCAGTCATGCGGCTCGTACTTTCATCGGTGAAGTATCCATTGCCGTCATTGACTAATAGTCGATTGTTGTAGTCATAAATTTGCGTCGTGCCACTGTCGTAATCACCGAAGTACAAGTCGGGATGTCCGTCACCAGTTACATCATTGATTGCAAGACTGCAAAAACGAGGACCTGCACTTGGATGCATTTCTGGGATTCGATTATTCTCAAACCTGAAACCGAGCCACTTCCCATCAGTTTCACCAAGGTTGATGTATACCCTTGGGTGAGATAGATGTTTTGCATCATTATCCGTAAGCGTTGTCACAGTCACCATGTCGAGCCAGGAGTCGCCATTGACGTCATGGATGATGATATCTCGGTCGTTTGTTGGTGTTAAAAAACCTTCATCGCCCTGAACATCGGATGCTACTGCATACTGTTCAGTTCGGTCAACGAGTTGTCCGTTCTCGTTCATAAACAATACGTTGCGTGCACGTCCTGTTGAAGTAAATGGTTCCTTACGAACACAGACAAGGTCAATGTCGCCATCCTTGTCAAGGTCTGCCCATGCGTAATCTTTTTCTTCAACGTCATTCGAACCAAGCGATGCATCGGCAACGAGTCTCTGCTGAGTTTGATCTACATACTCAGCGAAACCGCCAGCTAGAAGGAAAGTTGAAAGAGTCAGTGTTGTTGTAATCATGAGCATGGGCCCCAATTTCCTACGATAAAGAGTAAGTCGGTCACGTTCACTTCGCCGTCTGAATTCACATCAGCAGCACAACCACCACACGGTCCCCACGCATCAATGATAGCAAGAATATCGCCGACATTCAGCGAGTTATCCCCATTGATGTCGCCTAAGCAAGTCTCACATTCATCAAGAACGCCATTGTTATCAACGTCATCCGCTCCAAGCAAGATGTCTAACAAATCGTTCGTTCCGTTTTCATTGCAATCAGAGAGTTCATCATCAATAGCGACGATGAACAAATCGAAATCTTCTAAGTCCACGATGCCATCTTGGTTGATGTCATGAATTGCACATGGATCATCAGGTGAAGGCGTTGACTCAAAACAGCCCCTGAATCCAATCGTGTCTGAGTAGCCATGAAAATCGTCAATCTCGACATCACCATCATGGTCACCATCAAACTCGACTTGGCCTAGTGATCGAAGAAATGCGAAGAGCTGCGATTGTTCACTTGCACTTAAATTGTTAAACGCACTTGTTGAAGGTTGACCTTGTGACCCAAACGAACCATGTTCATTAATCACAGCTGTCATTCGATCTTCAAAGTTCCCAATGTCAATTCTTCCATCGTGCCAAAGTGGCATTCTGTAAGCGAGACCCCATAGCGGAGGTGTTTTAAGTTCACGACCATTTGCATCTCCTTGGACAATGCCGTCGCCAGAAATGCCCATGTCATGGAGCAAGAAGTCTGAGTAGGGGTGTATTGTTTGTCCTCGCAATGGTTCCATGATGGCATTGTCTTCAGCAGTGACAAATGTTTTTGTGTGACAATCGATGCATCCAATTTGATTGAACAGCACTTCGCCGCTCATACCAAAGCGTGGTGTTTGCGGTGGAGGCGCAAGGAGTCTTTGGAAATCTGTCACTCTGTCGATAAAGTCAAATCCTTCGCTATCAGGGCCATCTTCAGGATCACTCACGGTGTCACACTTTTCGAGTAACTCTTCGTTTCCGTTTGGAGCATTTTCAATAGTTAAAAAGCGATTGGTTAAACCCATTTCGTTTAGAGATGCGTCAGATGAAAATGTAAGAATAGACGCGACTTGGGCTTTCCAGCCAAATCGTCCAACATGAAGCGGGTCAGTCTCATCTTCAAAGTTTGAAACCCAATGAATTTTTCCTCTGATCGCTTCATCTTGTTGTTGTTGATTTTTGACAAGTGTGCCACTTGCGATTGCCTCAACGAGTCCGTACGCAAGTGCGCCATTTGTGACCCTAAGACTTGTGACATTTGCTGAAGGCGGTACAATTTCTAAACACTCGTCACTGTTTGCTTGCGCTTGAAGAAGTGAACCGCCTAAATCAGCCATCGGGTCAAATCCGCCCTTTTTGTCAAGCATTCCAAATCGTGTAACAGTTTGATTGCCCGGACCACCAACGGGATTGTTGTGACAACTTGCACAACTCGTTTGATTAAAAATTGGACCCAATCCTTCTTCAACTGATAGGTCCATCTCGTAGGCAATCTTTCCAAGTTCAAATCGCTCCATCAATGCATCGCTAAGTGATGGAATAGGGTCTCCAGGCCTTGGCTGAAGTTCAACGCCATGTGCTGAAAATGTAAGAAGGGCACAACTAAAAAGCGTGCCCCAATTCAGAAGAACGAACTTTTGAGGGATTGCCCTCATGTCTAAACACTCCTTGCTCTACAAAAAGATACGATACACCGATAGATATGGATGCAGAATCCTGTTTTACTACTTTAATTGACGATGTGCCGATTACAAATGACAACTCTTTGTTTTCTTGCAACTTACTTGTTTACAGTTGGTTGCGAGGCAAAAAACGAGCAAATTGTCAAGTTAGATAAGGAGTTTGAGGTGCCCCTCAAGCTCATTTCTGAGGGTGAGCAGGGAAGTGCTCGGATTAGAGTACGGCAGCACATGGATCAGCAGGGTGAAAGCGCTCAAGGATTCTTCATCATGGGCCTGAGTTACCACAATGAAAAACGGTATGCAAAAGCAGTGGAATGGTTTGATGGAGCGTTGTCATTTGACGGTCCAGCGTACCCCCCAACGCTACACTTTCTTGGGTGGTCACACTATTACCTTGGCAACACTACCGAAGCAAAAGAAGCGTTTCAGCGGTTTCTCATTCTTCAAGATCACGAACCCGATTCAATGTTTGCACTCGGTCTCATTGCAACAGATGAAGGCGATGAACAAAAGGCACTGAAGTGGTTTCGAAAAACAATTGAACGGTGCAATCAACAACCGCAGCTCTTGCAGAACATCGCGGCAAAATCATATGCAAGAATGTCAGATATCCTTGAAAGCCGAGGTAATACAGATGAAGCAATCGCATTCTACTTGCGCGCTATTGAGTTAAACCCAAAACTCTATGAAGTCTATCACCGACTTTCAAACATCTACCGAAGAAAGGGAGATGAACAACTCGCTGAGAATGCGCAGCAGCAATTCTTCGCAACAAGAGATATTGTTCGACCTGACTTAAGACATACGAGCTTCCCAGAATGAAACGAATCGCGTGCATACTTTTACTTTGTGCTTGTTCGCAGGAGCCGGAACGGTCACATCAAATGCAGTTTAAGCAAATTGATTCTGGCATCGGTTCAGTTGAATGTGGGAGCGAACCACAAGAAACAATTCTAGAAGTCAACGGGTGTGGCGTTGCATTGCTTGATTATGACAACGACGGTGATCTAGATTTTTTTCTCACGAGTAGCGGTACCATTGAGGAGGATTCCTCTAGCAGTGGGTGCAGACTCTACGAAAATGTCTCGAGCGAAAGTGGCATCAAGTTTGTTGATGTCACTGAGGAGTCAGGCATATCAATTGATACACATGCAATGGGCGTAGCGATTGGAGATATCAATGGCGATACCTTCGACGATATCTATGTGACGTGTTTTGGTCCAAACAGATTACTCGTTAACAATGGTGATGGGGCTTTCGTTGAACAGGGCGAAAGCGCAAACGTCCATGATGATGGCTGGGGTACAAGTGCGGCGTTTGGTGATTTGGACGTAGACGGTGACTTGGATTTGTACGTGTGTAACTACCTTGAGTTTGATGTGGACAATGTTCCCCGTAGAGCGAAGTACAAAGGTGTTGATGTGTTGGGTGGTCCGCATGGTTTAACGCCACAGCAAGACATCGTCTATGAAAACAATGGGGACGGTACATTTGAAAATGCAACAGAGAAGTGGGGGTTTGATTCTACGCCCGCGTTCGGACTAAACGTTGCTATTCTTGATCTGAACGATGATGGCAAACAAGATGTCTATGTTGGCAATGATTCAATGGCAAACAGTCTTTACATCAATCAGGGAGAGGGATTTGTTGACTCTGGTTTCCATTCAGGTGCAGCGACGAATGGTGAGGGCTCAATGCAAGCCACGATGGGCATTGCAGTTGGGGATGTGAATGGGGATAACTTGCCAGATATCTTCACGACTAACTTTTCAAGTGATACGAACACGTTGCATGTCAATTCAGAAAGTGGATTCTTCAGTGACCGGACGAACGCGTATGGCTTAGGACTTTCAAGTCGAATGCTTTTAGGGTGGACGACTGCCTTTGAAGATTTTGATGGCGATGGACATGATGACCTCATCATCTTAAATGGCCATGTCTACCCGAACGCGACCATGGCTTCGATGGATAGCAATCGTTTGCAACCAGTCGTCACAATGTCTGGTTCACCACATCGGTTTGAGCAAGTGAATGCCATCGATGGTGCATTCGACGACAGGGCAGGCGTCTTTGGTGATTTAGATGGCGATGGTGATGTCGATCTTGTCATTGCACCAAGACACGGCGCTGTACGCGTGTATGAGAATGTTGGTGCTCCTCCATCCGTACTAAAGTTAACGCTAGGAGGAAGTGGTCAAAACACAAAAGGTCTCGGCGCTAAAGTGACTGTTCAGTTTGATGATGGCACGACAAAAAGCAAGTGGAATCACGATGGTTCTGGTTTTCAATCATCGATGTCAGTCCCGTTACTCTTTACGTTCCCGAAGAACGTGAAACCAGTATCACTGGACATCGTGTGGGCAGATGGGCACATGCAAAGGGTTCCTGTCACAGACGAGAAAATGCACGTCACTCAAGAGTGAACTATGCGTGCACTGACTTGCTAAAGATGTCAGCGTTTCTAAACTGCTTGCCAAGAATGTCCTTCGCGTCAGCCCCCATCCAATCGGTCAATACTGACGTGTACACTTCCCTAAAGTCAGTTGAAAAGATTAAATCGCCTTGATCAAGTTTACTGAGTGAAGGATGTGTGCCAGTTAGGCCGGGATTCACATGTTCCCCAATAACGAACATCGGAGCAGCTGTTCCGTGGTCTGTGCCCGAGCTTCCGTTTTGTGCCACTCGTCTGCCAAACTCGCTGAACACCATCGTTGTCACTTTTCCAGTATTGCCTTGCTTTGCAAGGTCATCTTGGAATGCAAGCAGTGAATCACCAAGCTGTCTCATCAGGTTTGCATGGGAGCCAAGTTGGTTTGCGTGTGTGTCGAAACCACCAAGACTCGCGTAATACACTCTCGTTGGC
>JAERSY010000002.1 GCA_016845245.1 Phycisphaerae bacterium
CCTCCATCCAGATGCAACGTGTAACTCGCGTGGGTCATAGCCCGGCTTCTTGTGAATGTCTACTGTTTCTTGGTAGTCAGGACATGTACTTGGCTGTAGCCACCAATCATGTGTAAACCATGCGCCTTTGCGAGCAACAACGATGATGTCGCCAGACCGTGCATGATTTAAGTCTCCGCGCGCTTCTCCAGTAAACACACATTCGATACCGCTTTCACTTTCGAGCAACTCGACGATTGGTTCGATTTGGATATCGTTTCGCACATAGACGTGCGCAATTTGATGGTCAGGAACAGCAAGCGCCTTACTCGCACCCGCATCCAGATACTCTCTGCCACCCTCATTCCGAATCGAAAGATAGCCAGACTCTCTGAGAATCTTATTGATGTGGACTGGTTTATCAGCTTGCTCAATTCCATACTCACTCATGATGCAACAATGAACGCCAGCGCGGTCATACGCTTCAAGCAGTGTTCCAACTTGAGCATCGATGGCCTTGAGCTCTTTTGGAATAGAAGGATGATTTGGTCCAACTCGTTGAAGGGGATAATCAAGGTGCGGAAGGTAGACGAATGTGAGTGTGGGTTCAAACTCTTTCTCTACATCTAATGCGGCGTTCGTAATCCACGCACTTGATTCGATGCACGCCATCGGTCCCCAAAACTTAAAGAGCGGAAATTGACCGTGTTTATCTTGTAGCGTTTGCCTTAGGTGTGATGGAGACGTCCAGATGTCCGGAATCTTTCTGCCATTAGCGCGGTATTGTGGTCTTGGCGTTACTGAAACATCAACAGAAGAGTACATGTTGAACCACCAAAACAAATTAGCGACAGTCGCCTCGGGTTGAACTTCTTTTAGCGCATCCCAAATCTTTGTTCCATGAACGAGCGAGTTCGACTGTTTCCAAAACGCTGTTTCTTGTCGTTCTCTATCGTGCCAACCATTGGCAACAATTCCATGTTCTTTCGGAGTTGTTCCAGTTAAGATTGATGATTGCACTGTGCATGTCACAGCAGGGAGCGGGGGAGTAAATGTTTGAATCGATGATTGTGCAGCAAACGCAGAGATGTTTGGTGTATGTTCTCCTATGAGGTCTTGAGACAGACCTACTACATTGATGACTGCAACTCGTTTCATTTATGTACCCTTCACAAATCGCTGTATGCCAAGTGTCAACACAAAACAAAGAAATGACACGACAAGCAGGGAGAGTTCTCCCAAGATAGACAAGTACAAGCAATCAAGCAAACAAAATGCTGCGAGAATGAGATGCATTCCTCGACCTGTTTGTTCTGAAGCAAACGCTTTTGACGCAAGGCCAATCCAGCCAAGAAAGACGAAATAGAGCAACAGATTCAGTTCAAGGTGTTGCATGAAAAACTGAATTGGAACGAGTGGGGGAAGTGCAATGAGCCAAACCATCAACGCTCGCTTCTTGTTATTGATGTGCTCATTCTTTCCAAGCCACGTCAATATCAGGGTGTAGAGAGATACACCAATTGCGAACATCACAGCAGTAAACGAAAAAGTTTGCGCAATAGCGGAGAATGCAACCATGTAGACAAGCCCGCGGCACGCTCCCATAAGCACAAGTGATGGGACAAACCAAGCATGATGGCAAATGGTGTACAAACAAATCGATAGGATGAGTAAACTGCCCCAAAGTAGTGCATGCGTTGAAACTAGCGTGCAAAGGAGTAGCCCAACGACAAGGAGTGAAATCCCAGCGACCCATGCGTCTTTTTGCTTGATCACGCCGAGTGGAATTGGCCTGTCTGGCCGATTTGTTCGGTCAACGTTGACGTCCTTTGCATCATTTAAAATCATGCCGGCAAAGTAAAACGCTAGCAAAGCGATTGTGATGAAGAACAGGGGTTTTGAAAAGTCGAGCGTAGGCGGATTGACTCGGTCTGCGTACATTTGGTTGTGGGCGAATATCGCAATTCCAAGCCCAACCATAATGTTGCTGATCACAGTTGGTGCGTTGCTTACGCGAAGGATATTCAGCCATGCTTGAGCAGGTGTTAACTGTAAATATTTTTGTGCGCCCAACGCAATTCCTTTGCCATCGACTCTACAAGGTCATCTTGTTCCATCATTCTTGGTAACTCATTCCAAGTATAAGTCTCAACTTCCCAAGTATCAACGTCAACATCCTTGAGTGCCTCAATACTCTGGATTAACTCCTGCTGAGTCGTGTTCAGCGTACTAATGTTGGAGTTGTGAATTGGTATATGGAAGTGAACTCGCCAATCGCCGCATTTCGCTTCTTGTATTGCTTCATCGAGGTTTCCGAAAAACAATGTTTGACTATCGGTTGTGACAGTGGTTTGATGAAGATATTTTGGTTCTATGAATTGGGAAAGTTCTTGCAATTGGCGTTCTTGGTTTGTTTCATCTATCGAACACTGAATGGCTGATGAAACTTGCACTTTGCCAATCAAGAGTCCCGCATTTGCATAGTTCGCCAAACAGTCTTCAATTGACTCTTGCATAACAGCGGCGTGACAGGTGTCATGGCATACTCTTAGATACCTTCTGACACGCGCATCATCGCCAAATGTTGAGTTGACGAAGTGACTGATATCTTCTGATGTTTGCAGTCGACATCCCGGTTCAGCTTCAAGATCAAGGTGGACACAAACGCCGTTTTCATCTTCAATCCGCTCCAAGGCGTCGATGCACTCAAGGAGCAACCGAGTAGCGTCTGCGTTTTCAAACTCGTGGTCATTCCACCCTAGGGGAACTGTTGAAATGCTGAACGATTTCAGCTGTGTTACTTTTGCGCACAATTCTGCAAGCGAAACAGTGTACTCAAGACGTTCGCCCATCGACCAGTTGGGCAGATACACATTGTGTTTGACTTCGTTTGCGTGGAAGTTTCCTGCAGGGAATCCATTGCATGAAACAAGTTTCGTATCGCAGCGCTCAATCGCATCTTTAAGTTCAAATTCATCTGCTTCACGTAACGCACTTGATGAAAGCCAGATGCCAATTCCAACATCAAAGGGGAGTGCCTTATTCAAGGGCTTGACATATTGTTCTAGATTTTGGATGACTGCTGAAAACGAATCTCCGGGAAACACGTTTGTACAGTAACCAAGCATTGGTTATGAAACTTTGAACTTGCCACTTTGCGAGAGAAATTCAAGTGGATTGTCATACGAGATTTTTTGGATCAGCGCGCCAGTATGTCCTCGGCTTGCCATTTCAACTTGACATTTAGGAACTGCAAGTGGGTCACTTGGTCCCCAGTCTCCAGCAGAGTTAATCCAAATTCTCTCTGAACCAACTGATTCAATAATGTCTGCTGCACGTTGCGGCGTGCATTTACTGTCAGGGTAAAGCGTCATCCCAGCCCAGAATCCTCTGTCTAACACAGCGCTCACTGTATGTTCTTCGACATGATCGATGAGTACTCGGTCAGGCGAGATTGAGGTATTGGCAACAGCATCCATGATGAGCAGTGTGCCTTTGAGCTTATCCTCTAAGTGCGGCGTATGAACAAGCACTAACTGATTGTGCTGTTCTGCGAGTGCAAGTTGTTCCTCCAAAATGGTCAATTCGTTCTTTGAGTTTTTGTTCAGCCCAATCTCGCCAATGCCGAGCACATTTGGACAAGACATAAATTCAGGAATCAGACTGATGACTTCTCTTGCAAATCCGACATCTTCAGCTTCCTTCGGATTGATGCATAACCAGCAGTGGTGCTGAATGCCATAGAGTGATGCGCGTTTTGGTTCGGTATCTGTGAGTTGTCTAAAGTAGTCATAAAACCCTTGCGGACTGCTTCGATCAAATCCAGCCCAGAATGCAGGTTCTGTAATGGCAACACAGCCCGCTTGAGCCATGCGCTGGTAATCATCAGTAGTCCGTGACACCATATGAATGTGTGGATCAATATAAGTCATGACTTCGGTGGCACTGCTCCAGTTGCGCCTTTTGTGCCCGCACTGTCTACGGGCTCAGTCGTGGAATCGCTTAAAAGGAGTAGCATCCGTTCCGTTCTTCCAATTTCACTGCTGTGCAATTGCTTCGCACACTCAAGAAGTGCATCGATCCGGAAATCAGATCCGTCATCACCCTCTGCTCGATCAATCCTGTCGAGGAAGGCCGCTATATCTAAGAGTTTCGCTCGATGTTCTAGAAAATATCGATCGATAACCTCAGTTTTAGATAGTTGAGAAGGGTTGCTCACGAGAACAATTCTACATGAGTTCCTCAATGGCTTGTCGCAATGTGGTTGAATCTAACTCATGAATTTCACGTGGCGTTCCAATGCCTTCAATCATGAGCAGCGTCAGTTTCCCGCCAATATGCTCTCTGAACTCTTCTAGTCCATTGACGAGCTCAGGATTTGCAAGGGCAGGATGTGATGTTGGCAAATGAAGTGCTTTGAGCAAAGACAAAATGCGCGCGTGCGTTTGTTCATTTAGGAAACCAAGTAGTTTGCTGATGGTGACATCAAGGGCGAGTCCAATTGAAACTGCTTCACCATGTGTGAGCGTGAAATCCGTGAGGGGTTCTAACTTATGCGCTGACCAATGTCCAAAATCGAGCGGTCTTGATTCATGTTTCTCAAAAGGGTCACCGCCAGTTGTGATGTGCAACAAATGCAATTCTGCTGAATGGAGGATGATGCGTTTCGCGACATCAATCTCTCTTGCAATGAGTTGCTTGCTCTGGGACTCGATGTCGTCGAATAGATTTTTGTCTTTGATTAATGCAACTTTGACCGCTTCACTTAATCCGGAGCGCCAGTGGCGATCATCAAGTGTTGATAAGAATGAAAAATCGTTGATGACAGCGAATGGGGGGTCAAAGACTCCGATGAAATTCTTTTTCCCAAAGTAGTTGATGCCATTCTTTACTCCAAGTCCAGAGTCGCACGCAGATAGCGTGGTCGTCGGCATTCGGACAAGTGGAATCCCTCTGTGCGCAATGGACGCAGCAAAACCAATGACATCGAGCGCAGCACCGCCACCAATTGCAAGTACGCATGATTTTCTGCAGAGATGTTCTTTGTGAATTGACTCTAAAATGAGTTCGATGGTCGTGAAGTTGTTTTTTGAGGCCTCTCCACCTTCAATAATGAGTGGGTCGCAACAGTTTGTGTTTGTTGATTGACTCCACTTTTCCATTCGCTGAACGAGTTCAGGGTGCGATTGATGCACACCCTTGTCAATCACGGGTAAGACCTTAACAGGGGATAGTGCGTTGCAAACTTCGGAAAATGCCCCGCCAACATCAAAAGCCGAATCAGTATTGAATAACTGATGATTCCACTCCACTGTGAATGGAGAATTGAGATGGTGTTGGGTGTCGCTCACTGAACTTAGTCGTTTACGATTGCGCATCCATCTAAAACAAATGGTGTTGAAGAAAACAGACCGGCTTTCCCAAGTTGACCACGCACGGTGATGTTTGCGCCACGATGAATTGCTTTGTCACTGCCGATTTGATTCGCAATATCATCTGAGAACAAGCATAGCGCGTCTTTGTTTTCATCCCGAAGTGTGACCGAAAAACGGTTGTCTTCGGTCATTTCAAATGCGATGACTTCGCCGGACACATCAATAACTTTTCCTTCATCTGAGCTATTTGATGTTGAATCGAGGAATGCATCATGAAGACGAGTGATTGTGAGTTGCTCGACTTTAGAAGCGTCGACTTGATTGACAACCGTTGATGCAGTCTGCGTCTTTTCTGTTGAACCAGTTGAACTACATCCGGTAAAGATAACGATTAGAGAAGCAACAATTGCCGCTAGCATGCGTGTCATAAGCCAACACTCCTTCTAAAAGGGATGATATCACTACATGACGCTTGAATGACGCAAAAAGGGGGAATGACCCCTCTAATCGTCATGATGTGAATTTGATTGGTTGAACAAGATTGATCAGTTAAGCGTAGGGGGCTCCCGTCCGATTGAATGGTTGGCACAACGATTGTGCCCCTCAATCAAAGACAAAGGAACGTAGGACGCCTTTTTCTTTAGATTTCGTTCGATTCTAACTAGCGAATCCAAACTAAATATTTAGGGATAAACGGCGTTTTAAGGCGAAAGAACGCCGTTTTGTATTTTTTTTACAGATTGGAGTTCACAAATGAGGTCCACCCTGCCTATGAGGTGCACCTGTCGAGATGTTCTCGACCATGAAACGTACCCCTCACCTTAGGACAAACCAATGACAACCCTGCCAACTGCTTCGGCCATGATCGCCGTGCTCGTCACAACAACAACACTCGCTGCTCAATCAGCAGATCTAAACAACGACAACGTCGTTGATGCACACGACCTCGTCGTGCTCACTTCAAATCTGAATCAATCTTGTGAAGGCGAATGCCCAACTGATTTAAACAATGATGGCGTGACTGATAGCGCTGATATCATGGTTCTTATGAATAACTGGGGCGTTGTCTATAACGAAGGCAACGAATCACAAGAAGAAACACAACAAGAATCACAATTGAGCAGCTGGCAAAATGAAGCACCTGTACTCCTCGATGCGATTTACTATGACCAGTACACAGAACTATTTAGCCATGGTGGATATGACCGCTGGAACACAGCAAAAGAATACAATCAAGGTGAGCATGCTCAAGCATGGTGTGCAGCAAACAACGTTGAAGTACTTCCAATGGTCTATGGTGCAGTTGATTGGGATCACAACAATGTTCTTACAGATGAAGACAAAGAAGGCTTCGTCGCTTGGCTCGATGAAACAGTGCCAGCGGACTACGATGGCGCAATCTGTCTAGACCTTGAAGGTCAATGGTGGGGTTTACTCGATTCGTCAAACCAATTCATCGTTGACGCGACCATAGACTTTTACATCGAAAATCTTGAGTACGCTCAAGAACTTCGACCAAATGCAAAAATTGGTTTCTGGGGATTCCCAAAGAAGACGCACACCAACCCGAATTCAACAACGGCTTCAGTTGAACGACTCGTAAATGCTTGTACAGCATTGTTCCCAGACGTGTACGAAAACAATCCGGGTGGTAATGATTCAGCCCGTCTCCAAAGACATGTTGAAACATGTATCGAATGGTCAAAAGGTCAAAAGCCAATCTATGTACACGCGTCACCACGTTACAAGTTAAACTCAGATGGTTACCGTCACTTCCATAGCCGTGAAGAATTCATTCACGATCAAGTGCAACCAGCAATCGACGCTTCATGGACAGACGCTCAGGGTAAAGAGCACAAAGTTGCAGGCGTTGCGCTTTGGGACGCGTACACCTACATCAGAATGTACACAGATGGTTACTCACAACTTTCTGGTGAAGAACGCAAGGAACTTTGGAATGGCCTTGACCACATGCATGTTGAGTACTTGTCAGACATGAAAGCAGTCATTGATGTTGCAGCTAACGCGTTCAACGAATCGCAAGCGGCCGCTGAAGCGCAAGCACAACAAGAAGCGAATGATGCTGCTCAAGAAGCAAAAGAAGTAGCAGCTGCAGCAATCTCAGCAGAACGAACAGCTCAACAATCACGTTTGACACGTCGATTAGATGATGCTCAAACATCTGTCATCACTCGCAAGTCAAGTTATCGAAAAGCTTCTCGCTCATATCGATCAGCTAGAAAGAGTTTTTCTAAAGCGAAAAAACGATTCAGAGCTATGAAAAAGAAGTATGGCAAACGCTCAAAACAGTATCGAAAAGCATTGGCTTCATACAGAAAAGCATTGAAACGAATGCGTGCAAAAGCGAGAACATTCCGTACACAACGCTCAACGTATAGAGCAGCACGTGTTGAACGAAACAATGCACAAAGCGCCATGTCCGCATCTGCCTCAAACTGGACAGCGATGGCTAACGCGGCAGCAATGCTCACAAACTAAATCTTTCAAACCTGTGGCAGGGTTTTAACTTGACCAACGAAAGTTGGTCTTGTTTTTTTATATAAGCTTTACATTTCGAAGGCGTTCAACTGCAATTGCTTCACCTTCTTTTGTGCCGCTTTCTACGCCAATTGGCCCGTCATACCCAAGTGTGTTGAGTTCCCTAAACACTCTGCCATATTCAATCTCGCCAGTTCCGGGCTCTTTCCTTCCGGGATGGTCTGCAATCTGAATGTATCCAACTTGGTCGAAACCATCGCGGAGTCGTCCACACAAATCACCTTCGCTAATCTGCATGTGATACAAATCCCAATTGATTTTTACCATTGGTGAATCAACTTCTCTACAGATATGAACGGCTTCTGGGCTTCCGTATAAACAGTGCCCTTTATGGTCGACGCGAATATTCATGGGCTCAAGAATGAGCATGACGCCTTCATTCTCGACAATCGGTTTGACTCGTTTTAGGGCGGTAATGACGTGATCGTGCATTTCACTTTGGGACATCCCTGCCTGATCATTGCCAGCAACAACTGTCATCCGCTTACAGTTAAGTTTATGTGCAGTTTCACAGCTCGCCTTAATCTCATCCACAAACTTGTCGTGATTCTTAGGATTGTTCATGCCGGGCACAAAACCCCAAGCAGTAAATTGTGCAATCTCAACACCACGTTCATTTGCAGTCTTTGCAATTGCGTCTAGATCTTTCCCACGCCAAGGCCAGAATTCAACAGCATCAAATCCGTTGTCTGCTGCAGCATGGATGCGCTGAACAAAGGGGAGTTTCCACCACCACATTTCAATGTTTGCTGCGTAGCGAACGGGAAATGGGTTGGTATCTTTTGCGTTTGATGCTTCTGGTGAATCTTGCGCGTGAAGTAAAGGAGCGGTCGTTGCGAGCGCGCTTGAGGCAATAAAAGTTCTTCTTGAAATCGTCATATGTTCACTCTTTGCAAATTTGATTATCATTCTACTATGCGTTTGATCTTTCAATTGTTCGTTTCAATGGTACTTGCGACATTAGTTGCTTGTGAAAAGGCGGAAGAACATGGTTTACTGAGCCGTGTTGCAGTCACTGGTGCAAGTGCAACTGCAGGACAGGGTGTCAAAACACCACCGAAAAGGGGAGATTTAACAGCGTACCCGATGAACATGACGCATGTGCTTGAAGGGATGATTCAAGTGCCACATGATGATGTCGCCTATTTTGGCGACATGTTATTTTTTAGGAATCCCAAGGGCTTAGGCGGTGGGTTTGTCAAAGAGATTAATGACTATCAGCCCTCACTCCTTGTTGCGTTTGATTTCTTGTTTTGGTTTGGCCATGGGTATCTTCCCAAGAATGAAGATGAACGTAGTTTTAGAATGGACCGCCTTGAATACGCTCTTGCGTTACTCGATTCAGTGCAATGTCCAATCATTATTGGAAACTTTCCTGATGTGAGTTTTGCGACGAAAACCTTGCTCAGTGAACGGCAAGTGCCGAGCGATGACACGCGAAAAGCATTAAACGAGCGAATCATGGAGTGGGGGAATGCGAACACAGATGTGCATGTCATTGATGTGTGCAAACTTTGGGCTGATGCAATCGACAATAAACCAATATCGATTTGTAATCACCACTGGGAACAGAATACCCAGAAGGTATTGCTACAAAATGATTTCTTGCACCCAACCCTTGATGGACTCATCGCAGCGTGTTTACTTATGACTGAGTGTATTGGAGAAAACGATCTGGAAACTGATGTGAAGACGATCAAACGTAATGCTTCAGAAGAAGCAAGGGAAAACTAGTCTTCTTTCAACTCTCTCAAAGCCCCTTCTAGCGACTCAGGTCCTTCAAGTGTTTTACCATCGGTGGCTTCTAACTCGCTTAACCGTCTTGCGCTTGTTGTCAAGTTCCGCTCAAACGAACCAACAGCTTTGTTGTAACTGGTCGCAGCTTTCTTTAGGCCATCGTGCACACCTTGAAAATGGTCCCTGAATGTTGCAAGGCGCTCAAACAATTCCTTGCCCACTTGTGCAATCTCTTCCGCGTTGTTTGCAATCGCTTCTTGTCGAAAGGCAAATGCTATAGTTTGGAGTAGCGCAATAAGCGTTGTTGGTGTTGCAATGTGTACTTGCTTCTTGAGTGCACTTTCATGAATCTCTGGTTTTCGGTTGTATGCAGCAACAACTGCTGACTCTATGTTTACAAAGAGAATGACAAATTTTGGTGCGTGTTTAAATTGTTCCCAGTACGCCTTGCTTGCAAGTGTCTTGATGTGTTGCTCAACCATTTGGACGTGCTTATCTAAATGTTGTTCAGCATGCTCAGCATCTTCAAGTGCATTCATGTAATGCTCAAGGGGGAGTTTTGAGTCAAGCACAATTTGCCCACCGCCCGGAAGATTGACCACCATGTCCGGCTTATACTGTTTCTCACCACTTGTGATGACTTGCTCGGAAAAATCACAGTGTCCTGACAGTCCTGCAAACTCAACCGCGTTTCTTAAACCAACCTCACCCCATTTACCGCGGTGATTCGGGTTTCTAAGTACTTGCATGAGCCGCGATGTATTGGTTTCTAAATCACTTGTCGATTGCCGAAGTTCGATGCTTGTTTTGTTTGATTTTTCAAGCAACTCTTTCAACGGATCGAATTTTGTTTGTGCGAGGCGTAGGAACTCCGTTGAGTTTTTAGAAAGTGAATCTTGGCTCAGCTTGGCGAACGTTTCTTCCATTCTTGCTTGAGATTCTGTGAAATGTTTTTCTTGCTCTTCTTGCCTTGTTTTTGATGCAATGGTTGCCTCGCGCTCAACTGCGAGTTTTTTCCCAAAAAAGGCACTCGCGGCAAATCCGCCGATGCATAAACCAGTCACTATTCCGATGCCCAGAGTTACAAAATCCATCTTTTCAGCATGTTACGAGAGTTTTTATCGTGAAAACGCAATTTCTCGGATTTATTCGTGATTTTCATTTGAATCCTTCAAATTGAAGGATTACCTTATGAGTAGCAATGAGGCGTGGTACGCCTTATAGGATTGGAGAAGAAGTGAACAAATTATCTCTTAGTGTGTTGGTTGGAAGCGCTTTTATCGCAAGCGTATCGGTTGCGGATGTGTACACAGACCCAACTGGCGACATCGCAACGGGAAATCCCAATTTAGACATTACCCTTGTTGAAGTGACTGATAACGGTACTGATTTAACAGTCTCATTAACAGTTGATGATTTGAATGCAGACTGGGGCAATTATCTTCTCTTCTTGAATCTGCCAGGGTTTGATGGTTCTGGCGACAACGATAATCCATGGGGAAGAAACATTTCGGGCATGGCTGGTACGAACTACTTTTATGGTTCTTGGCTCAATGATGGTGGAGGTGTTCAGAAATATGAACACATAGATGATTATTGGAATTTCTATGGCAATAGTCAAACTAACTTTTCCATCGATTGGGATTCAAACACAGTAACTTGGACTCTCGCGAATTTCGTTGGATTTTATTCGTCAACCTATGATGTCCATGAAATCGGTTTTGAAGTTGCAACAACGGGCGGTAACTGGGGTGACCCAGCAATAGACTTGCTTGGAGGAACTGGCGGGAATTGGGGCGAGGGCTCAACAGGAGCATGGAACAGTTATACTTTTTCGACAATACCAGCGCCAAGCGTCCTCGCATTACTCTGTCTTGGCGGATTACGACAAAGACGTAGGTTGTGATGCGTGATTGATACTTAGACTTTACATCCACCCTCGGGTGGATTTTTTATGGAAGGAAATGAGATGAAACAGATTGCAACAATGACAATCATGAGTTTAATGGCGACAACCATAACACTCGCAGGAAACGTAAATGTCGATGGCACGCTTGATGCAGCATATGGCACACCGAACTCGCTACAAAATACGCAAACAGGGTTTGGTGATTCGACCCTTGGGTTACCTGACTTTGCTGATGGCTCTGAACTTGATGCGGGATATGCAATCATCACCGGTGACATCCTCTATATCTTCTTAGCTGGCAACCTCGAAAGTTCATTTAACAAGCTCGATGTCTTTATCGATGCAAGAAATGGTGGTCAAAACCGCCTTCGAAGCGACAATCCAGATGTCGATTATGACGGACTCAACCGAATGGGTGATGACGGCAGCGGGAATGGACTGACGTTTGATAACGGTTTTGATGCAGACTTTTGGTTTAGTATGACATGTGGGGGCGACACATTCGCAACTTATGCAAATGCCGCAACGCTTCCTACAAAGGGTGCGGGCTTTGGCGAGTTTCTTGGAAGTGGTGGGGCAGGTGCTGAAGGTGTGATCGAGGCATCAAACGGTATGCAAATTGCAATCAATAACTCGAACACAGCAGGCGTCGGCTATGGCGAAGGACTTGGGTGTGGTGAAGGTGTGACAACTGGAATCGAGATCGCCATTCCACTTGGGTTGTTCGATTGGGACGGTAAAGGTGGAAACATCACAACGGCAAAAATCTGCGCGTTTGTCAACAACGGTTCACATGATTATGTCTCTAACCAAGTGCTTGGCGGATTATCTGGTTCTCCAAACTTGGGTGAGCCCCGCGCAGTTAACTTCAGAAAACTGTCTGGTCTTCAATACTTCATGACGGGAGATATTGCAGACCCGTGCCCAGAAGTATCAGGTGCGTGCTGCTTTGATACGGATTGCAGCGACTTGAATGAGGCAGATTGTGTTGCGCTCGGTGGCGAATACCATGGCGATGGCACATTTTGTAATGGCAACCCAGCACCATGTGCACCAGAGCCATGTGCAGGCGATGCAAACGGTGACGGAGAAGTAAACGTTGAAGATATCCTTGAAGTGATTGGAAACTGGGGTTGCACTCCGTAATAGTACGTGTGAGCGACTTTCGATTTAAGGTACGATGAATGACATGAGAGATCGTTCAATCAATTGGTTCTGTTTGGTTGTATTGGCGATTGTGTCACTCTTGGTTGCTGGCATGAAGCCAGCACTTCCAGAGGCATCTCAAGTGCCGGGCATGGGTGCGATTCCATATGGTGGTGCTGGTTGCCAAGTATGGCGTTACGGGACTGCTGAGTGGTTACTTTCTGGGATTACGCAGCCCGACTTATCAAATGCATCGTCGGGAACAATCAAATGGAGTTTCACACTTGATTCGCTTGGGCTTGAACTAGGTGATACGATTCGATTCGACGTTGCGACAAGCGGAAGTGGAACAGAAGACCCCGGAGTCGACCACCTCAGCAGACAAGACGAAGCTACAGATGGATGGGGAACACCGTCAGTCGCAGGGAAATTTTTAACGTATCAATTGAAGGGCGCTTCTGGTTCGATGCCATATCCCGATGCGGAAGGCGACGTCTTTGATTTTCCCAATTTAGATATTCAATGGGCACTCATGAGCCACGATTCCACTCGGTTGCACTTACAAGTTAAAGTCGATGCGGATTTAGTTGAGACGAATTGGACAAACTTCATGATTTTCATTGATAAGGGCGGTGAAGGTGCAGAAACCAATGGTTGGGGAAGGCCGATTGATTTTAATGGGCAATCAGTTGATTTGTTTCTTGGAAGCTGGGTGAACAGCGCAGAGTCGGGAGTGAGTTTCCGAGTTTGGGCACCGAACGCTGACGCGGTATCTCTGATTGGTGACTTTAACAATTGGTCACTCTATCAAACGATGATGGCGAACGAAGGCAACGGACACTGGTCGGTATCACTCAACTACGCGTCCGTTGGCGATGCTTATAAGTATGTATTTATCAACGGGGGCACGCAATACCATCGCAACGATGCGCGCGCATACGATGTCACAAACTCCATTGGGAACAGTGTTGTGTATGACCCGAACAGTTACATTTGGCAAACAACGGATTACCAGCGGCCAGACTGGAACGACATGGTGATTTATGAACTCCACTTGGGTACATTTTCAGGTGGCTTACTTCAAGCGATTAACAAACTCGACTACTTGCAAGAACTTGGGATTAACACAATTGAATTGATGCCGCTTTGGGAGTTTGCAGGTGATACTTCTTGGGGGTACAACGGGTGCTTCCCCTTCACAGTTGAATCAAGTTATGGTTCACCAAATCACCTGAAACGGTTTGTCGATGAAGCGCACAGCAGGGGCATAGCAGTCCTCGTCGATGTGCTCTACAACCACTGGGGGCCAAGTGATTTGGATTTGTGGCAATATGATGGTTGGTCAGAGAATGGGATGGGAGGCATCTACTTCTACAACAACTGGCTTGCAGAAACACCTTGGGGCGACACGAGACCAGATTATGGTCGAGAAGAAGTGCGTCAATACATTCGAGACAACGCACTCTACTGGCTTACTGAGTTCCACTTGGATGGTTTTAGAATTGACGGCACGAAATGGATTCGTGCAACAGACGATGGCGGAACAGATATTCCTGAAGGGTGGTCACTCCTCCAGTGGATTAATGACGAGATTGATGCGCATGATGCAGGCAAGCTCATCATTGCTGAAGATTTAGCAGGCAATGAATGGATGACAAAATCAACGGGCGAGGGCGGCGCTGGCTTTGACTCACAGTGGGATGTTCATTTTGTGCACCCAGTTCGTGGCAACATCGAAGCTGTGAATGATGTTGAGCGTTCAATGTGGAGTATTCGCGACGCAATCCTTGCGTCGTACAACGGCTCACACACACAACGAGTGATCTACACAGAGTCGCACGATGAAGTCGCAAATGGAAATGCTCGCGTCCCTGAAGATATTTCACCCGGTGATGCAGGCAGTTGGTTTGCAAGAAAACGCTCGACGCTTGGCGGCGCGCTTGTCTTTACTTCACCAGGTATCCCAATGATTTTTCAGGGGCAAGAGTTTTTAGAAGATGGATGGTTTTCAGATGATGATCCACTCGATTGGACGAAGGTTGAAACGTACAGTGGAATCTTGCAACTCTATAAGGATTTGATTTCGCTTCGAACCAATCAAGATGGTGTGTCAAGTGGACTTGCTGGCGCGTCAACAAATGTGCATCATGTCAATGACAATGGAAATGTGATTGCGTTTCATCGGTATGGTGATGGAGGTGTTGGCGACGATGTTGTCGTTGCAATGAACTTTAGTATCGATGAGAAACAGAGTTATCGCATCGGTTTTCCGCACGAGGGAGCGTGGAGTTTGCTCTTTAACTCTGATGACAGCGAATATAGCGGGGATTATTCAGATATTGGGCATGCAACCACTGCGACCCCATTTTCGTATGACAATATGGCATTTAGTGGCGTGATCAGTCTTGCACCCTATTCCGTGCAAATCTTCTCACAAGGCGATTTGCCCGCAGAACCATGCGATGGAGACGTCACTGGCGATGGTTTTGTTGACATTTCAGACCTCCTTGCAATAATTGCAGGGTGGGGTACGCCTGATGCCGATGTCACAGGTGATAACATGACAAATGTTGAAGATTTGTTACTCATCATAGGAGTCTTTGGACCATGTCCGTAAGCAAAACAATACGTGCCTTTACACTCATCGAGTTACTGGTTGTCATCGCAATCATTGGCATCCTCATCGGTATCGTCACAGTTGTTGCTGGTAAGGTGATGAATCAATCTCACAATGCAAATGATTTAGCAAACTTGCGTTTGCTCGGTACTGCAACATGGTCACATGCAACAGACCATAAGGGTCGCCTCCTTTCCTCTCGTTCGGAGGGCAGCGGCCACCCACAAGACATCGTTGATCGTTTTTGGATTCGTTCATATGGCACCGATACAAATGGTGACCCGCGTATGGTCAATGTCCAAGGGCAAGCAACGGAATTGCTTGCAACGCTTCGAGATGGTGCAGCGTTTCCATACATTGGTGATGTTCGAGTATTCACTTCCCCATTCGATCCAACAATTGGAATCCTTGAAGAGTTCGTTGCAGACAATCCTAACTTAAAACCACATCGCATTCGTTCATATGCATTCAATGCGCTTGTTGGTTGTAAGTGGGGTGCTGATGATCACTGGGGATTCCATCAAGGCGCGCAAAACTGGCCGATTGAACCCGGATGTAACATTTGGACACCAACACCACATATCTGCAAGTATTTCCTTCCAACTGAAACGATTTCACAAATCCCGCAACCCGGCGGCACCATGGTTGCTATAGGTGAGCAAGATATGTGGGGTAGAAACTTAGGCGGCTTTACATTACATCCAACGCAAATGAAGTGGATTGATGTTCCAGCTCTTTGGAATGACGGTCTGATCAACATGTCATTTGTTGATGGTTCAACTGGTGCAATTCAATTTGAAAGTAAGGGGTTAGAAGAAGCGTGGCGAGAGTATGAGCACGACTTTTTCTACACAGATGCAGAAGACGATTATCGAAAGATTAGAAAAGTGCTTCTACCTGGCGTCATCGGAAATGTCTTAGACGTTGGTTATTAAGGCTTCGTTCTTTCGCGAGTAGCAGGGGGTTCAACAAGTTCAAGTGTTTGATTTACTTTGACTTTGTTAAGTGCTTGCTTGCGTCCGCTTGGCCACGTAATGAGAATATTGTCAATCGTCTCCGCTTCGCCAAGACCAAAATGAACTTCTTGAGCGTTCGTTGAAAAATACCCTTCGCCGCTGATATGCTCGCGAATCTGCGTTTTGCCTTGACTCATCAGAGAGATTTTAGTTCCAAATGCATCGCGATTGCTCGTCGTGCCTTTGAGCCGAATCTTGAGCCAGTTGCCGTTTGACGTTGAATCATTGCGGAACAACACGCCATGCCTGTCGGAATCTTCGTCATAAGATTCTTCGCCGTTGTTGACGACGTAGAAATCCATAAAGCCATCGTTGTCGTAATCGCCGAAGATTGCAGCGCGATGAATTCGTTTGCCGGGTGCTAAGATGCCAGATGCTTCAGACATGTCACTAAATGAGCCATTGCCATCATTCTCAAAGAGTACATTGAAATCGCGGTTGTCACCACTGACACCATTCAGGTGCCCGCCAGCTACAAACAAATCTAAATCAGCGTCGTTATCGAAATCATAAAAACCTGTTCCCCAACCCACGAGCGCCCATGTTTTCTGTTGGACAATTGGTGAAGAGAAATCAGCTGTAAAAATAGCGTTCTTGGTTTTTCCATCATTACTTGATTCGTTATCAATCATCGTTAACAATAAATCAGCTTCACCAGTGTAGTTGCTGATGTACAAGTCCATTTTTTGGTCGTTGTTGTAATCACCCCAAGCAATGCCCATCGAGCCGTCCGTACTTGAGAGACCGCTTGGACCCGAGAACTCTTTAAACGTTCCATCCCCAACATTTAGGTACAAACCATTTGGGTCCGTGTCATTTGCAACAAGTATGTCAGGTCTCATGTCATCATTGAAATCAGCAACGAGCACTTGCATGGATTTTCTGAAGCCATCTTCAACACCCGCCTCTTTGGCGATGTTTGTAAATGTTCCATCACCATTGTTGTGATAGAGGTAGTTTGCAAAACCTTTGAAGTCCATTGGAAATCGTAGTCCTGAGTTTCCGCGGTTTTCACTAAGGTCGACATACCCAGCAACATAGACATCAAGTAAACCGTCGCCATCAAAATCGCCCCAAGATGAACCGCCGTACCAAATTTCATCGACGCCATCTGGGAACGCTTCTTTCGTGACGTTCTTAAATGTGCCATCTCCATTGTTTCGATAGAGCACGAAGTCACCAAAGTTCATCACCATCAAGTCGGAGAATCCGTCGTTGTTGTAATCGGCAACGCTGCAAGCCATTCCCTCGCCATCATCAAGGATTCCGCACGCCTTCGTCTGAGGCACAAACGTACCATCACCCATGTTGTGATAAAGTGCGTTCGTCGTTT
>JAERSY010000003.1 GCA_016845245.1 Phycisphaerae bacterium
CTCATGGTTATAAAGAAAGATGGGACGAGAGTGCCGTTCAACTCTGAAAAGTTGCTCCAAGGCCTTCTCGCAGCATGTGGCAAACGCCCCATTCCAGAAGATAAAAAAGTGGCGATTGTGCGTGATGTTGAAGAAGAGCTCATGCAAACTTTTGATCGCGAAGTTCCAAGTCACGAGATTGGCATTCGGGTCGCAATTCAATTAAAATCCCTCGATTCGATATCGTACATTCGCTACGCGAGCGAGTATTTCAATTTCCAGAACCTCGAAGACATCTCAAACGAAGTCTCAGTATTACAAGAAGAGCCCCCAGTCATTCCATCGCAGAACGACTTATTCTCAAGTTAACACATGCCAAACATCACACTTCCAGATGGTTCCGTTCGCTCTTACGATTCTCCAGTTTCTGCACTCGATATCGCAGGCGACATTTCAGAGGGTTTGAAAGAGAGCACACTCGGCGCGAGAATTAATGGCGCCCTTTGTGACGCCACATTGCCAATTGCTGAAGACGCTGAAGTCACACTCATCACAGCACGAAAAGGTGAAAAAGAAAGTCATCCAGATGCACTGATGCTCATTCGCCACAGTTGCGCTCATGTGATGGCAGAAGCGATTCAACGCATTAAGCCAGACGCACAACTCGTCTACGGCCCACCACTTGAGACTGGCTTTTACTATGACATTGCGTTCAACTCTGACAGCCCGCTCTCAAGTGATGAGTTTGAAGCGATTGAAAAAGAAATGAAGTCCATCATCGATGAAGACAGACCATTTACACGGTATGAACTTCCAAATGATGAGGGCATGCAAAAACTCACGAGCGAAGGCAGTAAGTACAAGATTGACAATGCAGAGCGTGCAATCGAAGGCGGCTCAGAAACATTAACGTGGTATGCAACGGGCACGCCTCATGAACACTGGGAAGACTTATGCAGAGGACCACACGTTCCTTCGACTGGAAAGATTGGCGCTTTCAAACTTCAGAGCATCGCATCAAGTTATTGGCATGGTGATGCAGACTCTGACTCGCTCACTCGCGTGTACGGCATTGCGTTTGTCCACAAGAAACAGTTAAAGCAACATCTCAAACTTCTTGAAGAAGCAAAGAAACGTGACCACCGAGTTCTCGGCAAGAAACTCGATTTGTTCCACATTGATGAGCAAGTTGGTCAGGGGTTACTTCTCTGGACTCCAAATGGTGCAACTGTCCGCCAAGAACTACAAACTTTTATCTCAGAAGAACTGAGAAAGCAAGATTACAGCCAAGTCTTTACGCCGCATATTGGCAAACTTGATTTGTACCGAACTTCGGGACACTACCCGTACTACCAAGAGAGTCAATACCCTCCGCTCATCGACCCAGAGCAACTCAACAAACTTGCAAGCGAAGGTTGTTCATGTGCAGATTTGTCAAACCTCATGAGGGAAGGAGACATTGAGGGCTATTTGCTTAAGCCGATGAATTGCCCGCACCACATTCGCATCTATGCAAATGGTCAACACAGTTATCGAGATTTACCCATTCGTCTTGCTGAGTTTGGAACAGTCTATCGATGGGAACAATCTGGCGAAATCGGTGGCATGACTCGCGTTCGTGGCTTCACACAAGATGACGCCCACTTGTTCTGCACTGAAGAACAAGTTGCTGGCGAAATCATTGGGTGCTTGAATCTAGTGAGCATCATCTTCAATACACTTGGCATGGACAACTTTAAAGTTCGTGTCGGATTACGTGACGTCGATTCTGACAAATATGTCGGAAACCCAGACAACTGGGACAAGGCAGAGCAGGCCTGCAGGGATGCTGCGGAGACACTTGGCGTTCCATGGTCAGAAGAACAAGGCGAAGCTGCGTTCTATGGGCCAAAGATTGACTTTATCGTAAATGATGTCCTCGGCAGACCATGGCAACTTGGCACAGTTCAAGTTGACTACAACTTGCCAGAGCGATTTGACCTCTCTTACATTGGAAGTGATGGCAAACAACATCGCCCAGTCATGATTCACCGCGCGCCTTTTGGTTCGATGGAGCGATTCATTGGCGTTCTTATTGAGCACTTCGCAGGCGCATTCCCCACCTGGCTCGCACCTGAGCAAGTTCGCGTCCTTGCAATCTCTGAAAAGTCAAACGACTACGCAACACATGTCAAAGACACACTGAAAGCCGCAGGCATTCGAGCGACTGTCGATACGAGCGACGAACGCATTCAAGCAAAAATCCGCAATGGCGCTGACTTGAAAATTCCATGGTTGGTCGTGGTTGGACCAAGAGATGCCGAAGCGTCAAATGTCAGCGTTCGCATGCGAGGCATCATGGATGACCTCGGTGCCGTTTCACTTCAACAATTCACTGATGCTATTCAAAGCGAGATTCAAACGAGAGGCGAAACATCCGCGCTTACAACTTGTTTCCCAGATGTTGAAAAACCGCAATAATGCTTGCTTTTATCAATATTGTTCAGTATCCTAACCGCAACTAATGCCAAGAAGACGACATATATACATCGCTTCGCATGACGATTTATTCGTTCGAGTTAACCTCGATTCTGTTTTATGAATAAATCACTTTTAACCAAACATGATTTGATTGTTTCAGCCCCACGAATTGGGTTTATGTACACCCAATTGAACATACTTTATTAGGAGACTTTTGTTATTTCCCGTAGACGTTTTATGAATCAAAGAGAGAACAGCCGAAAGCTGCCCTCTATTAACGAACAAATCCGATCGTCAAAAATTCGACTGATCGATGAAAATGAAAACATGGTTGGCATCATTCCAACGAGTGAGGCCATTCAGAAAGCAAAAGCGGCTGACTTAGATCTTGTAGAAGTCTCTCCGGGCTCTGACCCACCTGTATGCAGAATCCTCGATTTTGGAAAATACCGGTATGAGCAATCTAAGAAAGAACGGGCAAATAGAGCAAAGGCAAAAGTTGTTGAAACAAAAGAAGTCCGACTTGGACGCTCAATGAAGATTGACCAACACGACGTTGACATCCGCGTTAATCAAGCGCGAAAATTCCTTCTCGATGGCCATAAAGTTCTGATTGTGCAAAATTTCCGAGGTCGAGAAATGATGCACGCGAAACTCGCGCATGAGCGAATGCAAAACATCATCAAGTCGCTCGAAGATGTGTCAAAGGTTGAAACACCACCAAAAATTTCTGGCAGGCGAGAAACAATGGTCCTTGCACCTGACAAAGTGAAGATTCAACAATATCTTGCTGCAACTAAAAAAGAAGAACCAGAAGCTCCGCAACAAGAAGAAGAATAATTTCTGATGACTCGGTATGGCGTGATTTCAGATATCCATGGTAACGCTCAGGCACTGATGACTGTGTATGAGAAACTCGGTGAGATGGATGTTGACCGCATCATCTGTTTAGGTGACATCGTAGGATATGGCGCATCACCGACAAAATGCCTTGACCTCGTGCTTAGTTATTGTGATGAAGTTGTTCGAGGCAATCACGATGAAGCAGTGCTTGACCCAGAACTTGGCCGGTATTTCAACAACGCAGCGCTTGCTGCGTTGAATTGGACGCGCGAGCAACTTGGCCCATA
>JAERSY010000004.1 GCA_016845245.1 Phycisphaerae bacterium
TGCGATTGCCAAATCGCTGTTGAGCATCGCATTGGATTTTCCAACAAGTGTGTTGAGGGTAATGAGAACTCGCTCTGAGAGTTCCATCGTTTTCAGTGGAATGGTGGCTGCCTCTATAAATGTTTCATCCCACTTGCTTGCCCGCAGTGCATCATTCTCAGGCAATCTCCAAAGGTCGCTGACCTTCTGATACGCCTCAGCATCAGCATCAGCTAATAGCAGTGACTCTTCGACCGCCTTCATGAGAAAAGTCATGCAATCTTGGTGGAGTTGTTCGTGTTCTTTGAGTGATGCTTTGCCTTCTGAGTACGCAACCACCATGTTGCCAAGGGCAGAAGAGACGGCGCAAAACAGACCCGCAACAGCACCGCCGCCAGGCGTAGGCGATTTGACTGAGAGTTCATTTAAGAACGCTGAAACTGTTTGCAGTTGAATACTCATGAGCGAATTTCAGCCCCACAAGCATTCGTGAGTGCCTGTACGACATCTTCCATTTGCCCGTCTACCTCGTCATGACGAAGCGTTCGTTCGTCATCACGGAATCGAAGACGAACAGTCATCGATTTTTTACCTTCCTCGA
Source organism: Phycisphaerae bacterium (assembly GCA_016845245.1). Classification (GTDB taxonomy): domain Bacteria; phylum Planctomycetota; class Phycisphaerae; order Phycisphaerales; family SM1A02. Next base: position 581 of record JAERSY010000004.1, read on the forward strand.
TGTTCTTGCCTCTGAATGTCGTGACGAAAAGTAAACGCTCAAGGAACTGAACGGTTAAGCCATCGATGCATGTTTGAATGTCATTCCAACTCACATCTTCATTTACGATCAGTGAAATGTCTCGTTCAATTGCTGGCTGTGAAGGCAAAAGAGACGCTTGATTGATTGGGGGGAATTGCTCAAGAAGCGTTGATAACCAAATGCTTGCGACATGCACGGTGTTTGGTAAGTCCCACTTCGAAACGATTCCAGAAGCGAGCCGGCCAATTGTTCCAACTTCTTGTTCGCCTAACCGGATTGTTCCACTTGGAGAAAGCCATGGCGTTTCGCTTGGCACAATTGAAACCGAATCGTCTGGCGAGATAATTGAACAAACAGCATCGACAATCCCTCGCATCTCATTGATGCCTTGGTCTTCATCTGCATCGATGATGAATGTGAGTTCAGTGTGCTCTTCATGCGTGTCGCCATCAATGACGAACACTGAACCGAGTTCAGCGAGTTTTAAGGATGACGAGCCATGGTCTGCGTTGTGCTTGCGGACATTGAGAAGACTCGGAATCATCGATGGTCTGAGTGCAGGTGTTGCAGATGCTCTTTCATCGTTGAGAACAAGTGGTCGCTGACCTTCCATGAGAAATGAGTCTGCTGCATCCATCGCAATGAGCGAATGCGTGACACACTCTAGGAAACCCATGCCAGAGAGTGCATTCAATAGTGCTTGCCTGCCATCAGACTCACCACCAAAAGGAGGAACACGAATATCTAAATCATCAACAATTGGAATATTGTTGTAACCATAGACTCTGCCAACTTCTTCAATCAAATCGATTTCGCGGTGAATGTCACCTCTAAAGCAGGGCACACTTGCGGTGATGTTATCGCCGTCTAATGAAACATCAAATCCAAGTGGTTTAAGCAACTGAAGCATGTCTTCGTTCGGAATGTCTACACCAAGTCGTTCTCTGCAAACGTCTGTTCTCATCGTAACGTAATTGAGTTTCGGTAACGCTTGTCCTGCTTCAATTGAACCATCACAGAGCGTTCCGCCGCTGAGTTCAAGAATCAGTCCTGCGAGCCGGTCGGCTGATGATGCAATTTGAAGTGGGCTTACGCCACGTTCAAATCTAAACGATGAATCACTGGAGATTTTGTGCCTGCGACTCGAGTTTCGAACTGTCACAGGGTTAAACGTTGCAGTTTCAATCAATATATTTTTGGTTTCACTCGTCACAGCACTCGCTGCGCCGCCCTTGACGCCTGCAAGTGCAACTGGTTTGACTGCATCTGCGATGACTAAATCCTGTGACGTTAACTTGATTGGAGTTGCGCCCTCACCGAGTGGTAAGAATGCTTCACCATCCTTTGCCATTCGCACGATAATCCGCCCGCCCTCAAGTTTGTCAAGGTCAAACACATGTGTTGGTTGACCGAGTTCAAAAAGTACGAAGTTCGTTGCGTCAACGACCGCGTTGCGTGGCACATCTCCGCGATTGGCAATCTTTGTTGAGAGCCATTCTGGAGAATCTGTGACGTTAATGCCCTGAATGACGCGGGCTGAATACATCGGGCAGAGTTCGGGCTTTTCATTGGTGACGCTCGTGACCGTGTCTATTGCTGGCCCAGAAGCGTCGAGTGAAGCCACTGGCTCTATGAGCGTGTTGCCTGTTGCGGCGGAAATTTCTCTTGCTAATCCAACGTGGCACGTGCAGTCACCGCGATTTGATGTCATCTCAAAATCTTGCCGAACATCCCCGTCAGGCAGTTCTACCGTCTCTTCGAGCGGGAACCCAGCAGCCGTAAGGAGTTCAGCTTGCTTGCTTGCGGAGATTTTCTCCTCAAGATAGTCATTAATCCAGTTCGCAGTAACCAACATGACGGTAAGAATAGCTATTCTTACCAAGATGAGAAGCCCATTTGCGATGATGTTGATGTTGTTTTTGATGCTTTTGCATTCTTGCACAACAAATCCAAGAGTTACCGACCCGCAAAGTCTAACTCCTAGCGATTTTTCACTTGATATCACCGTTGTGACTGCTGAACCACACACGCTCGCCCACATGCGTTCGTCTCGGTATGTCATCTTTCCAGATGGCGCACTTCATCATGGAGATGAAGATGGTTGGGGACCAAACACATTGCCACCGCGGACACGTTTGCTTACGAGAGCGCAAGTTGCGACAGTCTGGGGGCGGCTCGATCAAATGGGGATGGCTACAGCCAATCGAGCTGACGAGACGGTTAACTTTCAATTGTTGCCAAGACCAGAAACGGGTTCTGCGTACATGATTGGCGTGCAAGCCAATGGAATGTACTGGAACTTTGTCAGGTACATCGAGTCCGATGATCATGCTGACCCCGCATTCCAAAGTTTGATTCGATTGCTTGGGCAATATGCTTGGGCAACTGATGAGGGAGCAAGCGAGTATTACGCAGCACCCGTTCGGTACGATGTTGGCGACAATCCTTATGACAGGTATAGGACAGACGATTGATGCGTTTCTCGATTGTTGTCGTTTTCATGCTCGCTGCATGTCAACAATCGAAGAGGCCATGGGTTGAGTGTTCGCATTTAAGTGAATACCAGTTGATGCGGTTCGTCATCCAACATGATGGAACGATGACATACAGGGGAGGCGTTGATGTGATTGCTGAACAAAACACATGGGAATGCACGCTAAGTTCTGAAGATGTGTTGAGTGTGACGAATATTCTTTCAACACTATCGCCCGAACAAAGCAGCGACTCAGTTCAAACAGTCATGGTTAACGGGCAAGAGATGTTTGGAACGCATCAAAGTGAGGCGTTGTTTAACGAGTTGCGGAGGATTGCTATGCGGCGGTTTGATACAGTCATCGATGGATTGCCAAAGCCATCTGCTGATGTCATTATTGAGCGTTCGATTGAGGGGCAGCGTTTTGAGCAAGAAGAGCATCAATCCGCTGAGTAATCTCATCTGACGTTGGCGTAATTTTTGAACCAAAGAATGCGACCGGCATGCCTTCTTGGTTGACCAGATACTTTCCAAAATTCCACTCAGGCAAAACCCCTGTTGCGTCAAACAATGATGCGTACAGTGAACTGCGCGTCGTATCGTCAGTGATGTTGACCTTCTCCATGAGTGGGAAAGAAGCATCGTAAGAAGTTGCACATTCATAAATCGTTTCGGCACCACCCGGTTCTTGTGCGCCAAAATCATTACAAGGGAATCCAATGACTTGAACATCCTCAAACGCATCGTTGAGTTCTTGGAGTTCGCGATATTGTTTTGTATAGCCACATTCGCTCGCAACATTCACAAGTAATGTGACTTTACCTTGAAGTGCACTTGCATCAAATGGCTTGCCATCGAGCGCCGTCCACGTTGTTTCATATAGATTCATGCTGGTTTCCTTATTTGCTGAATTGTCGATGACTCTTGAATCACACGCAGCGAGTGCAAGGCAAAGTGCGGGAAAAATCAAGCAGAGTCTTAAGATACACATTCAGGTAGTATCGTAAATTGTTACTATCTTCACAATATGGCACACGACGCACTTCAAGAATTGATGGACGGAAACCTTCGTTTTCGTGAGGGACGAGCAACTGCGGTGAATGATGCAACGCTCAGGCAAGAACTTGCTGGGGGTCAATCGCCCATTGCATCGGTCATTCGGTGCGCGGATTCTAGAGTCGCGCCAGAAATTGTCTTCGACCAACCACTGGGCTCACTCTTTGTATGTGGTGTTGCAGGAAATGTACCTACACCAGAAATTGCGCAAAGTTTGGAATACGCAGTCGGAACACTTGGATGCGGATTAATCGTCATCATGGGGCATACATACTGCGGCGCTGTCGCACACGCGATTGCACATGAGCCAACAGAAGGGCTCTTTAGCATGGTGAACATCCCATATGACGAAGAAGATGCGCATGCGTTTAATGCAGAGCAAGGAATTCCGAAACTCATGGGACTTTCACCCATGATTGAAGCGAAGGTCATGTCAGGCGAACTCCAAATAGTCGCAGGTGTGTATGACATCGAGTCAGGCGAGTTTGAACTTGTCGCACAAACGAGACTCGAAACGGCAACGGAGTAAGCGTGCGAGTTTTTGTGACAGGCGCGTCGGGTCTTGTCGGACGTCGAGTAATTCCTGAATTGCAAACGCGTCATGAGGTCGTTGCTATTTCTAGGAATAAAGACCGACTACATTGTTTTAACAATGTTCAGAGTGTTGAAGGTGATGTGACGAAGCGAGGGCAGTGGCAAGACGTAGCGAGTTCGTGCGATGCCATTGTGCATCTTGCGGGTGCTGGCATCATGGATAAGCGTTGGTCAACTTCGTACAAAGCGGAACTCCGAAGAAGCCGAATCGACTCGACAAGGAACTGCGCTGAAGTGGGAGCGGGCGTGCTCGTTTCCGCAAGTGCAACAGGCATTTATGGAGACAGAGGCGAAGAAGTCCTCGCCGAGACTTCTTCGGTTGGCGATGATTTTTTATCACGGCTTGCAATTGAGTGGGAAGCAAGCGCACATGAATCCGAGGGAAGAGTCGTCACGCTTCGCTTTGGCATGATCCTAGATAAAGATGGCGGCGCGATGAAGAAAATGAAACTGCCATTTCAATGTGGTTTAGGTGGTCCAATCGGTTCAGGAAAACAGTATTGGCCTTGGATTCATAGCGAAGATGTGTGCAACATCGTGTTGTGTTCGCTTGAAGAGCAGTGGACAGGCGCATTCAATGTAGTTGCACCTGAGCAAGTGAATTGCAGTGAGTTTGTAACAACGCTCGGCAAAGTTTTGCGTAGACCCGCCATTGCTCCAATGCCTAAAGTTGCGCTAAGACTGCTCATCGGAGAAGCGAGCGGTGTGCTTACGGCAAGTCAGCGTGTGATTCCGAAGCGTTTAGAAGAACAGCACTTTCAATTCCAGTTTCCAGACTTAAATAGTGCACTTAACAACTTGATTATGTCGTAAACTGTTGAACAATGAATGCGCAACCTGAACAATTGCTTGCAAGCGCTGCATCTGTCGTGAAAGAGGCGGTTCAATCACTTTTAAATCTTGAATCTCAAGAGATTGAAGAAGCAGTGAAAGAGCCCATTCGTCGTGGCTACTTTGAACCGTCTGAAGAAGACGCCTTAAGGGAATGGTTTGGGAAATACCTAACAACAAGAGAAGTATTACACGAATGCGTCAGCGAACTGCGTCGTGTCGGAACTGCTGATATTCGCGTTTTCGCAGTGGCGTACCTTGCAGGATGCGCGCTTGTTCGGGCAAGTCGATACCTCGTTGTAAATGTGGCGTCTGACCGAGTCGTTCAGCGGAAACTCAATGAGCCGGTTCCTCAGTTAAGAATCCCAAGAAAGCAGTTTACGACGATTCGAAAGTCATTGACCAGTCCCAAACATGCGTGGCTGTTGTATAACGCCAAAAGTTTCGCTCAAGAACATGAACAACAACTTGCTCAACTCGTTGATGATCCAATTGTTGGCAATACAGTTTCTCTCATTCCAGAGTTTGCATTGTCAATTGATGTCCATCCAAAAGATTGGTTACTTGGCAGGATTCGGTACCGTATTCATGGACTGAGAAGGCGAAACAAAGTTGCAATTGAGCGAGCATTCTTTGCAATTGCAGAACTGAGCGGCAGGGTGATTGCGGATTTGAAGATTGGCATAACTGCAAAGATTTGTCATGAAACAAAACAGGAATTGAAAATATTGTTACAAGCAGGGGATGTCGTCGTGTCACGGCATGATGGTGCAGCATCGAATCATTTTCTTCCGGGATATTGGCCTCATGCATCGCTCTACGTCAATGATGAGATGTTTCTTGAAGCTCGAAAAGATGGCGTTCGATTGCGGATGCCAGATGACACGCTATCGGTAGATGCAGTTGTTGTAGTTAGACCAAGGTTAAGTAGTGAACAAATCCAAGAGGCAATTGTTCGTGCAATGACTCACGAAGGAAAATCGTACAACTTTGATTTTGATTTCTTTAACGATGAGCGGCTCGTATGTACGGAAGTTGTATACAGAGCGTACCAAGGAATTGGTGACATTGATTTTGAGTTGTCCAATCGCGCTGGAAGACCATCACTTTCTGCGGAAGACATCTTGCAACTCGCAAAATCTGGAATCCATTTCGATATCGTTGCATTGTCGAGCAATCAACATACAAATGGTGAATTGCTGACAGGAAAAGCAGCGCTGAATGCATTAATCACATCTTAACTCATTCGTTTCCTTGCTCTTGTGCGAGCGATTCTAAAACGACATGGTGAAACTCGCCATTAAGTCCATGGTCAAACGGGAAGACTTGCGTTGCAAAGACCGCAGTGACATCTTGCGCTGGATCAATGAAAAAGTACGTGCATGCAGCACCACCCCAAGTTAATCTGCCGCCACCTCGTAGACCTTTTGAAGTCATGACAGGGGGCTGAATGCCAAGTGCCAAACCAAAACGATTTCGTAGATGTGATGGCAATTCATGGTTGACGCCAGGTCCCAAGTGATTCTGCGTCATAAACTCAACGGTTTCTGGTTTTAAGATTCGTTTGCCGTCAAGTTCGCCCATCTGTTCTACAGCCATGCAGAACCTTGTGTAGTCTCCAATCGTTGACCAGAGGCCTCCACCGCCAGAAGGAAATGTTGCGTCCAGAACATCTTCTTCAGTTTCATAATGCGTTGTGTCAATCGCTAATCCATCTTTGGTTACATTGACGATTGGCATTTGCTTAGCGAATTCGATTGCTGAAAAGCTAGTGTTGTCCATGCCAAGTGGAACAAAGAGATGTTCTTTGAGATACCCTTCAAAGGATTGCCCTGATACAACTTCGATCACTCTTCCAAGCACATCAATGCCAAGACCATAGGTAAATGCTTCGCCCGGGTCATGTGCAAGGGGTAATGACGCGATGATGTTTGAAGCTTTCTCAAGTGAGTGAACTCCAACAAAGGCGTCTTCATAGTAGGGCTTAAGTTCAGGAGACGCGCTGAAGTCATACGGTATACCACTTGTGTGGGTAATGAGTTCCCGAATGGTGATCTCCTTCTTGGGGGCGCGAAGTTGGCCGTTATCGAGTACTTTCACATCTTTAAAGGAAGGGATGTACAT
>JAERSY010000005.1 GCA_016845245.1 Phycisphaerae bacterium
CATCAAGGTCTGTCACGAGTCCATTGCCAACAACATCACTGATGTTCTTGACGAATCGAGTTGCGTTGCCACTTCGTGACAAGTTTGACAAATGCCGCCAATGTGAAAACGTTTCAGGTGTACCATCGACTTCAAATCCGCTCCAATCCGAAAGCCCTTGTCCAACAAAATCGACGAAGTCTACTCTGACTGGTTCTAAATCTCTAAGCCATCGAGCGTCACCGAAGGACGGCCCACCTAAGGGGTTTTCAGGCCCGAGTAATGGGATGCCGTTGAAAGAATCGTCTGGCGGGTTTGTCCAAGGAACAACTTCAAATGGAGCATAGTTAAATGGATATGAAGGGTCATGACCAAAGCGAGGCGTTTGGAGATTTGGGTCATCCCGTCTCGCATTTGCGCTTCCTGCTGCAGCTTCTAGTGTCGGAACGATAAGCCGAGGGAAGAGCGCATCACCAATCTCATCAGCAACAGCTTTCATCGTTGATTGGTTTCGGTCGTTAATCTGTGCTGCATCTCGCTGCGCAACAGATGTCACTCGACCACTTTGCGTTTTAGTAATAAATGCCGTTGCCACAAGGACAAGTAGTACAAGTATGCCGACGACCAAAATGAGTGCATTTGCTCTTCTCATGTATTGCTTGCTTCCTTGCATCATTGGTTTCTCTCCGGCAAATCAACAACGAACTGGTAGGTCCAGCCAGAGCCGAGCCGACTATCTCGATCATGTAAACGAACGGTCACTCGAAGCGCACTTGGCCAAGGCGTGTAACGCCATGTTGAGTCACCCGGCTGGACGCCATCATCCATGCCGCCGCCTGCTAGCGGACCACTATCAGGACTACTGTCGTTGAGGAAATCTAAATCATTTTCATAGAACGGGTCGTTTGTGTTGTACCCAAAGATTGCCCAATACTCTGAAACACCATTGCCTACATCTTGGACCGTAGGAACAGGCGCCACATTATGGCCATCATCGATATCAAATGTCGTTTCGATCAGCGAGGGGTCGATTGACCATGCAGGGTCACCATTGATGAATCCAGCGTTTGCATTCGCAGTCCAAGTTGACAACGTCTCATACCCAATCTGTAAGTCATCAATGTCATTTGGATTTAATCGGTAGGATTCTCCGAACCACGGCTGAAGCGCCGTCGGGTCATAGTCATACCCAGTAAACCAATTTCCATTTGCGTCTTCTGCGTAGCCAGTTCCTTCATCGTACGTCCATTCAACTTTAAAGGAAACGCAGCCCTCTGCGATTGCCCCAAGCATGAGTGCTTGGTCATAACGAATTTGTGTTGCTGGATAGGGCTCAACGCGTGGCCATCTAAAGAGAGACGCAATAAGTTCTTGTTGGTCAACACCGTTATCGCCGTAGTACCGCCAAAAACGATTTGTATCACTTCCACTCTCTACATCTTGAAGAACGCTTTGACGAATATCATCAAGTTGTGTTGCGGCAATATCGACTCGCCCTTGCATGACATGCGGGTAGACTTCGTTGCTGTTTCCTGGCAGCGCTTCAATGCGAGGATCCCACGGGAAAATCGTATGAGAAGAGATGCCCTTGCCCATGTAGACGGTTTTGTTTGTTGCATCAGCGTCTTGCTGGTCATCGTCACCTAAGACAATGGCTTGCCTGCACAATACCCATTCACTTGGCTCTTGCTGTGTGCCATTCGCATAGTTACCTTCCGCAACAATATCAAAACGGTTTGCTTGCGAATCTGTGTAGCGGCGAGTTTCAAACTCAACTGCACCTTCGTACCACGGCGTCACTACATTTGGAATCGAAGAGTTGAAAAATTTCGGATTGTCAGACTCATCAAAGTTGTTAACACCCTGACCTTGTCCATCAAGTTGAGGGAACCGAACACCGTGGCCATAGTAAATCATTGAAGCGAGCCCTTGCCCTGCAAAGTCGCCATTTACTGAATTCAACATTGGCGTTGCGATTCCGTCTGCGAAGAAAATGAGTTGGTCACAACGAATGATTGCCTCAGGCGGCAGCGATTCGTCAATGAGGAAGTAGTTGCCGCGAATGTTGTTCGCAATTGAAACTGAACGGATTGCAAAGAACCCTTCCTTAGACACTTTTGAGATGTCTTCACGGAGTTGCTGTTCAATCGCAACGCCTTGCTGCAGCGTTTCTGCAATTGCTTGCCCTGACGCAGACACATCACTTGTTGTTGTAAAGATTCGTCCGACCGCAACCATAATTGCAAGAAGAACGACAACTGCAACCATCAACTCCAGCAGTGTAAAACCAAGATGTCGTTTCAATCGAGTCATCAGTTAAAGCTCCTGAACCGTTGCGAATACTGGAACAATTTTTCTTCCTTGGCCATCCTTGGTCGGCATAAACCAAATGTCAGTGACGACGCCATATTGAATGAAACCGCCAAATGGCGCTTGCGGCAAAGTCTTGTCCCACCAATGCACGTTAACGCCAGGATTACCTGAGCCCTGCAATGCTTCAAAGACTGGCAACTCCGAAGGAGTTGCAGTGAGCCGCACAGGCGAATCATCATTTGCTCGGCGTCTGCCTCGTTGCACCGTGTGAACGTTTCCGTTCTGGTCAACAATCCACTGTCCTGGGTACTGCCACTCAGAGAGTACATCTGTCGGGTTGTCTTCTTCTGAACCAACAAGTACATCACCGCCCTGCACGCCATGCCAAGAACCCGTAGACGAATCAGATTGTAAATTGACACGCCTCGGCCAATCTGGCGCTGCGAGTCCGGAAGTATCAACTGTAAACTTACCTGTTTGAGATGGGTCGACCACTCGGTAGACAAAGATTGCAACGAGCATACGCCCTTCATACCTTCTAAACATGCAATCCCAGTAATACTGCGCTTCTGGTCTATCCGCTTCAGCGCCATACCACATTGGGTACTGCCGCTCGCCTGCAAGAATGCGTTTGACTGGGGGATTTAATCCAATGTAATTTCCATCAACATCATATAGGTCTGGATACTTTTCTTTGTTATACGGAAGACCCGGAACGCCCATCTGGTCAGTCCAATACTCAACAAGAACATCAGATGTACCAATACCACCCGGATCAGAAGTTCGGAGCGCAAACAAATCGATTGCGCCTCTAAGTCGAACATCTTCGAGAGTATCGTCATCACCAAAGTTTGTGGTCACAATTGCTGGCCTACGCCACATCCAATCACCACAAACCGTTGGCCATGGATTGATTGACCCCTCATTAATGTTGAAACCACATAGTTCAGGCGACCATCTTGTTTCAAACTGTTCAGAACCACCAAAGTCATCTTGTGAAACTCGAGAGCGTATAAGCGTCATTGCGTTTCGTGCAATGATGGGACCAATGATATCGTCCGTTGATTTTTGCTGTTGCGCAATTCCTGCTGGGAATAGTGTCGCAATACTAATAATGCCTATGCCAAGAATGAAAATGGCGAGCAGCATTTCAATTAAGGAGAAACCACGCTGTGTTCGGAAGGTCATCATTTCAACGGAACTCCTGAGTAACGATTGAATTGAATTCTTGAAGCATTCTTCTCAATGTATTGCGTGTACGCGACATCACGGTCATACGAGTTTGACCAATCCGCTGTTCTAACGCCATCTCGAAAAGCGACTTCATCAAAAACAGCAAGTATTGGAGTCATACTGATGAATGGTTCGCCGCCCTGCACTTCTAAATCAAAGTACGAGCCAACTGATGGAAGCGTGTTTGGCCATGGCCAATCCACGGTGTCACTTTCATTAATTGTTTGAACCCCATCTTGATTGAAATCAATCCAGATTCGATCAGAACCACTTTCAGCATTACGCGTGACAACTCGCCCTTCGGGACTGTACAAGACACCGACCAATGCGCCATATGGTTCTAGGCCACCAAACACTGGGCCAGTCGAAACTTGTGCAGGTAGATATGTGCACACCCACCACTGGTCATCATCCCCTGTTCCATACCCCGGACCTGCGACATTGATGCCGCCATCAATCGTGCGTACTTCTAAATTGCTGACTGGCACGAACCGGTCATACGTCCAAATCGAACCGCTGCCATTGTTTGCGTTCGCGGAATCACCCGCCCACTCTGCAACGACAATGTCAATAAGTTGCGTGGCGCCATCATCTTCAAGGCGTGGCGAAAACGCAGTCATCACATAGCGATTTTTCTTGATTGCGAGCGCTCTCGCATTGTCAAGTGCCGATGAAATCGTGTTCATTGCAGATGACATTCTCATATCAGAAGCAATGCTTCGATAAGCAATTGCACTAAGACCAGCAAGCATTGTCATGATGATGATGACAACAACAAGTTCAACGAGTGTAAAAGCTGGTCTTAATGTCGAACGCATTAACGTGCTTCCTCCACGATGAATGGGTCATATGAATAGATGTTGTCTTTTGAAGACTCAATTAGGGTTGGATTGCCAACACCATCATTACTCTGATAACGATAGCCCCACCGCAAGTCTGGGCCAGCTGAAACAAACAAGATTCGCCTGTTCACGCATGAGCCAAGGCCATCTTCGGCTTCATCACGCACGGTCATGTCATTGCTTTCATCGAGATAGGGGTACTCGCCAAGCGGATTTAAGTTTGGATATGCATCAGCAAACTTTCGACCTGGAAAGATGACGCCAATTGGATTGCCCCAAGGGTCAATGCATAACTTGCCGTGAATATCTTCGACAAACAACTCCGGAGAAATTTTAGACAACATGTCTTTTGCTGATTCTGAATCCAACAAGACTTCGATGAGGTGCTCAATTCTTGCTTCCATCGTCTCTTGCATCTCATCATTGCCGACACTGCTTGTGCCAGAAGGTGCACCAAGTGTTTCATCGACAATGTAAATGTCATAGTTTCCATTGTCTACTGGGATGTACCCTTCAAATGTGATTGGACGCCCCCGCTCTAGTTCCCATTCTTCAACAGCAAGTGTCAACAGCTTCATTGCGTCATTTGCCTGCCTTACTTGACTGTTACGAATAACACTGTTGGAAATACCCATTGTGAGTGCAGCAAGTAGTGCGATGATGCCAATCACGACGACCATTTCAATGAGCGTAAAACCAGATGTATGCTTTGAATGTTTCATTTATGGTCCAATCTCCACAATGTTGTCTTTGTTGACTTCATCAGTTGCGTCATCCCCTGAGTTCCCGACAACACCAAGAATGTCTGCTCTCAAATTATTGTTCGCTTGCTTATCAGGGCCAGCTGAAAAGTATGCAAATTGTCCTGACTGCAAATCGAGTGATGACGATGTGTCACCCGTTGGGCTGGCATCACCCTCACTGAAATCTCCAAACGAAGCGTCAATGACTTGTTCAGGCGAAAACTCAAATGGTCTCAAGACAAAATAGTCAGACATGGTTGGGCGGTCATACAAATTACTCTGCGGGAACATCTTTGCAATGCCAGTCTTTGGCATCGTCGGATCATTGTGCTGTGGATAGATTGAACGGTAGTACCGAATGGGCGAGCCCCAGACATCAACGATAACCATTGGATTGTTCGTGTCGTAATCAGCATCTCCCGGATAAAACACCTTCAACTCACCTGTCACAGGATCCACAATTGTGTTGCCATCAAGATCAAACGCGATTCGACCAAACATTTGCGAATCTTCGAGTTCGATGTATGGACCATACAACTTACCTCGATTTGAGGGGTCACGATCTTCAAGAAGCCCCGCCCCTGTCGACAATCCGTCACTCGCAAAGAGATCTGTGCCACGCCACACACCATCGAGTCCGGGATGCCTGATGCCAAATGCTGGCACTTCTAAATAATCGTCATCACCTGAACTTGAATTTGCCAATCTGCCATACCCGTCTTCCAACTGATCGCCATATCCAATGAGGAATTCAGCAGGCGATGTTACCGAATACCAATCTTGGACAAGGCCACGATACTCTTGCGCAGGATTTGAGTTTGATTGACCAGGGAACTCTGGGATCGTTGCTAAGTGTCTGTGGTTGTCGAGCACTGCTGGGTAATAACCGATGTCATTCTTAAAACGAGCTGTTGCTTTCTTAAGTGTAATGAGCCGATTGTTTGTTTCTGCGATTTGTGCTGCAACCCTTGCTTGAGTTAACGCAAGCGTCAACATGCCAATCAATATGACAATGATTGAAATTGTGATGAGCAATTCAATAATCGTAAATCCTTGTTGGGGGCTAGTACGGTTTCGCAGTTCCATTGAAATCACCCTGTATCCGAGACAGATTCAATCATCTTCACGAGCGGGAGGAACAACGCAAGCACGATTGTGCCGACGATGCCACCGAGAACAACAACAAGCATTGGCTCAAGCAAACTCAAGAGCGCTGAAACCGCAACGTCGACTTCTTCATCATAGTTGTCAGCAATCTTCATGAGCATGACATCAAGGTCACCCGTTTCTTCACCGACCTCAATCATGTTGACCACAATTGAGTCGCAGACCTTAGCTTCGCGCAGTGGGTCAGCAACAGATTCACCTTCACGGATTGAATCATGGACTTGGTTAAGCGCTTTTTCATAGACGTGGTTACCAGAAGTGTCACGCGTAATGAGCACGGCTTCAAGAATCGGCACACCAGCAGCAATGAGCGTGCCAAGCGTACGAGTAAATCGAGCAACTGATGTTTTCTGGACGAGGTTGCCAAACACTGGCAACTTCATCACAACAATATCTGTGACTGCACGCCCCGGCTTCGTCTTTCGAATGAGTTTAAAGAAGAAGAAGATGAGGAACGGGCCAATAATAATCCAAACATATCCAGGAATGGCTTGCTCGCCATTTTCAGGCGTACCCGCAATCCAGAGCGATGCATCAATCAGCCAAAGCGTTAAGCCCGGAAGCGTGACATCGAAGTCATTAAAGATGTCTTTAAACTTTGGAATCACAAAGTACATGATGCCTGTCACAATTGCGACTGCAACGATGATGACACAGATCGGATAAATCATCGCACCTTTAATACGCGACTTTAGACGTTCTGCTTTCTCCATGAAGTTTGCAAGTCGTTGAAGAATGACATCAAGAACACCGCCAATTTCACCAGCTGCAACCATTTTGGAATAGAGCCGGTCAAATGCTTTCGGATGCTTACTCATCGAATCAGACAAACTTGTGCCAGACTCCACATCTTCTACAACATCAACAAGAATCGATTTAAGCTTGCCCGGCTTTTGCTGTTGTTCAAGAATTTGGAGTGACCGCAATAGTGGCAAGCCGGCGTCTTGAAGTGTTGAAAGTTGACGGGTGAACTGCGTAAGAATTTTCGTCTTCACGCCGCCGATGGAGATGTTGAAGCCCTTCTTCTTTTTAGCACTCTTAGCTTTCGCACTCTTCTTGCCTGACTCTTTCTTACCAGAGCCACCTACTTTTTCTTCGCGAACAGTTGTTGGGAAAAAACCATTCGAACGAATTGCGGCGATTGCTGCATCACTGCTGCCTGCTTCGATGCGCCCCTTTTCGGGCTTTCCGGCTGCGTTTAGTGCTTCATATACGTATGTTGGCATTCAGTAAACCTTTAATCGTCAATCATTGTTTCACGAACAACTTCATCAATTGTTGTTTGACCGTCATAAATTGCGAGAAGACCGCATTCGCGGAGACTTCGCATTCCTCGTTTTTGAGCTTCGACTCTAAGTACCGCAGTGGACGCTTGTGATAAAACCAACTCACGGACTGCGTCATCGAACTCCATAATCTCAAAGATCGCTAGACGACCTCGATACCCACTGTTGTTGCACTGATTACATCCCTTGCCCCTAAAGAATGTTCTGTCTTCAACATCTTCTGGTCTTAACTTAAGTTCGAGCAACTCTTCACTATTGGGCACATACTCTTCCTTACAACCGTTACAAATGCGGCGAACAAGTCGCTGAGCAACAATCGCCTCAACTGTCGCAGTAATGAGGAAGGTTTCAACGCCGAGGTCAACCAATCGAAGAACAGTTGATGGCGCATCATTTGTGTGAAGGGTTGAGAAGACCAAGTGACCTGTGAGCGACGCCTGCACAGCAATCTGTGCAGTTTCAAGGTCACGAATCTCACCAACGAGAATAACATCAGGGTCTTGCCGAAGGAATGAACGAAGCAATTTTGCAAACGTTAAATCTTGATCCGTGTTGATTTGACATTGAATCAATCCATCAATGTCATATTCGACTGGATCTTCAGCCGTTAGAATTTTTGTTTCTGGGTCGTTGAGTTCTGTCAATGCGGAATAGAGCGTTGTTGTTTTTCCCGAGCCAGTTGGCCCAGTGACAACAACAATGCCATTTGGCCTGTGAATAATGTCTGACATCTTTTCATAGTCAGCAGCGCGAAGTCCAATCTTATCCATGCTCAACTGAACATTTGAACGGTCTAGAACACGCATTACGACTGACTCGCCGAACATCGTTGGCAACACTGAAACACGAAGGTCGACGGGTGATCCGCCTACGCTCAATTCAATACGACCATCTTGCGGCAAACGACGTTCAGAGATGTCAAGGTTCGCCATAATCTTGATACGTGATACGATTGGCATCGCAAGGTGCATTGGCGGCGGAACCATTTCATAAAGAACACCGTCAATGCGATATCGCATTTTGAACTCTTCTTCAAATGGCTCGAAGTGAATATCAGATGCTTTGTCTCTAATCGCTTGGAGCAACACTAGGTTTAACAATCTGACAATTTTGTTATCTGAAGCCGCAGATGCAAGTTTGCTTAAGTCTGAACTGTCGTCATCACCAAAGGAGCCCAAGTCGACATCATCGAGGTCCGCCATCATGTCAGCCATTGAAGTGCTTGCTGATGCGTACTTCTCTTTGATGACTTTATCGATTAAATCGCCTGGCGAAACAACTGCATTGACTTTAAAGCCCATCAAGAGACGAAGGTCGTCGACCGCTCTAAAGTTATCTGGCGACTTCAATGCAACTGTAAGTGTTTTAGAGCCCTCATCGTATTCAATCGGAGCAATCTGATACGTCGTGGCACTTTCTACTGGGAGTGCTTCGATTGCTTGTTGAGGAATTGAATCAATATCAAACTCCTTCCAAGCAAGCCCCGATTGACCCGCGAGGGCTTTGAGGATGTCATTCTCTTCAATGAGCCCCATCTCTAACATGATGGCGCCAACCTTCTTGCTATCACCTTTCTTCTTGGCGACTTTTTGAACAGCGAGCGCTTCATGCACTTGGTCTCGAGTGAGCAAGCCAAGCTTTGTTAAAACGCGGCCAAATCGTCTGCCTTTCAACTGTGAAGGATCTACAGATTTTGATTTACGTTTTGTTGCGCTATCTTTTGCCATTGTAAAATTCGCTTATGCAGAACTGCGATGAGAGTATGTACGACATGATTCGTGCCCAAAGAGGTTTTATCAACCGATTAAGGGTCATAAACAGTATACGCCACTTAGATTATTTGACTATTTTATCCAATTAGATTGCCGAATGAGTGGGGTGAAATGTCTATTTATGATGGATTATCAAGCTCAGAACGACCGACTTTGCCGCCAGCATTATGCACTTTTGCAGTCAAACCATTGGAATCACGGCCTTTATCAATCATTTCTTCAGGCCCAATCATGCCCCGCTCATAGAGTGACCAGAGGTGGTCATCAAGGAGTTGCATGCCGAACTTCCGCCCTGTTTGAATCGCAGAGTCGATTCTAAATGTCTTGTTTTCGCGAATGAGATTCGCAATCGCTGGAGTAACGACAAGGAATTCATACGCAGCAACCCGCCCTGCTTTGTCAGTACGCCTTAGGAGTACTTGAGATAGGACAGAAATGAGTGCTGTCGATAACTGCACTCGGACCTGTTCTTGTTGATTTGTTGGGAACGCATCAATAATCCGGTTGATGGTTCCGGATGCACCAGTGGTGTGCAAGGTTGCAAAGACCAAGTGACCAGTTTCAGCCGCTTGAATGGCTGCTTCAATGGTTTCAAGGTCACGCATCTCACCAACAAGGATGACGTCTGGGTCAGCACGAAGCACACGTCTTAGCGCTTCAGAGAAGCTCGGCACATCGTTGCCCACTTCACGCTGATTGACAATAGACTTCTTGTGGTAGTGATAATATTCAATGGGATCTTCAGCGGTCACAATGTGACGCTCAAGATTCGTATTGATGTAGTCAATCATCGTCGCAAGTGATGTCGTTTTACCAGAACCAGTCGGTCCAGTCACAATGAACAGTCCACGAGGTCGTCGAATCAATTCTTTAAGAATTGTCGGCAAACCGATTTGTTCAAATGTCAACAACTCATTTGGAATCAATCGAAGGACAAGCGCTAAGTCACCGCGCTGTCTGAAAATTGCAACACGAAAGCGAGCTTCTGTGCCAAACGCAAAACCAAAGTCGCATGAACCCTCTTCTTGGAGTTCTTGTTGTGCCTTCTCTGGCGTGATTTGTTTCATGAGTGCGACACAGTCATCGCCATCTAATACTTTCGTATCAAGATTTTTAAGTCCACCATGCAATCGCAACGTTGGCTTTCGACCAACCGTAAGGTGAAGGTCGGAAGCACCTGTTCGTACAACTGTATCTAGCAATCTGTCAATTTGAATCGTGGACATAATGTGTGTTCTTTATGTAATGATAGTTAAATATCAACATTCCCTTCGAGTAACGCTTCTGCTTGTGCAAATCTAGAGATTTCTTCCGCAGTTGTTTCGCCACGTAACACCTTAATCTTGCCATCTTCAACAAGCGATTTCATGCCATTTCGAACAGCTGCTTGCCTAATGTGAGAGAGTGGCGCTCGGTTGAATGCGAGATCCCGAATCTCATTATTCATAACAATCATCTCAAAGATCGCCTTACGACCCTTGTAGCCGAGTTTTCCGCATGAAGCACAACCGACTGCTTTATAGACTGGATTCTTATGGACCTCGTCCTGTGTAATCCCAATGAGTTCAAGAACTTTCTTATCTGGATTTTCATCAATCTGTTTACAGTCAGGACAAAGAATTCGAATAAGCCGCTGAGCCATAATCGCTTGAATAGAACTCGCAACGAGGTATGGCTTCACACCCATATCAATCAAACGAGTAATGGCTGATGGCGCATCGTTTGTGTGCAAGGTTGAGAAGACCAAGTGACCAGTGAGCGCTGCCTGAATCGCAATGTCAGCAACTTCTCTATCACGAATCTCACCAACAAGAATGACGTTTGGGGCTTGCCGTAACATCGAGCGAAGGATTGAAGAGAACGTCAAGCCAATTGAATCGCGAACTTGGCATTGGTTAATGCCTGCAAAACTATATTCAACTGGATCTTCCGCTGTAATAATTTTTCGGTCAGGTCTGTTTAACACGTCAAGCGCTGAATAAAGTGTTGTCGTTTTACCTGAACCAGTAGGTCCCGTCACAAGCAGAATGCCGTTTGGTCTGCGAATAAGTTTGTTAAACGAATCAAGGTTTTCCTGTTCAAAACCAAGATTGACAAGACCAATTCGAACGGAGTCTGGTCTCAAAATCCGCAGCACAACTGACTCGCCATGATACGCGGGACACGTACTGACACGAAAGTCAATCTGCGAACCATCGACACTCATTTTGATACGACCGTCTTGCGGGATTCGCCGCTCAGCAATGTTTACACCGGCCATCAATTTTAAACGAGCGAGAATCGCTGCCTGCATTCGCTTCGGCAAATTGTCGCGAACATGACACACACCGTCGATTCGATATCGCAATAGCACGCGATCTTCCATCGGCTCAATGTGAATATCAGAGGTTCGGTTTCGGACTGCCTCTGTAATGAGCCGCGTCACGAGTTTGACAATTGGTGCTTGGTCGTCGTCGACATCAATCGAAGCGTCGACTGATTTATCGACCGAGCGGTCAACACTGACATCAACTGAATCCGTCACAAGGGAGGTTTCAGCGATATTCGTTCCCTCGCCACCAGTTTCCTTTGCAATGAAAGTCTGTATGGAGGCCTTCGTCGCGAGTACGGGCTCAATCTCACAATTCAACCTAAATCGGAGCAAGTCAAGCAATTCAAGGTTTAATGGGTCATGAATGATGAGCTGCAGTTTTCCGCCTTCTTTTGAGAGCGGAATCACGATATGTTTTTGGATGACGTCTTTTGGGATGAGCGCCATGTCTGGCTCGCCATCACTCCCATCGAGGGTGATGAATCGCATGCCAAACTGTTCAGCGAGCCCCTTCACGACTGCTGATTCATCGCAATAGCCAAGTTCAATGAGCACTTCGCCAATCTTTTTTGCTGTACCAGAGGCCTTCTCTAAACCTGTTTTCAGGTCATCTTTTGAGATTGCACCATGATCAATGAGAATCTCACCTATTTTTCGACGTAATTTTCGTGCCATAAGAAATGAAGCGATGAATCGCTGTATGACGCATAGTATCATTCCCTAGAGAGTCTTGAAGGCAACTTTTCCCCTTTTTAAGCATGAAACATTCCTCACATCACATCCTTGTCACACTGGGGGCAACAATTGAACCAATCGATTCTGTTCGATACTTGTCGAACTGGTCTTCAGGGACGCTTGGTTGTGCCATTGCCCTCGCTGCAGCCACCGCTGGCCACAAGGTCACCGCGCTTTGCGGCGAACATGCGATGCGACCGCAACACCACCCACGAATTTCAACGATTACATTTGGTTCTACCCGGGATTTGGCTGCAAAGTGTCGTGAATATTGGCCCTCACATGATGTCCTCATTATGGCTGCGGCGGTCTCGGATTTCACGCCTGTGGGCGGGCAACATGACGGCAAAATCAGGAGGGGTGATTCATATGCTCTTGAATTGACCGCAACGAATGATGTTGTCGCTGATTTAACAGCTTCAAAAAGGAATGACCAAACTGTCATTGCATTTTCGCTTGCGGAACAATCCAAATTAGAGGAAGTTGCACGGGAAAAGTTGGAGCGGAAGGGCGTTGACGCAATCATCGCCAATCCCTTGAACACTATGAATAGCAATGAAATCAACGCCTTCATGCTGACTAAGGATGGGGTGACGTTCCGTCCTGAGGATTCCCTTACAAAAGCATCGTTTGCGAGATGGCTCATCTCCACCTTGCCAGAGATTCATCACCGAACGCCTCAAAACTCGTAATACGATATTATGTGCATCTTTTCACATGCACGACATTCCTAAACCAAACAAAATTCTAGTCGCAATTTCAATCGCAATTGCAGGCATCATCGCACTCTTTCTTGCTCAATGGCTCATGGGAGATCACGGTGACCATCACGGACACGCGCCTCACATGCCGCACTATTGGGGTATTGGCATTTTGCCATTTGTTGTGATTCTTGGCTCAATTGCACTGTTGCCACTCATCCCAGCAACACACTTGTGGTGGGAATCAAATGCAAACAGATTCTTCATTGCAATGTTGTGTGCAGGCGGAACAATTCTATACCTCTTTCTCACAGCAAAAGATGACATCGGACCAAGTTTGCATCACGCCATCATGCAAGACTACATTCCATTTATCATCTTGCTCTTTAGTTTGTATGTCATTGCGGGTGGCATTCATTTATCAGGTGATTTAGAAGCAACGCCACTTACGAACACAACCTTCCTTGCTGTCGGCGCTCTTATTGCAAGTTTTGTTGGCACAACGGGCGCAAGCATGCTTCTCATTCGTCCAATCCTAAAGACGAACTCTCAACGAAAACACATTGTGCACACTGTTGTCATATTTATCTTCTTAGTGAGCAACATCGGTGGAACGCTTCTTCCAATTGGTGACCCACCACTATTCCTCGGCTATTTACGTGGCGTTGACTTCCTCTGGACGCTTAACCTTTGGCCAATGTGGGCTACAACATGCGGCATACTCCTTGTCGTCTATTTCATTTGGGATTCAATCCTTTGGAGAAAAGAAGGCGACTTGTCTCACCTCAAAGATGATTTGCAAGCGCAGCCAATGCGCGTTCAAGGCCTCATCAATTTTATCTACATCGGCGGCATTGTCGCTGCTGCAGCCCTCATCGACTCAAACAAAACACTTCCATTTACTGAGTGGAAACCATTCCCTTACTTAAGAGAACTTGTCATGCTCACTTTTGTTGGGCTCTCTCTGATTTCAACGAGCGAGGCAATCAAAACGGCAAACAATTTCACGTATGGCGCAATCCTTGAAGTCGCAGCACTTTTCTCAGGCATCTTCATTGCCATGCAAGTTCCACTTTCAATCTTGCGTGCAAGCGGCGAAGCCATTACCGCAACACTGAATCAGCCGTGGCAATACTTCTGGGCAACGGGCTCCCTGTCAAGTTTCCTTGACAATGCACCGACGTACGTCGTCTTCTTTAAACTTGCGCAGTCAACGACGACAGAAAACATGATGGAAGTCAACGACGGTTCAATTCCAATCACACTGCTTGTCGCAATCAGCTTGGGCTCTGTCTTTATGGGCGCAATGACGTATATCGGAAATGGACCAAACTTCATGGTCAAAGCAATTGCCGAACAAGAGGGAATCAAGATGCCCTCCTTCTTTGGCTATATGTTCAAGTACAGCATTCCTGTGCTTATTCCAATCTTTATTCTGGTCACTTTCCTGTTCTTGCTTTAAGCGCCTCAGATAGAATGCAATCGTGATTACTGTAAACGGAAAACCCTGCGAACAACTCAGTGACAATTCACTTCAAGCGCTGTTAATCCATCTTGGTCTTGAAGATCAATTATGCGCAATTGAAATTAACAAAACACTCATCCCTTACAAAGAACGAGAACACACATCAATCCAAGATGGTGACGACATTGAAATTGTGTCACTTGTCGGAGGAGGATAAAGCAATGCAAACGATTACTGAACCAAACATCCCTAGCATTCAACTCGGCGACATCACATTAACCAGCCGGCTTGTCGTTGGAACTGGCAAGTATCCAGACTATGAAACGATGGAACATGCGCTCGAACAGAGCGGATGCAGCGCAGTGACTGTTGCAGTTCGAAGAGAGCGGCTTGTTGATGATCAAGGTCGTTCAATTTTAGATTTTATTGACACAAACAAATACACGATTCTTCCAAACACGGCGGGCTGCTTCTCTGCTGATGATGCCGTGCGAGTTGCACGACTCGGCAGAGACATTCTTGAACAGATTGGAAACGCAGGAAGCTCTTGGGTAAAACTAGAAGTCCTCGGAGACAAAACAACGCTCCTTCCTGACCCAGTTGGAACACTTCAAGCGTGTAAAGAACTTGTTAGTGACGGATTCACAGTGATGTGTTACTCAAGTGATGACCCAATCATGGCAGCACGAATTCGTGATGCTGGCGCAACGTGCGTCATGCCTGCGGGTTCACCCATTGGTTCTGGCAGAGGCATTGCAAATCCCGAAGCCATCAAACTCTGCTTAGAGTTGTTGAAATGCCCTGCCCATGGCGGTGACCCAAACTACCCCGTCATTGTTGATGCAGGTGTTGGCACACCTTCTGATGTCACCATTGCAATGGAACTTGGTGCTGATGGCGTCCTTCTCAATACAGGGATTGCACACGCCAAACAACCAGTTCAAATGGCAAAAGCAATGAAACTTGCATGCGATGCGGGTTACTTTGGATATCGAAGCGGAAGAATTCCACGAAAACTACATGCGACCGCATCGAGTCCTACTGACGGCACAATCGCTGGCGAATAGTTAGTGGTCTACGCGGCTTCCGAGCATCGGCGAAACTTCTGCTATTCGCTGCTCGACTTCTTCAACAGACTGCGCTTCAACATTTAATCGTAGCAGCGGTTCAGTATTGCTCGCCCGAACGTTACACCACCATGTAGGAAGCGTAACGGTCACACCATCTAGCCGTTCAACAGTTGCATCAGGATACGCTTGAACAAGCGCGTCCATTGCGCCTTCTTTGTCATCATTTTCAAAGTTGATTTCACCACTCTGAGCATACGTAGCAATTGGTTTGATTTGCTCACTCATTGTGCCTTCAAAACAACCGACCCCTCCAAGGACGCACGCAAACGCCATCGCTCCACTGTCTGCGTAAAAGTTATCTCGGAAATAGAAGTGACCGGATAACTCTCCACCAAACGGCGCATCGTTCTTCGCCATTTCTTGCTTCATAAAGACATGGCCAACTCTACTTTTTACAGGTCGCCCCCCTGCGCTTGTTACTGCGTCCGCAACTGCAAGTGACGAACGAAGGTCGTACACAATTGCGCCATCACCCTCTTCGTGTTGTAAGAATTTTGGTGCAAGCCAAGCGGTCACCAAATCGCAACCGACGATGTTACCTTTTTCATCAACAACCATGCAGCGGTCAGCATCGCCATCAAAACAAATGCCAATGTCACAACCATGTTCGAGTACAGCGTCTTGCGTCTGTTTAAGATTTGCATCAACGAGCGGATTAGGGTCATGAACAAACTCACCCTTATCATTTTCAAAATTGATCTCAATCATCTCGAGACCAGCAATGCCTCTAAAGAGTTTTGGAACCATCGTTCCAGCCATTCCATTCGATGCATCAACAGCTGCTTTGACTTTAATGTCACCTGAAAGAATCCGTGGGTCTAAATAGGTAAAGACGTGTTCTCTATACGCATCCCACAAATCAATTGACGATTCACTACCTTCTTCATGACACTCGGGGATCTCGTCTGAATACGCAAACGCCTCAATCTTCTCAAGTCCAAGGCCTTTCCCGACTGGCTTGGCTTTCGCTCGACAGATTTTGAACCCGTTGTAATTGATTGGGTTGTGCGATGCGGTTGTTTGCACACCACCGATTGCATCAAGATGGTTGACTGCAAACGCAACAAATGGCGTATCCACGAGGCCAACATCAATTACATCAGCGCCAACTGAACGCATTCCTTCTTTGAGCGCGCTCACAAGTGATGGCGAATGTGGCCGCATGTCATGGCCAACAACGATTGGTCCACTCTTTCCGCTTTCTTCCATGAGTAACATCGCTGTTCCCATGCCAATTCGTTTTGCGATGGCTTCATTGAGCGGGTCTGGATAGAGCGCTCGGACGTCGTAAGCTTTAAACACTGTCATAAGAGAAACATCATACCTATACTTCAATCAAAATAATCTTCTGTGGCTAAATCAACAACCTCTACACCCTCCGGCAGTGATGCAAGAAATGCTTGTCCATAAAACTTGCGAACAATTCTTGAGTCGAGCACAGACACATCACCTCTGTCATCACTTGAGCGGATTAATCGACCAATCCCCTGCCTAAACTTAATCACTGCTCGTGGCAATTGATCTTCCATAAACGGGCTACCACCCTCTGCTTCAATCAGTTCTTGCCGCGCTTCAACTAGCGGTTTATCTGGCACATCGAATGGGAGCCGAGTAATGATGACATTTCGTAAGTTGTGACCACGTACGTCAACACCCTGCCAAAAGCTCGCTGTTCCGAAAAGAACCGCTGATTCGTTTTCTTTAAATGAGTTCAATAATGCCGTGCGTGTTTGCTCTTTGCCATGGATGAAAAGTTCAAAGCCGTTGTCTTCAAGTCGCTCGCGAGCAAGCGCTTCAACTGCATTCACCATCTTGAAACTGGTAAACAACACAAACGCGCCGCCATTCGTTCTTGAAACCATATCAACAACTCTATCAGCAAGTTTTTCGACGTAGGCGCTGTTTGATGGTTCTGGAATTGCTGAGTCAACCCATGCCCTCATCTGTCTTGGATAATCAAACGGGCTACCAAGTTGTAATTCCGTCGCATCATCACAACCAAGTCGTTTTTTGATGAGTGAAAAATCGCCGCCACCTGTTGCGAGCGTCGCTGAAGTCATGACGACTGAGGCCTCATGATTAAACAAATGCTCTTTTAAAATGCCTGACACATCAACTGCATAACATTTAAGCACGGGACGCGCAGGCGCGCCTTGTGTTGATTTTGGCGGCACGCCTTCAATTGCATAGACGCAACCATCGATACTTTGGTTCATCACTAAATCGGACAACATCGAAAGCTCTCTGGCTCGTTGCGCGAATGCTTGCGCTTCAAGCGCTTCAGCATCATCTCTGATGGAGTCCTTAAGAATTGTCAAATGATGAGACAATTTCATGAGCGGTTCGCTGATTCGATTGGCAATAAAGTTCTTTTCTCTGACCCTGCCATTTTGAGGCGCGTTTGCTCTTTTCCACTCAATCATGTCATCAAAGAAGAATCGAGATGCCGTACGGCATTCTTGAACCATTGCGATACATTGTTTTTGCAACTCGGGCGAGTCGCTTGCGGATTGAAGCGCAAACAGAAAACCTTTCGATGCTGCTCTTCTTGACGTTGGCACAAGACTCTTTAAAAGATAATCAATTTGCGCTTCTGAAATTGAAGCACCAAAATGATTTGCGGCGACATCTTCGAGTGCATGCGCCTCGTCAAAAATGACGTGGTCGTATCGAGGCAAAAATCCAGCCCCTCGCATTCTCAGTGCCATGTCTGAAAAGAACAACGCGTGGTTACAAACGAGCACATTGCCCCGCTCCATCGCACGTCTTGATGCTTGATAGAAACAAGAGTCATATGTGCTACACTTTTTGCCAAGGCATCGACCTGATTCACTTCGCACAAGTTCCCAAACATCGCCTCTTGGTAAAACTTCTAATGATGATTTCGATCCATCTCGCGTCACTCTTGCCCATTCGTCAAGTTCTTGCAGTTGCGTACGACCGTGATTGTCGTGAATGAGTGCACTCTTCTTTTGCATCGCCCGTTGCAATCTCCGAAGGGAGACATAGTTGCCTCTACCCTTCACTAACACTGGTGAGAATGTTTCATCGAATGCTTCTTGAAGGATGGGTATGTCTTTTTCGATGAGTTGTTCTTGAAGCGTAATCGTATGCGTTGCGATGACGACCGTTTCGCCAAACTCAATTGCTCGCCGAATTGCGGGAACGAGATAGGCAATCGATTTCCCAACCCCTGTTCCTGCTTCTACCAATAATGACGATTTGTGTTGCAGCGTTTCCTGCACTGCTTCAGCCATCGAACACTGTTGCGGTCGCGGCTCCCAGTGGGGCAAACAGTGAGACAGTCCACCGCCTTCTGAAAAGAGAGCATCAACGACAGTCACTTAACCCCCATTCCAAGTGGCATACGTTTTGGCTCTCCTGCTGGTCTCGGGTATGCCTTTGGAGTCTTACTTTTTTTGAGATACGTGACGATTGTTCCAGTTTTTGTTCGTGACATTGAGTCAAAGGTACACCCTAACTTGCTCGCTGCCTTCCGAGCTAGCTGAACTTCTTCTTCTGCCTTTTGACCTTTGACAGCGAGAAAAGCACCGCCAATTCTTAAAAACGGAACGGTCAACTCAAGGAGCGTCGGCATTGCGCCAACTGCACGTGAAACGACGACATCAGCCATACCTCTAAAACCGCCATCCTCTGATGCCAACTGTTCAGCACGCTCTGCAAGGACAGTCACGTTTTCAAGTTCTAACGCTTCAACAACTTCATGCAAAAAGAGTGCTTTCTTTTTTGTTGTCTCAACCAAGACAAATGTCATCTCAGGCAGTGTGATGGCGAGCGGAATGCCGGGCAATCCACCACCACTACCAACATCAATGACGTGCGAACACTCCATGTTTGAAATCAACGGAAGTAGCGTCAACGAGTCGTAAATGTGCCGCTCCCATGCATCATGAATTGATTTCACCGCGGTTAAGTTCATGACCTGATTCTTTTGATACAAGAGCTGCAAGTACGTCGACAATGTTTCAACATCGCCCTCATCAAACTCAATGCCAAGAGACGCAATGTCTTCAAAAAATGATGTTGGAATATGCTGTTCTTCGTTCACGAGACGTATGTTAACTGAACAAGAAGCCTTCACGTGTCAACATTGGGTCACGATGCCTCGCAATGTTAAACAAAATGCCCGCCATGCACCACGTCACGACCAAACTCGAACCGCCCGCGCTCACAAATGGAAGCGTCAACCCAGTGATGGGCGCAATGCCGAGCGTCATCGCCGTATTGATGACCATTTGCGAAAGAATCATCGCCGTAATGCCAACTGATACAAGCCGAGGGAATGGGTCCTTGCAATTTATGGCGGCGCACAATCCCCCAACTGCGAGAAGTACATACGCGAGCCACATCCCAATCGCGCCAATCAAGCCGTACCGAAGACAGATCACAGCAAAAATCATGTCATTATGTTCTTCAGGCAGATGGTTTGATTTCAATAACTCTTCCGCCTTCTCCTTGCTTACTCCCGACACGCCGCCTGCACCAATTAATGTCATCGCCCGTGCGCCTTGATATCCAATCGATTGCTCAAAACGGTCATCTCCCTCAATCTGCGCAATCAATGCTTGGATACGATCTTTCTGGTGGGGCCTAAGCAGAGGATACATCGCAAGTGATGCAACGATTCCAATGCAAGCGATGACGAGAAGATGTTTGAATCTCGCACCTGCAGCGATGAGCATCGCAATGAGTGCTGGTAGGAAGAGCATCGCAGTCCCTAAGTCTGGTTCGACAACAATGAGAAGCATCGGCGGTAACGCGATGGCAAGCACAATGATTAAACCCTTCATCTCTCGGTAATGATGTTTGAACCGAAGATAAGATGCAAGCGCTAAGACGAACCCAATCTTTACAAGTTCAGATGGTTGCATGTCCATCACAACAACATTAATCCAACGCCGCGCGCCATTTCTTGGATGAACCAGAAAGTCAGGAACGCCCGGAATAATTAAGACAACTAGAAGCGCCATGCCAATGCCAAAGAACCACCAACTTCCCTGTCGTAATCGTTGCACAGGAATGAGCACGATAAACAACGCCGCAACAATGCCAACGAAAGCAAGCGTGAGCTGTCTTGTTGAAGTTGCAGGCCTCGTCGTATCAATCGCTTCAACGCCAAGCCAAGTGAGCAATATTGCAGCTATAAAGACCAGCCAGCCAGCATGGAGCGCAAGCATCGATGATGTCCTCTTTCGATGCATTAGTTGAAGTACCCCTCCCGTTGCAAGGCATACAACACTTGATTTGCTATTGGACCTGCAACTCGGCCACCACTGCCGCCATTTTCAACAAGCACGGCGATGACAACTGTCGGCCGTTCTGAGTCAGCGGGTGAAGCCATGACGACAAACCAAGAATGGTCTAACCCAGTAATTGGTTGCTTTACTCCTTCGACAACGAGTGGCGGCGCTTCTGCTGTGCCAGTCTTACCCCATAAGTTAACGCCATCAATTGTGAAAATTGGTTCTTCCGCACTTGCCGAATGCCGAAGGAGCGCGCCAGTTCCATGCCTTTTTTGAATGGCATCTTGCAACCCATCAAGCGCAACATCAATACTGTCTTGGTCAACATGTAAATCTATCCCAGAGTCTTCTCGTTTAACAAGTGTTGGCGCCTTCCACACACCGCCCCTTGCAAGCGTTGCATATGCTGCAGCTGCATGGAGCGGTGTCCACGTCAATGCACCTTGACCAATTGCAATGCTTACTGTTTCAAACGTCAGTGCGCCGCGCTGTTTCAGTTGTTCGATATCTTCATCTGAAGGTAAATGTCCAAACGAATTTGCTTCATCATTCTGACCACTCGTTAATGATTGATGAAGCGGTTCCCCGAGTCCAAACTTTCTATACCACGAGAGCAAACGATTGAATCCTAGCCGTGAACCGAGTTCGTAAAAGAAAATGTTACAAGAACGAGAGAGTGCATCTTTACCTTTTAGATGCCCATGTGTTTGAAAGTTAAAACGGTCTCGATAAATCCAACACCGCGCAGCATCTTTGACACCGTCAAAATAGTGCCCAGTACATTCAATCGCTTCTTGTTCTTGCGCAACGCCCTCTGTCACTGCTGAAACATACACAATCGGTTTTAAAATTGAACCGGGCGGGTAGAGTCCTTCCGCTGCACGATTAAGCCAAGGATATCCATCCAAATCAACCTCATCGTCGAGCGCTGGCGATGACGTCATTGCGAGTATTTCGCTCGATTCTGCATCTAACACAACAATCGCCCCTCTAAGCGGCAAACCATCTGGAAGGAGCCCGTTGCGATGCCACGACTGAACATTCATAAACTCAAGGTCTTGTGACATTATTGCTTCGACTCTCCCTTGCAATTCCATGTCGATTGTGAGGGTGACATCCAATCCGCCTTTTGGGAGGACGCGGTCAATCTCATCACCTTGCTTGTTAAGAACGACTTTTCCACGATGACCTCTCAGGTCTGTTTCTAGTTCGGCTTCAATTCCCCTTGAGCCAACTTCATCGCCTGCTCGGTACCCTTGTAAGTCGATGCCTTCAGGTGAAGAAAACGGCAAACGCTCATTGTCTTCTTCCCAAACTTCTTGCCTGACATCGCCAATAAGGAGTTCGCCCACAGCATTCAATTCAACACTCTGGGGATTAAACGAACGAATTGGCGTCGGAAATGTCGCGCCATCTAACTGAACAGTTTGATTGCGTAATGAGTACTCACGCGTTCTGTCATACTCAATTGCAATTGCATGGGGTACTGCATCCTGCAACTTCTTAAACGCAAAGACCATCTCATCACTGACATCAGAAAGAATGACATGATTTGTTCGTTGTTCGCGAATAGGCCTCGCAACGAATGTCGCTCGCTCTCCAAAACGCTTTTGATGCGCTGACTCTTGTCGTTCCCATACAACTTCAGCAAGGTTTGTCACTGACGAGCGAATGAGTTGCAATCGTGATTCAAGTTCGTCCCTTGAAATCTTCCCAATCGTTGCAACTTGGTTCCAGAAGAGCTCTAAGTCTTGCTTCGCAGGTGGCAGAAACGCGCTGATTTGTTGTTGACGTTCTTCTGGCGACAACGACAACCACCGCTGATGACCCACTGACGACTTGGCATCTTGCACAGCTTGTTCATGCGCGCGGTCGCCCGTGATGTAATCCCACCGCACTGCAATAGCATATGAGGGAACATCTTGAGCAATCACTCGCCCTTTACGATCCTTAATCGCGCCACGAAAAGTTGGAAGATAATGCGTCGTGTGCAATCGACTTTCTGCTTTTGCGTATCGCTCTTCATGCTCGACGACCATTAATCGCACTGCTTGCAACCCAAGAACAGCGACAGCAATACAGAGAAAAAGACCAAGCCAAATGAGACGTCTATGAAAAAGGATGAGTTGGTTGAACATAAAGGGCTAAGGATTTCTTGTAAGGTACTACGAGATTTTACCGCTCTTCTCACTTCTTGGATGAAACAAGCACATGTCTTCTCTCACTCTCATCGTCAGCACATACAACAAACCTGCTGTCCTTCGGCGAGTTCTTGAAGCACTCTGTGCTCAATCTGACAACGACTTTGAGCTCATCATTGCTGATGATGGGTCGACAAATGAAACAAAAGAACTCATTGAGTCATTCAATGGGACGCTACAGTGCATTCACATTTGGCAAGAAGATGAAGGATTCCGGAAGTGCGCCATTCTGAACAAGGCAATTCTCAACGCTCGTGGAGAGACCCTCGCATTCTTGGATGGCGATTGCGTCCCCCGAACGCATTTCATCAGAGACGTAAAATCGCTCGCGACGCCAAACACAGTTGTAGGGTGTAGCAGAGTCCTCCTTGATCAAACAATCTCTCAACATTGGCTCGATAATGACCTTAAACCGCATGAGTGGCCATGGTTCCGCTTCATCGGGATTCGAATCTCAGGACACATCAATCGCATTCTTCCCCTCATGAGGGTCCCCCTTGGAGGGTTCAGAAGGTTAATGCCCGCATCGTGGAAAAAGATTCGCGGATGCAATTTTCTTATTGACGCGTCATTGATGCGGAAAATCGAGGGCTTCGATGAATCATTCACAGGATGGGGGTATGAGGACTCAGATGTTGCAGTGCGGGCAGCATTTGCAGGCGGGACGCTTATAAGAGGCGATTTCAAGGCGACCGTGCTTCATTTTTGGCACCACGAGTCCCCAAGGGATGAGTCGCAATCAAATCGTGAGCGACTTGAAGAATGTATCGCTCAAGGGCGTACAAAAGCGATTCTAGGGCTAAAAAAACCCCCTTCCCCTAGCGAATAGAAGCGCTCTCATGTACAATCCCTGACCCTTCCAATGGTAGGACCGTTGATGACAAGTCGGATACTTGGCGTCACATGGGGTACTGATCGCGGCGATGAGTGCTCCAAGTCTTGGGAAGGTTCGCCGCGGTTGGGCTCAACCTGTTGTCCCTCCCGCGATTTAGCATGTTTGGCCCCTCTTTTGAGCGGTTAAACAGGAGGTATAACGAGCTGCTCAACGTAGCATCTCGCAGACAATTGGCCCGTGGTGTAATCGGTAACACACCTGGTTTTGATCCAGGCATTCCAAGTTCAAGTCTTGGCGGGCCAGTTCCTTTTAAGGAATAAGAGATGAGTCATTCATCCAACAACCAATCTTGCAAACCTCTTGCAGCAATCATCCTTGCTGCAGGTAAAGGCACTCGCATGAACAGCGATTTGCCCAAGGTTTTGCACCCAGTCCTAGATAAACCAATGGTTGGATGGGTTGTTGATGCTGTGAAAGCAGCTGGTTGCGAGCAAGTCATTCTCGTCATTGGTCACGGTGCTGAACTCGTCCGAGATTCCATTCACGATTGTGAATATGTCATTCAAGAACCACAACTTGGCACTGGACATGCAGTCATGGTGTGCGAAGAAAACTTAAAAGATTTTGACGGCGACGTTCTCGTTCTTGGCGGTGATGGTCCTTTGCTTCGTACTTCAACAATTGATGCAATGATGGAACTCCACCGTTCGTCAAACGCAGCAGCAACGCTCGCCACGAGCATCATCCCAGACCCAACTGGTTATGGACGAATTGTTCGAGATGATGAACAACGTTTTGAAGCGATTATTGAACACAAGAACGCAACCCCTGAACAACTCGAGATTCAAGAAGTGTATCCAAGCTATGCAGTGTTTAACGCACGCGCGCTTTTTGATTGCCTAAATGAGTTAGAGCCAAATGAACTCACAAACGAGTACTACCTGACTGAAGTACCTCGAATGTTGAAAGAGCAAAACGCAACCATCGAGATTGTGAATGCAGTTGAGCCCGAAGACACACTTTCAATCAACACGCCCGAGCAACTCATCGAAGTTGAATCAATCCTTAAGACACGTGAAGCAGACCGCACACAACAAAATGTGGAGGCCAACCAATGAGCCACGATGACCATCGACGATTAAAAATCTTCGCTGCAACTGGCGGCGAACATCTTGCAGTTGATATGTGCAAGCACCTTGAACTTCCCCTTGGTGCAGCTGAAGTCAGTAAGTTTCCTGATGGTGAAATCATTGTAAAAATCAATGAAGACATCCGTGGACGTGATTGTTTCATTGTTCAATCAACATCAAAGCCAGCAAATGACAACTTGATGGAGTTGCTCATTTGGATTGACACGCTCAGACGCGCTTCAGCAGGCCGCATCACAGCTGTAGTCCCCTACTTCGGGTATGCAAGACAAGATAGAAAAGATGAGGGGCGAGTTCCAATCACTGCGAAACTCACTGCAAACCTCATCACAGCAGCTGGCGCAAACCGAGTCCTCTGCATGGATTTGCATGCGGCACAAATTCAGGGCTTCTTCGACATTCCTGTTGACCACCTCACATCAACTAAAGTCTTTTGCGACCACTTCGCTCAAAACGATGATATGAATGGTGACAACATGGCCATCGTTTCACCAGACGTTGGCAATGTGAAGGTTGCAAACATGTACGCCGGATTGCTCGATTCAACACTTGCAATTATCGATAAGCGAAGAGACTCCGGAAGCGAAGTTGTTTCTAAACGATTGATTGGCTCGGTTGAAGGCAAGAATGTACTGATGGTTGATGACATGATTTCAACTGCGGGAACCATTTGCGAAGCAGCTCGCCTTGTCAAAGAACACGGCGCAAACAAAATTACAGCTGCAGCCACGCACGGCGTATGCGTCGGACCAGCAATTGAACGAATAAACGACTCTCCAATCAGCGAAGTCCTCATCACTGACACAATCCGTCCTGATGAACGACTCGACGGACTTGGAGACAAACTACACGTACTTAGTGTCGCACGACTTCTTGGAGAGGCCGTGCACAGAATACATCACCACATGTCAATTTCGTCGCTCTTTAGAAGTGGCGAAGGACCTAAGAAGTAATAAGAAGGAAAGAAAGTTATGGCACACGAAGCCCCTGTTGTAAAAGTTGAACTCCGAGAAAAGCTCGGTACAACCTATGCTCGTCGCTTAAGAAAAAGCGGTCGTCTTCCAGCGACAATTTATGGAAAAGGAAGCGATCCAGTTTCAGTAAGTGTTGATGAACGAGAATTCGTCACACACCTTACTGCTGGCAACCACGTCATCGAACTCGATAACGGCGATGGCTCCCCTGCAACTGTACTCGTTAAAGATTTGCAGTTCGGCTATCTTGGAGACAACCTCATTCACGTTGACTTTGCACGTGTAGACCTTAAACAAGTCGTCACCATCAAAATGACGCTTGATATCGTTGGTCAACCTGCAAATGCCTCAGCAGCTGGCGCGGTTCTTGAAGTCCCACGACCAGAGATTGAAATCGAATGCATGGTGAAAGACATTCCAGAAAGCATTCGCGTTGACCTCTCTACTGTTGAAGACGTCTTCACGATTGGCGATCTAGAACTTCCTGATGGCGTCAAAGCTGTCCTCGACCCAGAACGTCACATTGCTCACGTCACAATTGTTGCTGAAGCAGATGAAACAGAAGCGATTGAAGACGGTGAAGAACTAACACCAGAAGTCATCAGTAGCTCTGACGACGCTTCAAGCAACGACTCTGGAAGCGATGAAGGCGGCGATGAGTAAGCGATGAAGTTTGTCGTTGGTTTAGGCAATCCTGGTCAAAAGTATGACTTCACTCGACATAACGTCGGGTTTGATGTCATTGACCGTGTGGCAAGGCAACTTGCCACAGGCGAGCCCGCGACAAGCAAGTTTGACTCACTCGTCATTGAAACCCGAGTGAACGACGAAAAAGTTGTCTTGATGAAACCACAAACCTACATGAACCGCTCAGGCCAGTCAGTCAAACAAGCGATGACGTTTTACAAAGCAAATCCCGAAACGGATTTACTCGTCATAGTTGATGACATTCACTTGCCTTGCGGAACAACTCGGATGAGAGCAACAGGCTCATCAGGCGGGCACAATGGTTTGCAAGATATCTCAAATCACCTCGGCAATGACAACTGGAGTCGACTTCGAATCGGAGTTGACGAACCAGGACAAATCCCTCAAGCCGATTACGTCTTAGGGAAATTTACACCGCAACAAAAAGAGCTCGTCGAACCTGTGTTAGGTGAAGCGGCTAAAGCGGTCAATATTTGGATTGAACGTGGCGTTGATGACGCCATGAACATATGTAACGAAAACGGAAACTCAGACATAGCAAGGAATTTATCATGAGTAACGAACGTACAGGATTATATGAGGGCATGTTCTTGTTCCCTCAATCAGCAACTGCTAATTTGCAAGCTGCAGTTGATCACCTCAAATCACTACTAGACAAAGCTGGCGCATCTATCATCACCATGAAAAAGTGGGATGAACGAAGACTCGCTTACGAAGTCAGTGGCAACAAACGAGGCGTCTATTTCTTAGTGTATTTCAATGCACCAACCCAAGCGATTTCTGACCTCGAGCGACGGTGTAACCAATCTGAAGAACTGCTTCGAATGATGGTCACAAAAGCTGAGCATGTTCCTCAAGAACTCATCGACGCAAATGATGGCGCTCAAGACCTCGCTTCAGAAATCAAAGTAAGAGAATCACAATCAACAGATCGTTCAACAGAGAAAGTTGCATCGATTTCAAGAAAAGATGATGAAGTCGTTGAAGCACCAAAAGAGAAACCAGCTGAAGAAGCTCAAACTGAAACCTCAGAAAAGAGCCCTACAGAAGAAACTGTAGAAGAAAGCGCTGAAGAGGTCACTGAAACTTCTTAAGAGAACTTCTTCAATCTTTAAGGGGAGATTGGATTGTTCTGGTAAAATGACGCTGATTGGAGAATAGACATGGCTAGTTACAACAAAGTAATCTTGATGGGCAACCTCACAAGGGACCCTGAACTCAAACAAACCCCAAGCAATCAGTCTGTTGCACAGATTGGACTCGCGGTCAATCGCAAGTACAAAGGCAGAGACGGCGATATGACGGAAGAAACAACCTTCGTTGATTGTGAAGCGTGGGGTCGTACAGCTGAGACCATGTCCAAGTACCTCTCAAAAGGTCGCCCAGTCTTCGTTGAAGGCCGTTTGAAACTAGACCAATGGCAAGACAAAGATGGAAACAATCGCTCAAAACTGAAAGTTGTGATTGATACATTCCAGTTTGTTGATTCCAGAGCCAATCAATCAGGTCAATCTCAAGAACCAGCAGCAGCAACTGCCACCACAAACATGGCACCCCAGGACGATGACATTCCGTTCTGATTCCTTGCATACATAAAAGACATACCGACTTATGTTTTACACGAGGTGGGGTTGAGTCGGCAACTCCTAACTTTCCTCATTGAAAGGACACCAACATGGCTAGCATTAAAAGAATTGAATTACTACTCTTGAAGAGCGTCGAGAACTTAGGTCTCGTCGGCGACATCGTCAGAGTCCGCATGGGCTACGCGCGAAACTACCTCATTCCAATGGGTCTCGCTGAACTTCCAACTCAAGAGAAGATTGATGCCCTCGCAGCGGAACGAGCAATCGCGCTTGAAGCGTACGAACAAAAACGTTCTGAGCAAACATCAACAATCGAAAAACTCGAAGGCGTCATGCTTACACTCACAAGAAGTGCGAACGACCAAGGCGGACTTTACGGCTCAGTCACACAGCGTGACATTGCAGACTCACTTGCAGAAAATGGTTTTGCTGTGAACACTCGTGCTGTCAGACTCCATCAAGCGATTCGAAGAATTGGCGAATACCCAATCACAATTCAATTCGGTTCCGACTTGAAAGCTGAGATTGAAGTACAAATCCTTCCAGATAGACCACTTGAAGACAGAGACGAAATGGAATTCGATGATGAAGGCAACCTCATCATCGTTGAAAAGACAGAAGAAGAACCAGCAGCAGTAGAAGCGACAACAGGAGAAACAGCTGAAACTGCCGAAACTTCTGACTCTTGAGTTATTTAAGAAAGTTTAAAAACTAAAAAAATGAACAAGGGAGGGATCTCCGGCTTACGCAGCAGATGCCTCCTTTTGTTCATTTAATTCAAATTCATGAAGGATGTACTGCGCGACATAGTCAAGTATGCTCGTTGCGTGTGGAATTTGTGGATTTGAAGTTCGGCCAAGTGGGTCAAACCGCATGTTTACAAATTTCTCAACCGCATCCTTCAGTGGCAAACCATATTGAATCGCAAGCGAAAACGCCCTGCAGAATCCTTGAATCAATCCAGAAAGCGTTGAGCCCTCTTTACTCATCTTGATAAAGATTTCGCCAGGCGAGCCATCCTCAAACAAACCAATTGTGAGGTAACCCTCATGTCCATTGATTGCAAACTTGTGCGTCATTGATGCGTGCGTTGGCGGAAGTGTTCGCCGCATTGTTTCATTAGCTGCCATGTGTAGCGAGTATCGGCAACATCACCTTAAACACTTGAAGCGTAAGCAGCGTTAAAAATACTCAACAAATGCACAAGTGGTTTCTCATTCCCAAGCCCTCCTGCTGACCGGTAATACACCTTGCACATGCCACGCGAGTTTGGTTGACCAACTTGCCGAAGCGTGCCGTTGATATGCGGCATTGCTTTTTCAAGCGCAGCAGGTCTTGCAGTCCTAAAGACAATGTCGTTACCATCAATCACAATCGCTTCTATGTGAAGGATGCTCGCATGAATTCGAAGTTGATGAAAACTCACTAAGAGTGTGGCGCTCTCTGGCAACGCGCCATATCCACTTTCCATATCTTCAACAATCTTTGCGATTGAATCTATCGAATTCGCCTCGGCTATCCTCCGGTAGTACACAAGGCGTCTACGTTCAGACGCGATGTAGATCTCTGGAATTCTTCCACTGTCTCCGATGTCAATCACAACATCACGAAAGTCTTGCTTTTTGCCTTCCTTCATTTCATTGACCGCTTGGTTTAAGAGTTGGCAATACATCTCATAACCAACTGCTGCAATATGCCCAGATTGTTCTGCGCCAAGCAAGTTCCCCGCGCCTCTAATTTCAAGGTCTCTGACCGCGATTTTAAACCCCGCGCCGAGCATGGAAAACTGCTCAATTGCGTGCAGGCGTTTCCGAGCGGTCGGATTCAAAAACCGCTTCTTTGGAAGCATCAGAGTGCAATACGCACGATGTTTATACCGCCCCACTCTTCCTCTGAGCTGGTGTAAGTCTGAAAGCCCAAAGCGGTCAGCATCTGCGATAAACATCGTATTTGCATTTGGAATATCGATGCCAGATTCAATGATTGTGGTTGAGACCAAGATATCTGCTTCACCCCGAACGAAGGTAAGCATCACCTTTTCAAGTTCTCTTGAAGGCATTTGCCCGTGGCCCACGATGACGTTTGCGTCAGGCGCCATGCCACGTATCTCCGCCGCAACCGCTTCAATATCGCCAACTCGATTGTGCACATAGAACACTTGACCATTTCTCGCGAGTTCTTTCTGAATGCCCGCTTGAATCATCTGTTTGTCCCACTGCTTAATCTCAGTGACAACAGCCCGCCTGTCAACTGGCGCAGTTTGAAGTGAACTAATATCACGTA
Organism: Phycisphaerae bacterium; assembly: GCA_016845245.1. Lineage (GTDB taxonomy): Bacteria > Planctomycetota > Phycisphaerae > Phycisphaerales > SM1A02. The sequence continues at coordinate 30,677 of JAERSY010000005.1, forward strand.
TACCGAGTAACGCCATATGAAGCGTTCGCGGAATCGGCGTTGCAGTGAGCGTCAAGACATCTGCCTCAGTTCTAAAATCGAGCAGACGCTGTTTATGCTCAACCCCAAATCGTTGTTCTTCATCAATGACAACTAAGCCCAATGACTTAAATGAGACATCTTGACTTAGGATTCGATGCGTCCCGATGAGCACATCAACTTCACCCCGCGCGCACTGTTCAAGAATCTCTCTCTTTTCTTTATCTGTTTGGAATCGAGTGAGCGAAGCAACTCTGAAGGGATACTCTCTAAATCGCTTCGCGAAGGTTCTGTAATGCTGAACAGCGAGAACAGTTGTTGGAACAAGGACAGCGACTTGATGCCCCGATTCGGCTGCTTTGAATGCAGCGCGAATGGCAACCTCCGTCTTTCCAAACCCTACATCGCCACAAACAAGTCGGTCCATCGGCCTAGGCGATTGCATGTCTTCTTTGACAGCTTCAATTGCTGAAAGCTGGTCCTCCGTTTCTTCAAACGGAAAACTCGACTCAAACTCATGCATCCACTCGGTGTCCGGCTGAAAGGCAATACCGGGGGCAGATTCACGCTGGGCATGAATCTTCAGCATCTGTTCAGCGAGTACAACAACTGCATCCTTCGCTTTTTCTTTTTGGTTGTTCCACGCGGTTCCACCAAGCGCAGACAACTTCGGCTTCCCCTTGAAAGCACCGATGTATTTTTGCACGAGATGCGCTTGCGTTGCTGGCGCATGTAGCAATCGATCGTCAGCGAACTTCAGTGTTAAAAAGTCTTGATTGGGCTTGCCATCGAGTTGCCGAATCCCAACATATTCTGAAATGCCAAAATCGCGGTGAACAACAATATCGCCGACATCAAACTCTGAAATCACTTCACGCATCTTGGATTGTTTTGGTTTCACTGCCCTACGGAGTTCGTATCGATGAAACAATTCATGGCTCGGGACGACGGCAAGCTTATTATCTAAGATGAATCCGCGCTGGACAAAACCGCCTTCAAGAGAAAGCGTTTTGTGCCCATGTAGCGGTTGCCCTTCGCTCGTGAATTCATCCATTCGCTTGAGCTCCCCAACAGTCTGGCACGTGACGATGACGTCCATTGACTCAGCGAGATTAGAGAGTTCTGCGAGCGCTTCTGCGGGAGATTGCGAGAATGATTGCAACGGCGTACTCGTAAGCTCGATATCAAAACCCTTGTCATGATGCGTTTTGCAAGTGGTGATTTTCTGGGTTGCCCGAACCATCGAACTGCGAACATCATCCGGATGACACAGCCCTGAAGCATCAATGACTCTGTCAAAATAGCTCTTTGCTTGCGCATCGAACTCATCAACATCACAAATGATGATGTGCCACTCATGCGTGAGGTAATCGAGAAGCGTGTTTGTTGAGGAAGCGTGGCTCAGGGATGTCAACACAACTTCATCAATGGTTCTGTCTGACCCGAGCGAGACCGGATCAACTTCATTGATTTTTTCGATTTCATCACCAAAGAAATCAATTCGAACGAACTCCCCAACGGGTGTTGCAATATCAATGACGCCGCCCCTCACTGCAAACTGACCTTGCTCGTCAATCGTCTGCCGCCGTTCATAGCCCGATTCAACAAGCCACTCTTGGAGCTCACTTAACGAGTGCGTACTTCCCGGAAGCAGTCGCTTGACGACGTGATGTAACGAATCTGGCGGCTGGATTGTCTGCATCAATGCTGCAGACGATGCGACAACGACGCCGTTCTTGAGTCGTGGCAATTGCTCAGCAAGACCAAGCCGCATCGCGATGAGATCATGTTGGTCTTCACTTTCTAAAGCAGGAAATAGATAGGATGAAGGGCTCCGTTCGGAGCATGTTGCAAATGCATCATCAGCATCATCATCATGAGCAAGAAGGAGCAGGACTGGTCTTGCTTGAGCGAGCACACAAGACGCCAACGTCGAGAGCGAGCCGCTCACGGGACCTAACACAATAGGCACATCTGCCTCAAACTTCGCTGCGACTGCCTGAAGTTTGTCTTCAACAATTGTGCCAATCATTCGCTTGCACCTTGCAAGTATGGCAACATACCATTAACTGTCGCTGTTCCAATGCCTTTAATGTCCATCAAATCATGGGGCGATTGAATCGCGTGTTGTTTTCGAAAGGACATGATCTTCAACGAAGTTTTTACCCCGACTCTTGGCAATAGGAGAAGGTGCCCCATAGGCGAATCTTGCAATGAAATCGAAAGTGGCTTGATGCTTTCATCAAGCACTGCTGGTTGTTGCAACTGCATGAGATTGAAAATGGTTGCAATCATAAGGCAATAGAGAACCACAACATCGCCCGTTATGCCCTTTGTTCGTCTTCTGTTCGTTTTGGAAGCTCCAGTGCCCCAAGGGGCTTCTTGAGCCGTTTCCTCATCTTCACGAGTTTGTTCATCACCGCTCTCGGTTTCCCTTTTTGATTGAGGAATCCAGAACTCGGAATGTCCATACTTTGATGGTCGTACAAATCTGCCCATATCACTGAATTGACAAATGGCTTACTGAGTGCGATTGCAAACATGTGCTCGGCCCATTTCTCTTGGACACGTTCATCCCATCCGCCCTTCCACCATCCATCTGTTTTCGAAATTGTCTCAGACGGCGCGCCTAACTTCGAGATAATCAGCGGTATTTCTGCATGTAGAAACTCATCGAGTTTTGAAGACAAGAGCATCAAATCGCGAACACGTCTTCCACTCTCTTTGCCCACAAGGAGTTGAACGCCAACAGCGTCTAGCCGAACGCCCTCTTGCGCAAGCCGAGTGAGCAGCACTGATGTATTGCAGGCATTTGCTTCAGTTGTGACAAATTCTGAAAATGGATGCGCAATCTCAATCATGACTTTTGCGTCTTTTCGCTTCTGCCGCACAACCAATGCTGCCGTGCGAATGAGGTCGACCATGTGATTCAGATTGAGCGAGACATGTGTGTTGAGGTTGATGCCTGAAACGACATTCCAAAAAGAAATAGCACCGCCGTATCTCGTAATGACTTGTTCTAAGTGGTTGTAGCAAAGGTCTCGCATTGCGGGGAAATCATGCGATTGTTCTCGAACCCATTTCGGCAACGCGTCCTTGGTTGCAAAATCGATGAGCGGCCCTGCGATTGCGTGCTTGCCACTTTGCTGAATCCACTTCACCCACTGGTCGACTTTATCCCATTGATACTTCCCTGGCGCAATCTCTAAATCTGACCACTGCATTGGAAGTGAAACAATGTCGATGTTGCTTGTGAGGAAACTTCGAAGGGGTTCATCGAACCGATTTGGGTGGACAGCCACTCCAAATGCAGACGAAGAAGCCGGCTTCTTCGCATATCGTTTATGAAGCAGTAACTGGGCATGTGCAAGTGCTAGTCGTTCAGTGGCACTGATTGCTTGTTCTAATGCTTGACTTGCTAACTTTGCTGCCTCTTCTTCACTTTGAGCAACGAGCGAATCAGTAAAAATGATTCTCGACTCTTCCCACTTTTGGACAGCAGGATGGTCATCTGAAAGATAGAACAAACTCCAATTTTCACACATATCCAGAAAGAGTTTGATTCTGTGGCGAACCAATTCTTGAACCAGCATGTACGGTTCGTCCCGAGGTGGAAGGATGCCAGTCTGAAGCATCAAACGTCCCGATTTCCCTGCATCAAACAAGAGGGAAAGCGCCACATTGTTTTCTGAGGAGGTGTTAACTGTAATCAGGTTTCCACTGAGCGAAATGGAGCCCGGAACCACTTGATTATCTCTTGCGAGCAAGTGCGCGTTGACGAGTTTACCGTCAATCAAATCGTCACTGCTGAGATTGAAACACAAAGATGCCATGGTGTGTATTGTAAAGACCCAACAGTCCCCAGAGGGCGATTTGGAAACTATAATACGCCACATGACTACTTCTTCTAGAGCCGTATATGAAACCACACTTCCCTTCTCCGAACGCCGTCAGGGCAAAGTTCGAGATGTGTATCAAATCCCAAGCAGTGACGATGCGCCTCGCCGAGTCCTCATCATTGCAAGTGACCGCATTAGTGCGTTTGACGTTGTGATGCCAACACCAATTGCTGGCAAAGGCGTTGAACTCACCACAATCAGCACCAAATGGTTCGATTTTGTGAGAGATTTAGACATCGTCGGTGATCACCTCATCGCAACGACTCCAGATGCGATTGAAGGACTTAGTGATGATGAAAAGTCACAGTGTGAAGGCCGCATGATGCTCGGCAGAGCGTGCCAAGTCATTCCAATTGAATGTGTAGTTCGCGGCTACCTTGCTGGTAGTGGCTGGAAGGAATATCAAAAGGAAGGAACCGTCTGCGGCATTCCACTTCCTGAAGGTCTTCAACTCTCAAGCAAATTGCCAGAGCCAATCTTTACGCCAGCAACAAAAGAAGACGAAGGTCACGATGAAAACATCGACTTTGACACTGCGTGCAACATCGCAGGCACCGAAGTCATGGAGCGACTTCGTGACATCTCACTGACGATTTACACCAAGGCAGCAGAGTACGCCAAGGAACGCGGCATCATTCTTGCTGATACGAAGTTTGAGTTTGGATACGCCCTCGACAGTGACGGCAACCCAACAGATGAGATTCTACTCATCGACGAAGTCCTCACTCCAGACAGCTCGCGCTTCTGGCCACTCGACGACTACGAAGTCGGTAGAGAGCAAGATAGTTTTGATAAGCAGTACGTGCGAAACTGGCTTGAAG
>JAERSY010000006.1 GCA_016845245.1 Phycisphaerae bacterium
TTCAGAGGGCATGACTGGCGTCAGTACGCGATATCTCCCTGAAGGCACCTCTGTGCACCAGCCCATGATGGTCGCGTGGAGCAATTCGACGCCAGATGATGATGGCTATCACTGCGGCGTATGGTTCTTTGGAAGCGACTAAAACCCCCCTTTTCAACACAAAAAGCCCCCATTATTGGGGGCTTCATGAGGAGAGAAGAAAAGAGAGAGGAGTCTAAGTTGTGTCTATGAGACACCCAGATAATCACTGAACTTGTATTCCATTTCACTTGTTTTCAAATTTTTTCAAAATGTTGAATAACTTATATGTGTCGACGACTTCTCTAGGGGTACTCGCGGAGTGCTTGTACCTAGACATGACAGGAAGTCGCCCATGAATGCCGACCACACCCCACTTGGCCGTATTGGCCCACCGTCCCTCCCCAAGAAGGATAATGTAGCACCCTTAAAACTCCAACCCGACAACAAGGATGATCGTCTTGGTTCATTCTTTTCAGGATTGAATTGGACTGACCGCCAGATTCTTGCGTTGCACTTTGCAGAACGGCTCTCCCCATGGGAAATCCACGTCGTACTCAATCTTTCGATGAGTGATGTGCTTTGCCGTATTCAACGCTTAAAACGAATTGCCCGCAAGTCGATGGAGCTTGCGAGAGCATCAGGTAAGTCAAAGTTAACACTGGGTTAAGTTAACTTGCCTGCCCGTTTCGAACTGCCCAACTGAGCGAAATGAGATACGCGCCAGTAATACAGAGGTTCATGCCTGCAATGATGCCAATGACTGCAAATGAGTCAGGCCAAAGCACGAGGAGTGCAATCCCGAATAGCACGCAAATGAAACCATGAAAGAATGCCAGTGCGCAGTGATTGGGAACTCCAAATGCCGTTCGTAGCAACAGCGCTGAGAGTAACTCGGCAATCCCTGCAATCAAAAAGAATATTGCCAAGATGAGCGTCACCGTTGCGAGCGCTGGCGCTGGAAGAATGAGCAAGAGAAAACCAAAGATGAGTGTGATTAACCCGCCCCCGAAGGAAACCGGTGACCGTGCCCCACTTTGATGGGAGATGCCTCCGATGACGGCGAATAAGCCAGCGATGACGAGTAGCCACCCAATCAACATCGCAATGGCTTCCGCCGCAATACTTGGCTGCAAAATTGCAAAAACGCCCATGACAAGCAGAAGAAACCCCTCTACACAAAACCATTTCCAATTCATCATGGATAAATAGTACACAGATTCGTGTTGCCATGCGTACAATCGTCATTATGACGGCAACACCAATTGATCTACGAAGCGACACGGTCACGCAACCAACCCAAGGCATGAGAGACGCCATGATGGCGGCGCCACTTGGCGATGACGTTTGGGGTGATGACCCAACAGTGAATGCGCTTCAAGACCGTTGCGCAGAAATGTTTGGAAAAGAGGATGCTTGTTTTGTGCCAACTGGAACGATGGCAAATCAGGCGGCAATCAAATCACAAACAAGACCGGGTGATGAAATCATTATTCATGGTGAATCCCACGTCGTCCGCTATGAAGCTGGCGGTGCAGCTGCACTCAGCGGATGCAGTTTCGCAATTGCTGACGGTGCACGTGGATTTATCACACCTGAAGATGTCACGAATCTCATTAAGCCGGAAGATTCTCATTTTTGTCACACGACGCTTCTCTCCCTTGAGAACACGCACAACAGAGGCGGCGGTTCAGTGTGGCCGCTTCAACAACTCCAAGATGTCTGTGAAACCGCTCGCGCTCATGGTCTTAAAACACACCTCGATGGCGCTCGCATTTGGCATGCGATTGTTGCCAGCGGTGTTGACGCGTCTGTTTGGGGGGCGCCGTTTGACACAATCTCTGCATGTTTTTCTAAAGGGCTTGGATGTCCCGCTGGCTCGATTGTTGTTGGTGACCGCGATGTCATCTTTAGAGTGCGTAGAGCACGAAAACTCTTAGGTGGGACAATGCGGCAATCTGGCATTCTTGCGGGAGCTGCGATGTACGCCATTGAACACCATATTGACCGGCTAGCGGAAGACCATGCGAATGCAACATGCCTCGCAGAAGGGTTACATAACATCGATGGAATCACTTGTCAGGTTGACGAAACGGATACCAATCTCGTCTTCTTTAATATTGACCCTTCTCTTGGAGAAGGCGATGCATTTTGCCGAAAACTTGCAGAGAAGGGTGTTTTGTCAGAAGCACTCGATCAATACCGTATTCGTTTTGTCACTCATTTAGACGTCACTCATGAACAAGTTAAGGAAGCCATTCGAATAACTCAAGAACTCTGTGAACATGCTCCATCGATTTCGTAACATCCTTTTACTTTTGCCACTCATTGTCTGTGTTGGGCTTGCCCCGCAAAAACAGCAATTCGTTTGGCAAGACATTAACACTCGGGAAGTTGTTCGATGGGAAGGTGATACAGCAGTCCTCCGTCAGGGCTCTCAGATGAATGAGATTGAATGCACGTTGCGATTCGATCAGAAAGATGTCCTCTTTGCAATGGAATCATTTGGTATTCCGGAAGCTTGGACAACAATCAGTTACACCGACCAAGACGACCTTGCGAAAAAACAACGCGCACTTGAACACAAAGCAGGATTGCATGGCATCAAAATGCTTGATGGAGGGAACCTCTTTCAAGTTGATTATGCGTGGGTTGTTAAGCGAAGCAAGACACACTTGAAAACTGCGGCAAAAACAATTCGTTCAGCGGCGAAGAGGCAGGGCTACCGTTCAACAAGAGAACTCGTTGGCGCATTTGCTTCTTTTGTACAAACACTTGAGTATCGAATCCCAAGTGATTTTAGAATCAACGAAGATGGCGAAAAGATTCTGACTGCAGGTGCGATGATGCCACTCGAAACAATCACGAAGCAATGGGGTGATTGTGACACAAAAAGTTTGTTGTTTGCTTCGCTTGTTCGTTCGATCGATTTAGTCGACGTTTGCTTTATTGTCATTGACGACCATCTGTTTGCAGGCGTTCAACTTCGTGCAGAACGAGATGACCATTCCATTCGTCATCGAGGAAAAGATTGGGTCCTTGTTGAGCTCAGCGATTCGTGGCCACTCGGAAGAATACCGCTTGACCATCACAATGGAATTGTTAAAGGAAAGTTCGACATCGTCGATTTGCCCTAACAATGAACACGAAATCTTTAGAACGAATAGCAAGGAAAATGCCGCCTTGGGCAACACGCCTAGGCAAGCGATTCGCGGTATATGCACGCGAACGAGAACAACTCAACGCATGCCGAAGTGGCTTTAAGTCGTTCGGTAATCGATACCCACAACCCATTCTATTCATTGCAGGATTGCCAAAGAGCGGTTCAACATGGATTGAAAAAATGGTCTCTAGTTATGAGGGATTTCATGAGTATCTTCTTCCAGCAATTGCAAAACATGAACTTGCAACGGGCGGCTCTCATGATTTTGAAATGCCACAAAACATGTTCGAACATTTAAATGATGCACTTGTACTCACCAAGATGCATTGTCATGGATCAAAAAATAACGTAGATGTTTTAGAAAAGGCGGGGATCAATTACGTTGTGCTTCACCGAGACTTACGAGACGTTGCGGTGAGTTATCATTTCTATGTTCAAAATACACCATGGCACCCTGAACACAAACACCACGTTGGCGCGACCGTCCAAGAGGGATTGACAGTATTCGCCGAACGAATGCTACCCGGTTACGTGAAGTGGGTCGAGTCATGGGATAACAATGCGAATCCTGACCACTCGATTCAAGTGAAGTATGAAGACATGCTCGAGAATCCCATTGAAGGAATGACAAAGATTGCCTCGCTTTTTGAGCTAGACAATTCCAAAGAAACGATTGAATCAATCGTTAAAGCGAATAGTTTCAAAAAAATGAGTGGAGGACGGACACGTGGAGAAAGCTCATCAACATCGTTTGCACGGAAAGGCGTTGCGGGTGATTGGGTAAATCACTTCACGCCAGCGTTAAAGGAAAGTTATGGATCTCATCTCTCGGCATTCCTTGTCAAACATGGATATGAACGAGATGATGCATGGATAACCGAAGAGGTTGTTAAGTAGTTATGAAGATATTGCATTACTTTCCAACGACTCGGTTAACTGAAGGCGGCACCGTACGCGCAGCACTCGATTTATCAACTGCACTTGCACGATATGGTCATGACGTCACGTGGCTTACGACTGATGATGCAGATGTTCCAGAACAATGGGGCAAAGAACCAGATACCCCAACCGTTGTACAACTTGGGGCATTGCAAAAGTCGGGCGGCAGACTCAGTGCGAAGCAAGTTTCGCTCGCTGCTGAAGTCGCCGCACAAGCAGACATTGTTCATATACATGCGATGTGGATGCCTTCAAATGTTCAAATGGCAAGCGCGTGCAAGAAGGCAGGGACGCCGTGGGTTCTCAGCACGCATGGAATGCTAGATGATTGGTGCATGGAACAGCGAGGCATAAAGAAACGACTCTATCTTGCCACATATGGCAAAAAACTTGTGCATGGGGCATCAACAATCTTAACAACCGCGGAAGAAGAAAAGCGGCAAGCGTCGCGATGGCTTCCAAAAGATAACGTCGTTGCGATTCCTCTCATTGTTGATTTAGAACCCTATAAAAATGTTTCGACACCACAACTAGCTGAAGAGGCCTTTGGTTCATTTCCGAACAAGTCCGTCCTCTTCCTAAGTCGCGTCCATCCGAAAAAATCGATTGAAACGCTCATCGAGTGCGCAGCACTACTCAAACAACGTGGCGATGTGCCAACCTTCTTGATTGCAGGTACCGGTGAGAAGCAATACATCGAATCGCTTCAGAAACAAGTCGCAAAGCATGAACTCACCAATCACTTCAAGTTTCTTGGGATGGTCGTTGGAGACACGAAACTATCTTTGTTTGCATTGGCTGATGTCTTCGCGCTTCCAACACAGCAAGAAAATTTCGGATTGGTCTATCCAGAAGCGATGTTATGTGAAACGCCAGTGATTACAACGAAGGGAACGGATATCTGGCGTGAACTTGAAAGTGGTGGCGGTGCGATGATTATTGAACGAGACGCCGAAGCATTCGCTGACGCAATATCAACAGTGCTCGCAGATGATGATGCTCGGCTTGAAATGGGTAAAGCAGCAAGACAACATATGTTGCATTGGCTAGACACCTCTACTGTGGTGAAATCATATGAATCAATGTATGAACAAGCCGCTACTGTACTTGCAACGTAAATGCGATTACTTTCGTGGGTTCGTCATTGTCATCCCACGGTCGCTCGTACGATGCAGTAATCTCAACTTCCCCGACCTTCAAAGTCCTAAACGTCCATAGCCCGTCACCTGCTGCACCGATGCGTCCACTTGCGTGCGCTGTGTATGAGTGACTCAACTCTCTCACGATTAAAGCATTTGAAATGTCCATCTTCCATGCGTAGCCCGTCGAGGGATTCTCTGGAAGCGTAATCTCAAACGTTTTACCCGTGTTGAGCACAATTGTTTGCGCTGCGTCAACTTCAGAAAAAGGACGCTCAATGAGCTCTGATTGATTTGTTTGTGTTGATTCACAACTCGCAATCAAAACCATTGCGACACATGCAAATATGAGTTTCATATCCAAAGGATACCATGAAACATACTTACTCATCTTCAACTTTCGGAACTTCTGAACCATGTGGATCGTGGGTTGCTGTCCCAAGTTCTTCTTGCATCGCATCTGTTGTCACGTGTTCAAGACGTGATGCAGCATGGTGTAACTGATGCGTATCTTGTGGAAAATGCTTGTCAAGATAGACTTCCCAAAGCCGGTGTGTTCGAACGATTGACGTTGCTTGGTTCCGGCCTTCCGTCGTGAGTTTGATTGCACCATCATCTGATTGCACTGCTCCCGAGCGTTTCAAACTCATCATCGCCATTGCAAACATCAAGTGATTGGAGCGAAGAAGGTCTTGCAGATTGCGCTGCATAAGCACGGGTTGTTCTCGCTCTTCCAATCGCCACAAGACGCCAAGGACATCCTCTCTCAATATTTTAAGTCTCACGATGATGCGGTTTACAATCAATACAACAAGACCATGTCGTGGAGAACAAATCCATGCAAGAAGGAAAAGAAGACCCGCTGCAACTGCCATCGCCCCTGAAGTAACTGTCCCATTAAAACCAAACCACAACGGAATCGTGATTGCGCCAAGGTGACCAAGAAACGATGAAAGGCATGCGACAATCAATGCGACGACGATTAACATCCAGTACCGATCGGTCAAGAGATACGCGGTCGCAGGTGGAACAATAAACATTGCTACGACTAAGATTGAGCCAACTGATTCAAATGCTGCAACTGCTGTGACCGCTGTCATTGTCATCAATACATAATGCATCAGTTCAGGCCTAAACCCTTGCGATTGAGCAAGCGCTTGGTCGAATGATGCAATTTTAAACTCTTTGTAAAACAGAACAATCAAAACCGCATTCACAATGAGCATCGTTCCATTCACAATAAAACTTCTTGGAACCATGTATCCAAACAGTGAATCTTGTTCAAAGTACGCAAACTCAATTGAACCGTACAACACGCAATCTGGATCCATATGGACGTGGTCAAGGGCTTGCCGAATGAGTATCAACCCAAGTGCAAAAAGAACCGTAAACACAATGCCGATTGATGCGCCAATTTCTACCTTTCCATACTTCTGAATGGCATGGACAAAGAGTGCTGTTAACACGCCAATGACGATTGCACCAACAAACATTGAAAATGGATCTCGGGAACCAGTGACAAGAAATGCGATTGCAATGCCCGGAAGTACTGTGTGACTGATTGCATCACCCATCAAACTCATTTTCCGCAACACTAGCAGTGTGCCCGGCAGAGCGCACGCTGAAGCGCAGAGTGCACCAATAACAATAATCCACCAATCTATTGAGGACATCATGATGCACTGCCTCCAAGTGGATGAGGACTGTCAATGATTTCATCTTGAGCAAGTAAGAGTTCAAGTTGACGCACCATTTCCTTCCCAAGAACGTGTTCAATCATGTCTGCATCTCTGTCAACGTGAGAAGGTGCAATGTCTGCATAGTTGATGAGATAGACTTCCCACAAACGGTGGTTGCGGACCATTCGCTTTGACTCCGAGTTACCTAACTCAGTAAACCGCACCATAGAATTGCCCGTTCTATTGAGAAAGCCAAGTTGTTGAGCGCGTTTCACGATGGCGTTCACTTGAGATAGGGACCATGAGCGTTTCGCTAGGATTTCGTGCATCGGAATGTCTTCTGATTCTCGCTCTTCAACAAGTTCAAACATTGCGCGAAGGAGGTGTTGCAGCTCAATCTTGCGATTAAGCCGAACGCGTTGCACTTGTCGTTTCAACACCCCGCTGTCCGTACCAAACACCAAACTCAACAAGAACCAAAAGCCACAAATCATGACGATGATTGGCCCTGTTGGGACTCGTGGAATAACTGCACTCACAACTGCACCAAGCCAACCACTAAGGAGCCCGATGATTGCAGCTGAAATTAACATTCGTTTAACAGAGCTCGTCCAGAACCTTGAGGATGCTGCCGGAATAATGAGTAGTGCAACAGCAAGCACAAGCCCAACGGTTTGAAGGGCGATGACTGTCACTATTGCAACAAGCAGCATCAAAACTGTGTCGAGTAGTAAGATTGGCCACCCTTGTGATGACCCAAATGAAGCATCAAAACATAGAACGGAGAACTCTTTAAACAAAAGTCCGGTGCTGATTGCAACAAAAAGCGCAAGCCCCACCATCATATATGTGTCGCTTGCAATCATCGATGCGGCTTTGCCAAAGATGAAACCTGACAACCCTGCCGAGTTGCCGCTTGGTAAATCTGTTGCCAGTCGAAGCAGACAGATTCCAAGTCCAAAAAGCACACTAAGCACAATGCCGATTGCAGCATCATCTTTGAGGCGAGTCGTTGAGCGAATTGCAATGATGAGTAACACCCCAATGCAACCGAACACAAATGCGCCCGTGAGCAAACCCGCAAGTGATTTTCCATCACCCCCCATTGCAACCATACACATAAATGCAATCACGATGCCAGGAAGTGTTGCGTGACTTAGTGCATCTGCTGTCAATGCTCGTTTCCTGAGCACAAGAAATGTACCGATTAATCCAGATGCAAGGCCGAGCGCCATCACCCCAAGAACGACAACCCTCGTGTTGTACTCCTCAAGGAGGAGCACACGTAACAATTCATCCCATGTAGGCAAGGTGATTCGCACATCTGAGAGCGTGTGCGTTGCAATCAATGTGAATTCCCTTGCCTAGCAAATCGCTCAGCAGCTTCTGAAAGCAAGGTAAGCCGGCCACCATACGTCTTTCTCAAGTTATCTTCGGTAAAGACATCCGCTACGTCACCGTGCGCAACAACTCGCATGTTGAGCATAATGACGTAATCGAAATACTCAGGAACTGTTTGCAAGTCATGATGCACGACGACGACTGTCTTTCCCGCTTGTTTGAGCTCGTTGAGCACTTCTACGATTGCACGCTCAGTCGCTGCATCGACGCTCGCAAAGGGCTCATCCATGAAACAAATGGGGGCATTTTGAGCGAGCGCGCGAGCTAGAAAGACTCGTTGTTGCTGCCCGCCAGACAATTGACTGATTTGCCTGTGCGCATACGCTTCCATTCCAACTCGTTCAAGCGCTTCCATCGCAACTTGCTTGTCCTTCTTCCGAACAGGCAAGCACCACCCAATCTTGCTGTACCGCCCCATCGTCACTACACCGATCGCATCGATAGGGAAATCCCAATCGACTGTTTCTCGTTGCGGCACATAAGAAACCATGTGCCGTTGCGCTTTAAAGGGCTTGCCATAAAATCGAACGAGTCCACTCGCTTTTGGGACTAAGTCCATGGCTGCCTTAATGAGCGTACTTTTCCCCGCGCCGTTTGGGCCAACAATTGTGACAAGTTTTCCCTCTGGAATATCTAAATCAACATCCCACAAGACCGGTTTACGTTGATACGCAACCGTCATGTCATGAATTGAAACAGGCGCAGTGAGCGAATGCTCACTGTGCCTGACATTCTGCTTTTTAATGTTCGACATGGGCGAAACTGAGTTTCCCATTCAGCCCTTTGTCAGGTGCAGTACCACCGAGTGATTGTGCAACTATTGTCGCATTGTGGTCTAGCATCCCAATGTAGGTGCCTTCATATGTTCCGCTCGCGCCCATTGCATCTGAGAACAATGTCCCGCCAATCTTGACGTTGTGACCTTTTGCTTTCGCGCCTTCAATAAGCGCCTTAATGTTCCGATCAGAAACACTCGACTCAACGAATACCGCTTCAATGTTTCTGTCAACAAGAATATCAACAAGCGTGTTGACATCTTCGATGCCTGCTTCAGATTCGGTCGACAAGCCCTGTACTCCTAGGACTTCAACATCGTACGCGCGACCAAAATAGTTGAATGCATCGTGTGCAGTGACAAGCACACGCTTATCTTTAGGAATCGAGCTGAGGACTTTTTGAGCGTATGCGTTTAGTTCAACAAGTTCTTCTTGATACGCTTTTGCATTCGCTTTGTACGCTTCGCAGTTTTCAGGGTCTTGTTCACAAAACGCTTCTGTGATTGCATCAACCGCTTTTGACCAAGCAGCCACATCGTTCCACACATGTGGGTCCCAGTGTCCTTCGAACTCTTCTGGTTCAAGAAGATACTTTTCGTCGAGCAGTTCAGTCACTGGGTAAACCACTTTACCCATTCGAGACGCTTTAAAGAAGGTATCAACCATTCGACCCTCAAGCATGAGCCCGCTGTAAAAAATAATGTCTGCTCCGAGAATGACTTTGGCATCAGCAGCAGTCGGCTTGTAAAGATGAGGGTCAACGCCCTCGCCCATGAGTGCAGTGACGTTTGCATGGTCACCTGCAACTTGTTTAGTGATGTCTGCAACCATTGCTGTTGTTGTCACCACTTCCAGTGGCTCTTTCACCATGCCAACAGCACACAAAACAGTTAAAATAGGCGTTAAAAGTATCATAATCACTCCTTTTTGATTAGTCAAAAATTATACTTCATGTTATCTTATGACGCAACTGATGCTTACAAGTACCGTTGAAAATTATTTGAAAGCCCTTCTGAAACTCAGCAATCAAGGCGAGAACCGAGTTTCTACGGGCGATTTGGCGAAGGCACTCCATGTGACGCCGGGCTCAGCAACGTCAATGATTAAGACGCTTGCTGAAGCAGGTCTTGCACACCACAAACCACATTATGGCGTCCTTCTGACTGAAAAAGGTCACATCCTTGCAGTCCACGTCGTTCGAAGACACCGCATCATCGAACTTTTTCTAGTGAACGTCCTTGAAATGGAGTGGGATGAAGTTCACGCCGAAGCCGAACAACTTGAACACGTCGTTTCGGATGAAGTGATTACTCGAATGGATAAGCTTCTTGGCTACCCAACACTCGACCCGCACGGCGATCCGATTCCGACCGCCGATGGCATGTTCATCGAACGCCCCCTCCATCCTTTATCACAATGCGAAGCAGGTCAACGTGTTCAAGTTGCGAGAATCTCAGACCAAAATAGTTCCTTTCTCAAGTTCGCTGAGTCACACGGCTTAACGCTTGGTGCTACGATTGAAGTTCAGAGGAGAAATGAACATGCAGAGTCAATCACACTTCAGTCTAATGAAGAAGAAATCACGCTCGGCTTTACTGCAGCAAATCGCATTGAAGTTGAATTCGTTAAGTAAAACGTGTTTCATTCTTGTTCTTTGTGTAGCAAGTTGTAAAAGCAACCAGTCATCCCAACCCTTGATTTCGCAAGCTGAGATGCTTGAAGACATCACATGGCTTTCATCAGACGAAATGAATGGGCGGCACTTTCTTTCTCTAGAAGCGAAGAAAGCGGCGAAGTTCATTGCAGATGAATGGAAAGCAAGCGGCTTTGTGCCACTCCCATCATTTGACTCGATGTACATTCCAATCGGGATACCCAACGCCGCTCCAAACGTTGCAGCTATGTGGGAAGGAAAAGAAAAATCATACGTGATTGTGATGGCGCACTACGACCACTTGAAACCAAAACGGGAAGGCGAGGACCGAATCTTTAATGGGGCGGATGACAACGCTTCTGGAACGGCCGCCTTGATTGCAATTGCAAAAGCGATTCATACACTTAAGCCACACCTCACCTCTTCAATAGTGCTTCTTGCTACGTCTGCTGAAGAAGCAGGACTTGTTGGCGCTACGCACTTTGCGAATGAAGAATGCCTGCCGATGCACCGCATCAAAGCAGTCATCAATCTCGACATGATTAGTCGTGGTGATCCAAACACGATTTTCCTTGAGGGCTCACCCGACGCGCCTTCAATTTCAGTTGCGCTGCAGAATGCGAACAAGGAAGTTGGACTGACGATTGTTCGGGACAAACATCCAGACTGGATGTATCGCGGTGACCAACGTCCGTTCTGGCAAGCAGGCATTCCCTCAGTCTTTTTAAGTGTTGAAGACCACGAGGATTACCACATGGTGACTGATGAGGTTGACCGCATCATTCCTGAACTTGCTGCAAAAACTGCAGAAATAACCCTTCATGCTGCTATTGAACTTGCGGGTCCTCGTGTACCCTAAAGGGTCTATGAAAGCCCAATGGCTCATGTTCACGACGCTTGCATTCCTTGCAAGTTGTAGCGATACAGAAGAAAAACAACAAACGGCTCAAAAGACCGAACAAAAAGTTGTTCATGCAGGTTACGACACGTACATGATGTACTGCGCGCAGTGCCATGGTGTTACGGGTGATGGCACAGCGACAATTGAAATCGACAGACCCGCTCGCAGTTTCATTGACGGCGGCTTCTCTTTCGGAAACACCGTGCATGCGATTTCAAAAACAACGGCATCAGGCATTCCAGGAACACCAATGCCGCCATTTGCCGAGTTGCTTACAGATGAAGAGATTCTGAATGTCGCTGAGTACGTCCGCACATTTGCTGACGTACTTCCTGAGGCAACACTTGATGAAACTGAAATGGTCGTTGAGAACCGCCCAGTGATTGCGAGGGGACTTCTTCCTTCGCTTGGGAACGATTTAGAAACACATCCAAGAGGTGTCATGATTGGAAACCCTGACAGGTTTTCATATGAATATGATGCAGAACCGGTGCGACTCCTCGCCATCCGGCAAGGCAACTTTCTGAGAAGAGCCGATTGGGGAAATCGAGGCGGTTCAGCCCTTGAACTTCTTGGACAGATAGTGACAACGGTCGAACAAGGAAATCCAAACCCGTTGTTTTACACTTCGGATGGCACGCCCCTCCGCACGCAACTCACAGCAACAAACACAAGTGGTCGGCTCGGCACAATCTCGTACGCATTAATGACGGAAGACGGGGAAAAAGTTGGCAGTGTCACCGAGTATTGCCAGCCAACAACTGGCGTGCGTACACTCATCGAGCAGCACTTTGAAATTGCAGTGAAAGACGCAATCACAATTCAACCAAATGAAGGTGCGATTCTCGTCGGTGCAACTGAATTGCCTAGAGGACGTCACACCTTCAAAATCATTCACGCAGGTGTTGGGGGTGACTCATGATGTTGACAACATTGTGCGTAAGCGTTCTTCTCGCTGCAAATGAAAGTGACTACTGGCAGGTTGATTTCCTCTCGCCACCAAAAGGAGCTGTGCTTGAAGTTGGTGGCATCGGCTTCATGTCAGATGGCGCACTCATCGCAAGCACGCGAAGAGGACAAGTGTGGCGCGTAGACAATCCAAGTGCAGACAATCCAGAAGATGCAACCTTCACACTCATTTGCGAAGGACTTCACGAAGGACTTGGGCTATCAGTCATAGACGATGACATCTTCGTGCTTCAACGCGGCGAACTTTCAAAGCTCGTTGACCTCGATGGCGATTTTGTCATCGATGAGATTCAAACCGTTACCCAAGATTGGGGCATGACTGACAACTATCATGAGTTTGCGTTTGGATTGCCAACAAAAGCTGATGGCACGATGTACGCCTCGTTCAATTTGGGTTTCTGGAATCCCCACTGGTGGCATGGAAAATCTCGCGCTCC
This sequence comes from Phycisphaerae bacterium, assembly GCA_016845245.1. Lineage (GTDB taxonomy): Bacteria > Planctomycetota > Phycisphaerae > Phycisphaerales > SM1A02. The sequence continues at coordinate 13,077 of JAERSY010000006.1, forward strand.
GATGCGGGGCTGGGTCATTGAGATTGATAAAGACGGAAATGTAACACCGTTCGCTGGTGGACTCCGTTCACCCGCGGGGCTTGGTCTTCTTGAAGATGGAACTCTGCTGGCAACTGACAATCAAGGCGACTGGATGCCAGTCTGCCCAATCTTCGCAGTCGAGCGAGGGAAGTTTTATGGTCACCCTGCATCGCTTCGATGGTTTGACGGTCAGCCAGGTGTCGAGCCAAGTGACACGCAGCCTCCTCAAGTTGAGCGTGAACACCCGCTCTTATGGATTCCCTATAAGTGGTCGCGTTCCACTGGAAACATTATTCAAGACAAGACTGGTGGGAAGTTCGGTCCATTTGAGAATCAATACTTTGTCGCTGAACTAACCAACGGGCAGATACTTCGAGCGACATTTGAAGAGGTTGATGGTGTGCGTCAGGGTGCATGCTGGCTTTCAACAAAAGGCATTGGCTCTGCATATCACATCGAGTTTGGACCCGATGGAACACTGTATGCAGGACTCACAAACAGAGGATGGGGTGGATTATCTCCCGGCCATGGGATTGCACGGATCAAATCGACCGGCAAGACTCCATTTGAAATGGAAAACATTCATCTCATCGAAGATGGCTTTGAAATCACATTCACGAAACCACTTGATTCGTTCCCAACGATTACAGCTGAAAAATATGATTACAACTGGTGGTGGGAATATGGTTCACCAAGACAACACCTTGAAGCACTTAAAGTCAGAAACATCGCACCAAGCAGCGACGGGAAAACGCTTACTGTAAAGTTTGATGGGCTTGAAGCGGGAACATGTGTCGACCTCAACATCGAGGGCGCTGAAACTGAAGATGGCGAACAATTGTTGCACAACGAAGTTTCGTACACAATAAATAAACTACCAACTGGTGAAGCGGTTCATGTTGCGAAGGAAGTTGCACCACCTGTTGAACGAGGTGAACGCGTCGAGGGCTGGCTCTACCTTTCTTGGCTCGATGCATTTGGCATGTGGGACAACAATGGCGTCTTCTCTTGCAACGCCGACATCAGTCGCGAAGACCCAACAAAGTTTGATACGTACACCGGCAATGGCGCACTCGTTGCCCATGAAGGCAATGGGATGACCACAACATTCAATGTTGAAGATTGCACATTTCGCATGAACTTCATGCTCGCTGAAGGCGCAAAAGCAACGGTCGATTTACCGCAGGGCTTGCAACTGTTGTTGTCAGATTCTGAAAGTGGCTTGACTGGTTCGATTCTTGATAAAGAAAGTAAAACGCTCTACAAACCAAGCCGCAATGCATATGACGGCGCGGGAGTTTGGCATACCGTTCTTGTTGAATGTTGCAAAGACATCACGCGAGTAAAACGCGTTGAACTTGCCGGCGTTGATGTGCTTTCTGACATTCAATTTACGGGCGTTGATGGACTAAGTCCAATCCAAATTACTTCTGTTTCAGGAGACGTTGCGTTTGGAGATGTTCGCATCAAGCAAATTGAGCCGGACTTTGACACCACTGGCTGGTCGAAGTTGGATATCGGCACAGATTGGACAACTGAGAATGGCGCAAAAGTCTGGATTGAAGATTCAGGCACAATCGTGATTGATGGGGGCATTGGCACTGCTTCGACCGATGTTCAATTCAACGGCGCAACTGAATTGCAGTTTGATGCAAAAATTCAAGGCATCGGACATTCAACCATTACCTTCGGTGATTTTGCATTTGATATCTCAACTCATGGGAATCATCTCACTGGCGGACTTCAGTCCCACCCAGTGACTACGAATCTCATCGACCAAAATGAATGGTGCACGATTCGGGTGTCAACCCAAGATGGTTTTACGATTTACCTCAATGGGTTCCCCATCATTGAGAGCAATGACCCGATGATTCTTCACGGCAGTAAAGTGACCGTCGATCACCGAGATTGCAAAGTTAAGTTAAAACAGTTACTCGTCAAGTGATGGCTTCACGCCAACGTCTTTGATTTGTTGATTTGGAAACCCTTGCTTCATGATGAGCGTTCGGTTCCCATACCAATTTGCAAAGTAACCCATCGGCCATTCGTTCAAATTCGCCACTGCGAATGGTGGACCATCCCCATTAAACACAAACTCAATATCAACATACGCGTTTTCTCGTGCAGAATGAAGGCCTCGTTCCCACTTACCACCACTTCGAAGCGGCTGTTTGGGTTTGTCTGTGCAAATCACTTTTATGTGCTCGTGCAAGTTTCTAAATGAATAGGCACGGTGGGAATCCATTGCCAAATCAACGCCCTGCCCATGTCGAAAAACGTTGTAATGGCTCGACCATGAGATGGTGGTTCCATGAATATGTTGCGCATTGATGATGAAATCTTCGACAAGACAATGTGAACACCATGACAACGAGATTGGATGGTGCATCGTTCTCCCTTCGATGAATATATCTTTTACAGTCGTGAATCCGCAGTTGCCTAAAAATATTCCGCTATCACCATTTTCAATTGTGATGTCTGAGACTTCGCACTGAACCGCCGAACTCAACTGAATCGCGTTATTCCCTCGCTCCTTTAAGTGGCCGGGGTATGGGTATTCTTTAAAGTTAAACGTCAGATGTCGAATGCTTGAACCAAAGACATGTGGAACACGACGAACTTCTACATCCCATGCTTCTTCTATTGGCAAGGGTAGCGGCGGATCTACACCCAAGGTGTCTTCTTCAACAGAAAGAACTTGAACCCATGTAGATACACGCCTCGACGTAGAGTTTTGAAGTTCTTTTCCGAGCCGATTTTCGGGAACATGCTCACCATAAAGCCATCTAAGAAGGGAATCTGTGCCAGTGTCGTTGTACCACCAAAGTTGAACCCACTCCCCAACCTCTGGCTCTTCTTTCCAATCGACACGCAGTTGCGTTGCACCGTCTTTACAAGTCCCAGACGTGTAACCAAGGAGATCACCACTCCCTTCGGGTGAAACATTAATGAAACCAGCACTCCAAGACCAGTTAGGGTCTTCACCATAGATGTCGGCAAGCGTTTTTGGAATAGAGAGTATCGTTCCGCCGTCAGGATTTCCCATGAGGGTTGTATGCGATGACTTCACATAGACAATTGAATCGAGTTGCCATTCGCCTTTGGGGATAAGGACAGTTCCACCTGTGTCTTTGAGCTGATCGAGCGCTGCATTGATTGCGTGAGCATCATCTAGACCATCTCCTGAGACTGCACCAAAAGCAGTGACATCGACTTGGGAAGTTGGTTGATTCAGTGGGCGTTCTCTACCCGCTCTTGAAAAATCAATCCCGAGTTCGGCCATACCAACGATGGATAAAAAAATGAGGTCAAACAAAAAAACGCTCCTTCGGTTTCACGACGAAATGAATCGTAACAAGTACTATGTCGACATGCTTATCACATCAATAACACTTTCTTTACTTCTTTCATCACCGCCTCAATGGACGCCTCTGTTCAATGGGAAAAATCTTGACGGCTGGACAATTGTCAACGGCGACCAAAGCACTTGGACTGTCAAAGATCAAATGATTGTTTGTTCTGGCAAGCCGACAGGCGTCATGCGAACAAACGAAGTGTATGAAAACTTCATCCTTGATTTTGATTGGAGACATTTGGAAACAAATGGAAATGCTGGTCTCTTTGTTTGGTCCGCTCCCTATCCTGCAGTTGGCGTACCATTTACACAATCAATTGAAGTACAAATCATGGTCGGCAAGGAACTCGACTGGTACACAACTCACGGCGACATCTTTTCAATCTGGGGTGCGCAGATGACCCCAGATGACCCGCACCCAATGGGCGATCATATTCAACGTTGTTTACCAAGTGAACGTCGCACAAACCCAGCACCTGAATGGAACCACTACACGGTGACGTGCATTGATGGACAAATCAATTTATCCGTCAATGGGAAGTTCGTCTCGGGCGGCTACGACATTACGCCTCGCAAAGGATATGTATGTCTCGAAGCTGAAGGCACAGAAGCACACTTTAAGAACTTGAAGATTGTGGAATTGCCTCCATCAGCCCCTGAAGTCGAGTTTGTTCCACTTGCATCAATGGCAGACTATCGAACGCTCTTTACTGGCATCAATTTAGATGGATGGGTGACCGACGAAAGCACACGTGAACATTGGAGCGTGGGCGACAATATGCTTTCGACTGACGGAAGTGGAACGCCACTTGAGAACACACATGCATTTGAGGATTTCTCTCTTTGCATCGACTATCGATGTCATGACAAGGACGCAAAACCCTTCATCATCCTGAACGGAGAGAAGCAAATGCTCACAACTGAGCACGCTGGTTCCTTTCATCGGCTTCACATCAAACACCAGAAAGATGCCCCTAACAATGGGAAAATCGCCCTTGGAAGTGACAACGGTAAGGTCGAGTTCACAAACGTCTTCATCAACGAAGCGAATTAGGGGGTTTTATTGAAATGAAGGAATAGATTGCCTGCTTGTCTACTTTAGTAGCCATGGCAGAACTCCCACTTGTCCAATTCCAACAACAATCTAAGAGTGGTTCTCGCAACTGTTCTCCAAACGTTCTTCTGTTTGGACTTGCGAAGGTCGCAGAGTCACGTGATGATGAGACTGGGCAACACCTAGCTCGCATCAAAACATACGCAAGAATCATCGCTGGACTGTACGCTGAAAAGTACCCCAAACGGTTGCATCATTCAATGGTGCACATCATTAGCGAGACTTCGATTGTGCATGACATTGGCAAAGTGGGCATCTCAGATGACATCCTTAAACACAAGGGTGCGTACAGTGAATCTCAATTCGAAGCGATGAAAGCACACACAACAATCGGCGCTGACATTCTTTTGGCCCTGTCTGAGCAAATTGGGCGTGACGTGTGGATCGATACTGCAATTCAAGTCACACTCAGCCATCACGAACGATTTGACGGTGGCGGATATCCATTTGGCCTGAGTGGCGAAACAATTAGTTTGCCTGCTCGGCTTGTCACGATCGCTGATGTCTATGATGCCCTTCGCTCTAAACGAGTCTACAAAGAAGCGTTATCTCATGAAGAGGCCATGGATATCATCAATGAAGAAACTGGTTTGCAGTTTGACCCCGAAATCGCTCTATTGGTCAACAACAATCACAAGGTATTTAAAAATGTCTTGGCGTCAACAGAAAATCAATTAGAGAGGGTTTAGTCTTCTGATTGGTTTTTTGCATCTGCATAGCAGAGCAAGCACCAAAAGAGTAGGAAGCCAAGCCAAAGCGCGTTTGTAATCAGTACGGTCATCATGACGAAGGCCGTATTGTAACTTCTTTTCATTGCAAATGCCAATTGCATTTGATTATGATGGGCAATCATGAAGAAGCAATCAATGGCAACTTGGGCAGGAAAGAAGGGGTTACTGATTCCGCTATTCCTTCTCGTGTCCCTCGTCCTCAATATTTTTGCATTGATTCTCCCCTTCCTTCAGATTAATGAAGCCCTCCACAGCACCGTGATTTACAGTCTTCCACATTCAGTAAAACTGATGTGGGAACACAAACTCTATGCAGTCTCACTACTCATTCTTGGGTTCTCAATCATCTTTCCCTTCGTCAAACTCATCTCACTGAATCTTGCGTGGTTTGTGCCTTGGGATGCAAAACGAAGGTCCACCTTTATCCATCTCGTTGAACTGCTTGGAAAATGGTCATTCATGGATATCTTCGTCGTCATTTTGCTCCTCGCGTTGACGAGCAACCAAGCATTCATTCATTCGAAGATTCACATTGGCGTCTATTTCTTCATTGGTGCAATTTCGCTCAGCATGGTGCTCTCGCAAGTCATTTATTCTCTTGCTCAAAAGATGGAAAGAGATGCAAGCCCGCCCGTCACACACGATGCAAAACGACATTGGCTCATCATCGAAAACATCTATCTTGGATGGACTGTTCCAGTCTTAACATTCATTGCAATTGCAGCACTACTTGAAGCACTCCATGCACCCTTTTTGAAGATTAGCCAGTTCTTACTTGCCTCACACTCCTATAGCATTTCTGAGACCGCTTCGGTCCTTCACGACAATGGACAGATTGTGCTTTATGTCGTGATGGCAGGCACGCTCGCCATCATTCCAATTGCTCGGCTCATTCTTTTAATGTTCACTTGGATTGTGCCAATGAAAATCAAAACTCATATATGGATGAATGGCTTAACTGAAGGCATGTCACGATGGTCAATGCTTGATGTGTTTGGATTAGCGTTGTTTCTTGTGACCACTGAGGGTAAAGATTTAGTGAAAACGGAAATCCAACCCGGCCTGTACGTCGTGCTCGTTGCAATTGGCCTGTGTTACTTCCTAGGATTCCTTGCATTTGCATTGCACAAAGCAATGGTTCGTTCAGAAGTGACTATTGAAGCGAATTGAGATACGCAACCACATCCCTGAGTTCTTGATAACTGAGCTTGCTCCCAATTGGAGGCATCGCAGAGTGTTCCCCAAATCCATCAGCGACAACAGCATTCGGGTCAATCATTGATTCAAGTAATGCTCGTTTTGTTAAACGTGCACCAACACCATCTAGCGCAGGTCCTGCAATCCCGCCATAATCGTTAATCTTGTGGCAACGCATGCACTGCGCATTTGTGTGTTCGTACACAAGCGTTCGTCCTCGCTGAACATGGCCACCATGAAGGAGCCATTCACCCTCAAGCGGATGCCCGAGTGCTTCTACCGCTTTCGTACTCTCTGCAAAATCAAGTGCTGTCGCTTCTGTTAGCGATTGTGTATCAATCATTGCTAAGGCGTTGTCATTCCCCTTCAGTGCTTGAATCGCCACTTGTTGTGCTTGCCAAACATCTTCATTGATTGCGTTGAGAAGCGCTTCAGTTGCGTCGTCATCGCCTCGATTAAGTTTTGCAATCCGCGCTGCGGAGCGTAAGCGCCAATCATCATGTTGTAAACCAAATGCGATTGCATCATCAGAAGCAAGTGATTTCAAACAATGCGACCGTAAAGCGATTGATTGCGATTCATCGTGAAGCAATCGTCGAGCCACATCATCTGGAAGCGGCAGTTCATACGTTTGAGCAATCTCAAACACATTGAGAAGCACATCGCCTTCACTTGTCGCAATCAACGTTGGAAGCGCTTCCCTAATTGGCTGAGTTGAGCGGTGCCCAAAGTGTTTCGCTGGCCACCACTTCCCTTCAACTTGTTCTCTCAGGGGTGGGGATGACCACGTTGCTAGCATTGACAATGCAAGAGAACGAAGTCGCTCACTGTTCGATGCATCACTTGCGAATGTGACAAGTGCTTGGATGTCGTCCTCACCACCGAGGCGTTCTGCAGCGCTCAACGCGCGGCGTTGCCACGCATATGTTCGTGCAACATTGAGCGAATCTGCGAGTGCATGGAGCGCTTCCTCAACGGGCACATCATGAATTGCTCTTGCTGCTTCAGTTGCGACGTCGTCATCGTCGTCATGAAGGAAATGCGTCAACAGCGGGGATGCCTTTTTCCGTAGTGCGAGCACGGCACCGAGCCGCACTGCAGGACTTTCATGTGTAGACAAGTTTGCAATCGCCGATTCATATTGACTGTTTGCAAGCGCAACGACACCAGCGTGCCTGAGATAGACATCCTCGTTGTTGTTGCGTTCAAGAAGTTCAATCACTTCATCGATGGGGTTACCAAGATGGCCCGCAGCAATTGTTGCGGCGTATGCAACACGCGGTTGTTCATCGAGCACAGCGTTAGCGATGGCTTCGTAGGCAAACGTTGAGTCAGATTCACCAAGAATACGAATCGCCTGAGTGCGAATCTCATCATCTTCGTCATAAAGGAGTTCTGCGATGGGTTCGATTGACTCGCCTTGCTTTCGGTGAAGCATAGCAAGCGTCCACATTGCATGAATGCGTTTCAATTGATGTTCACTTCCAAGTGCATCAATCACTGCATCTGCTGCATCTCGATTTGATAACTTTAGTTGCGCTCGAATGCGAACTCGCCGATCGTTATGTCCTAACAACTCAATGAGTTCTTCTGTACTTCGCTCAATAAACCCATTCTCAAACAGCGTTGACACGTCGCCTTCGTGCCTATGGTTTTCATCCCAGACGCTGTAGAGCCGCCCTTCTTCATTGCCAACCCAACCAAATCCCCAATCGCTGATGACCATCTTGCCGTCATAACTAAAGTCAACATCGACGCAAAGAACATGGTCAACAAACACGTGTTCATCTACTTTTTCAAATCCTGCACCTTTGGGTTCTACTGCAAATGAGAGCACCCGAGAGTAAGACGCGCCGCCCCTAAAGTCACAGAGAAAGAAGTGGTCGTCATATCGCTCGCTGAGCCCGCCACCAGGGTAATACACAAGACCTGAGGGACCAGATGCAATCGTATCGATCGCAGGCAGAATCCACGCGGGGCGGTTTTCCGCATGAGGGTCCCAACCATTTTCTTGCACCCAAGGCCCTCGTTTATTTTCGCCTTCGAGCGTTTGGTACTCCATTCGCCAGCCGGTCTCGCCACCTTCAACACAGTAGACCAAGCGTGCTTGATCACCTGCATCTGAGTTGTTGTCACCCGTAAACAGATTGCCATATTGGTCGAACGCAAGTTCTTGTGGATTCCGCAAACCATGGTGGAATACTTCAAAGTTGGAACCATCTAACTCACAACGGAAGACTGCACCTTCTCCGGGACTGTGAAAGAGTTGCCCGTCGTCAAGTTCAACGTGATAGCCCCTGTCGCCGATTGACCAATACAATCGGCCATCGAGCCCAATTGCGAGGCCATGCATGTCATGCCCGCGTAATGCAATGCGAACCCCAAACCCATCAAAGAGCCGTTCTTGCGTTTCTGCCCATCCGTCTCTGTTTGCGTCCTCTAACCGAATCAAACTCGGAATCATGGTGAGCCACACGTCATCTTCCATTGCGAGCAACCCAGCTGCGGTTCCATCAAGCGGATGGTTAAAACCATCTGCGAAGACAATCGATGTTTCAAACACGCCATCCCCATCACGATCTTCGAGTTTGCGAACTCGTTCTTCAAACTCGGAGTAAAACGCCATGCCATTTTTGCGTTGGTCTGCCCAATACTCATACATTCGTAATCGGTCTTCATTGTTCTGGCTTTGAATGTCATCGAGAAGCCAAAAGGGACTTGACCGATTGTCAGGCACTGCATTTTCTTGCCTGAACGATTCCGCGACGTAAATGTTCCCTTCGTCATCAAAACAGAACGCAACAACATCCATCACATCTGGTTCGGATGCGATGAGCTGTTTAGTGTATCCCTCTGGAACTTTGACCTTTTCAAACGCTTCATCTGGTGCTGGGGCAAACGATAATAGAAGCGAAATTGCGATTAGCACCATGTCAACCCTTCATGCAATGTGTTGAAATTCTCTGAGCCGTCCGCAGTGACGAGCACCATGTCTTCAACGCGAACGCCACCAATCGCGTGGCAGTACAGCCCGGGTTCAACCGTAATGACGTCACCCGCTAGCAGGGGGTGACCATTGCGGTCAAGTAGTGGCGGTTCATGAACATCAAGTCCGATGCCATGCCCTGTGCCATGCGGAATACTGCAATATGTTGCCTCCGCATCAGCAGGCGGTAAGCCATCGTGATAGCCAGCTCCTTCAAGCACTCTAAGCGTCTCGAGATGAATCGTCTCTCCAGTCACACCTGCTTTGACTAAAGCAGTTGATGCATGTTTTGCCTCAACAACCGCTTTATGCATGTTTTTGACTTCATCTGGAATTTCCCCATGCACAACTGTGCGAGTGCAATCGCCGTTGTACAAGGTCTTCTTATCCATCGGAAAAATGTCAATAATGACTGGCTGGGCGGTCATCAATTGACCCGCCCCGAGATGATGGCAATCGCCACCATCTGACCCGCCAGCGACAATTGATGGGACATTCTCAAAGTCTCGCTCAAGCAGGAACAAATCAATCATGTGCCGCAAGCGTTCACTTGTCAGCGGCTGTCCATCATGAAGAAGGCAACCTTGGCCATCAGCGTCGGCCTTACCGACCGTTTCACAAGCCATCTGCATCACGTTCTCAGTGACTTGCTGGGCGTGTTTTAACCATTCAATCTCTTGGGCATCTTTGACCCTGCGGTCAATCACACCAAATGTTGGGTCAAGAGTCACCTCAATGCCTGCGTTCTTCAATGCATCACCGTACAACAACGGGAGCGTTCGATCGGCAACCACAGTTGTGACATCGTTTCGCCTCAAGCATTCTGCGGCTGATTGAGCGGCACCTGTGTCCCTGTCGCCCGAGAGCCCGCCTTCAGGAATGAAATCGGTATACCCGAACACTTCATCGACATTTGCTTTCTGGCGGGCGCGGTCAATCTCAATCTCTCGCAAGATGAGGAGGCGCTTGCCACACTCAAGTTCAATGAAGATTGAAGCGTCATGAACCATGAACCGAATCGCTCTGTAGAGCGACTTGTTTGCCATTGGGCTTCCTGCCATGATTTTTGCTGTTGCCATTCCACCTAGTCTAGTGAAATTTGTTTTTGTTCGCTGATGCAGCGTGATTACGAAGGAAGCACAAAGCCGTCGCTTGCGACGGCTTGCGGATCCATGCAGATGGTTGACGGCAGACGAAGTCTGCCAAGTCAAGCATCAAGTGGAGCCGATCGGGCTTGCGTCCGCATTGGCCGAGAGCCAATGCGCACCCTGGAAAGCACGAGTGATTCCGAAGGAAGCACAAAGCCGTCGCTTGCGACGGCTTGCGGATCCATGCAGATGGTTGACGGCAGACGAAGTCTGCCAAGTCAAGCATCAAGTGGAGCCGATCGGGCTTGAACCGACGACCTCTTGCATGCCATGCAAGCGCTCTCCCAACTGAGCTACGGCCCCTATAATTCTTTACATTGCAGCTTCAAGAGCGGCGGTAAGTTCTTCCTTTGGAGAGATGCCAACAAACTTATTGACGACTTCACCGTTCTTAAAAATGATGACGCTCGGAATTGATTGGATCCCATAATTGACAGCAGCATCTCGGTTTGAATCGATGTCGACTTTTCCGATTTTTGCTTTGCCATCAAACTCTGTAGCAAGTTCATCAATCACTGGAGCAAGCATGCGGCATGGACCACACCACTCTGCCCAAAAATCAACCAATACTGGCTGGTCAGCATCTAACACTTCGTTTTGAAAATTGTCATCTGTAAATTCTAGGGCCACAACTCTATCTCCTATGTGTTTGATTTGTGAGGGGGAGATTGTAGCAATTCACTGTGCATCTTGACATTGTGTACACGGAAAATATGTGCGCTTTGTAATGCCATTCGCTTAGCAACCTCTACCGATGCCTCATCACGCTCACTGGGTTCTTCAATATTGTAGGTTGCCCCAATAAAACTCTTACGACTAGCACCCATATAAACGGGAAACCCAAGCCGAACGAATTGCTCGGTTTGGTGCACAATTTGCCAGTTTTGCTCAACCGATTTGCCAAATCCGAGGCCGGGGTCAAGTGCAATCTGTTCAGGAAGCACGCCGCACTCGCGTGCTGCCTGCACGCGGGCGAGCAACCAAGTACACACATCTGCAACGATGTTGCCACCATCGAGCTCATCTTGATATTCATGCGAGTAGACATCTTGCTCGGGCGGCAGTCGCCTATGCATAAGCACAAGACCTACACCCGTTTCGCTCGCAAGCGAAAACATTGCCTCATCTTCACTCCCCGCAGCAACATCATTAATGACATTTGCCCCCGCTTCAATTGCGTGTTTGGCAACTTTTGCAATCGTCGTGTCTATCGAGATTGGGATATCCGATTCGCTGCGGATTCGTTCAATAACAGGTACGACTCGCTCGATCTGCTCGTCAGCGCTCACGCGGCGAGCACCCGGACGAGTCGATTCACCACCGACATCAATCATTCCAGCGCCATCGCTAATGAGCGTTAAGGCATGTTGCAAGGACACGTCTGGATCGAGGAATTGACCACCATCACTAAAACTGTCTGGCGTGACATTGAGAATGCCAACGAGTAGCGGTTGAAACAAATCAATTGTGACGTTTTTACATACCCAATTTTTCGTTGATGCAATTGGCATCGCTACACGCTATTCCACCGTGACAGATTTTGCAAGGTTCCTTGGCTTATCAACATCTTTGCCGCGCAGTACCGCTGCATGATACGCAAGGAGTTGAAGCGGAACCACGGTGATTAGCGGCTGCAATGCTTCGGGTACATCAGGCACGTAGATGACATCTTTGCAATGAGCGGTAATGTTCGTATCGCCTTCAGTCGCAACTGCGATGACGTGTCCGCCGCGAGAGTTCACTTCTTCGATGTTGCCAATGACCTTTTCGTATTGACTGCCACGCGTCGCAATAAACACAACAGGCATCCCCTCATCAATGAGTGCAATGGGCCCGTGCTTCATCTCCGCAGCTGGCATACCCTCCGCGTGAATGTAACTAATTTCTTTGAGTTTTAATGCGCCTTCAAGTGCGACAGGATAATTTAACCCTCGCCCCAAGAAGAGCCAATTGTCATGTTTGACAACGCCTTTGGTCACATTGAGAATATGTTCTGATTCGCCGAGCACTGTTTCGATATGCCTTGGCATTGATTCGAGGTGGGAGAGCAGGTTGCTCATTTCCTCTTTTGCAAGGTGACGTCGTCTGCCGATGTACCCCGCAAGCATTGTGAGCACGGCAACTTGGCCAATAAATGCTTTTGTTGAGGCAACACCAATCTCTGGACCAACCCTTAGGTAGATGCCCGCGTCTGTTTCTCTTGCGATTGTTGAACCGACAACATTCACCGCCCCAAGTGAAAGCGCGCCGCGGCGTTTTGCTTCCTGAACCGCTGCAAGTGTGTCTGCTGTTTCACCAGATTGGCTGATGGCAACAGCAATCGTTCCTTCTTCGACAATTGGATTTCGGTAACGGAACTCACTTGCGTATTCAACTTCTGCGGGAATGCCGGCGAGCGATTCCATCAAGTATTCACCAATCATCGCCGCATGCAATGCAGTCCCCTGCCCGAGCAACAATATGCGTTTCCCTTTGGCAAGTTGATCTGCGAATTGTGCAACACCGCCAAGAATGACTTGACCGCTCGTTGCATCAACACGACCCTTCATGCAAGTTGAGAGCGTGAGCGGCTGCTCATAAATCTCTTTGAGCATGAAGTGTTCAAACTCTCCAAGTTCAATCTGCTCAAGTGAAAACTCAAGTTCTCGAATCTCGGGTGTGAGTTCAACGTTATCAATGGTTGTGGTCCGGAAAGAATCACGAGTCAATCGTGCAACTGTTTCATCATCTAAGTGAAACGCTTGGGTCGTGTGAGCAACAATTGCGCTTGAATCAGATGCAACAACATATTCATCGCTGCCAACTCCAACAATGAGTGGAGAGCCCTTACGAGCAACAACAAGGACATCTGGTTCCTTTTCACAAATCACAGCAATGGCGTATGCACCAGAAACCTCTTTCAGTGCGGTCTGTACCGCCTTCTCCAGATCACCGTCATACATCTCGCCAATCAAATGTGCGAGCACTTCAGTGTCCGTGTCGCTTTTGAACGTATGCCCCTTATCCTTAAGGTATGTTTTTAACGTCGCGTAGTTTTCGATGATGCCGTTATGCACCACTTTGATGCCATGTCCAGCCGAAGCGTCATCACTGTGTGGGTGTGCATTTTCCTCGGACGGCTTACCGTGTGTTGCCCACCGCGTGTGTGCAATGCCTACAGTCCCTTCAAATGCAGCATCGTTTGCAACCTTCTCTTCTAGGCCACTCACCCTACCAATCGTTCGAGCGACGTGGATACCGCCATTGATGATGGCAATCCCAGCAGAATCGTATCCACGATACTCTAAGCGCTTAAGCCCTTCGATGAGCAATTCCTTCGTTGGTTTAAGACCGATGTATGCGACAATTCCACACATGTGATGGAAGCATACACCACAAATTCACACCCGTCACCTGAAAAACATTCCTTTCATGTTTATCGGAGCCAAACCATCGGTTTACAATCTAAAAACACGACCGATGACCAACATAAAACACGACATCCGTGCTGACATGCAGGCAGTACTTAAAGAGAAAACAGCCCAAGCGTGTCTCAACGCTGGCGAACAAGTAGCCGAACGACTGAACGCCATCGCGAGTGTTGCCTATGCAGATACAGTGATGGTCAACTTACCCATCGCAGGCGAGATCGATTTATGCACACTCATCCAACACTGGATTGATGAATCGAGGGTCGTCTGCGTACCTGTTGTTGACTGGGATGCTCAAACGATGAAAGCGGGACTACTTACGGGTTTAAACAAGGCAGAGTTGACTTTGGATCAACATGGCATTCATACGCCCGCCCGATTCTCACCTGTACCACACGACACAATCGAGGTCGTCATCGTGCCCGGCATTGCGTTTACAACTGATGGCGTAAGACTTGGAAGAGGCGGTGGTTACTACGACAAGTTTCTTTCAACGTTTGCCCCGCCTATTATCCTTGGCGTCTGTTTCGATGAACAAATCGTGAGTGCATTGCCCGAAGAGTCACACGACGTTCGAATGACTGCAGTCATCACTCCCACCCAAACTTACGTTTAAGTTTCTCCCATTTCATCGACCAATTGCCTTACAATTCCAAGCATGGTATTACCAAGTCAAGGCGGTTATTCATCAGTACGTGGCGGGAATATGTACAGAAGGAGACGGAAACGAAGTGCCATTTCATGGCTTCTTCTCGTTGGCGCTGGTGCATATGTCACCTATCTCGTGTGGCCATCAGGCGATTCAACTGAAACTGAAACAGTTGTAGTCAGTGATACTGAGAACAACCTTAGTGAAGTGACATTACCTTCACAAGAAATGCCAACAGTCCCTGAGATTGTTGATTTCACTCCCCCATCTGAGGCAATTGTTCAGGAAGAGCCCATCAAGGAAGAGCCAGTCACTGTTGCAGTTGTTGAAGAAGAACCCATCGCACCAGTTGAAGAGGAACTTTTGATTAAGCCTATTCCACTTGCAACGACTGTTTCGGCAAATCTTGAAGAAGGGCTCAACCTCATTGATCAAAATCATGTAGTTGATGCAAGACGCGCGTTATCAAACGCACTCCAAAGCGGTCGACTCTCTGAGTCTGAAATTGCACAAGCGCGTGGCGTACTCACAGATATCAATGACCGAATGGTCTTCTCACCTGAAGTGATGGATGGTGACCCCTACTCAATCGAGTACATCGTGCAGGGCGGAGATACGCTTAGCGGCATCGTGAAGAAAATGGGAGTTCAAGTCGACTGGCGATTCATCCAACGAATCAACAATATCAAAAGCGCTTCTGCAATCAGACCGGGCCAGAACCTCAAACTTGTGACAGGGCCCTTTCATGCTGAAGTAGATAAAAAGTCATACCGCATTGACCTTTACTTGGGCGAAGGTGCAAATCAAGTCTTCGTTCGATCATACCGCGTTGGGCTAGGTGAATACAATTCAACCCCTATTGGCTCATTCAAAGTCCGCCGAAACTCAAAACTGATTAACCCAACTTGGGTCAATCCTCGCACCAGAGCGTTTTTTGCTGCAGATGACCCTGCCAACCCCATCGGAGAGCGTTGGATTGGCTTAGAGGGCATTGAAGAGCGTACCAAGGACCTCTCAGGTCTTGGCATTCATGGAACCATCGAGCCAGATACGATTGGCAAGGATGCGTCAATGGGCTGCGTACGGATGCACAGCGGCGATGTGGCTGAAGTGTATGAAGTGCTCGCAGAAGGCGTGAGCACCGTCAACATCTATTAAATTGCCTCGATTGAAGTGAGTTTAGAACTCGACCTGTAGTTGTGTTCTAAAGACCCACTCTCCATTCCGATTTGGTGATCCCCGCCAGCCAAGCATTTGGTTTGTGAAGATTCCTTGCAGCTCACCAAAGTTCCATCCGAAGTCACTGGTGACTTTGAGTTGTTGCCCTTCAAGATACCAGTTTGCTCCGCTCGTCAAGATTTGAATGGTTGCCCCACCCATCTCATCTTGCATGATGCCACCACCTTCAAATCGCATAAACAACTCAGTTGTATCTGAAACGTATTTGCTTCCCTGCACGATATACGCAATCATATCTGTATTCTGAACTGAGCTGTTAAATCCCTTGATGTTGTGAAATGTTCCTGAAGCATAGAATGATGCCCCATCAAAATTCATCGACAAGTCTGCAGTAATGCCCACAGAGTCGATTTTGCCGGCGCCTCCACCAAGCCTTTCTTCATTTTGGGAATGCATTGCAATTCCAACCATTTGCGCCCGATGGCTTCCAGGTGGTGAAGTAAACTGATTGAATTGTTGCCAGTCCCCCTCAAGGAGGAACTCTGCGCGTGCAGTCATAGACCAATCTGAATCTTGTCCGAGCCCTGCCCATGGTGGTGTTGGATTGGTGTTCCCTGCTTGATTGCCACGCATCGTCAGGCCACCATTTGAGGTTGAAACAAACAATCGCATATTGTCCATGAGCCATGTGAATTGGACGCCTTGTGACCTCGCAAGCCCGACCCTGTAATCCATCAGAGAACGGTCTACCGCAAGTTGCCTTGCATCAGATACGAGTGACTCCCTTGTAAATGGAAGCATAAAAACGCCGAGTTTCGCTGACCACTCGTCGTTAATTTTGTATTTCAGCCATGCATCCCAATACCGAGCACCGATACGAAGAAGTGGCGAGTTAGAAATTGCATTTGGATCGAGCCATCCAAAACCCGGTTGGAAAAGAAAGGTGAGGTCTTGGTCAAACAAGTGCCCGCTCAAATTGAGCCGCGTCCTGCTGTTTTCCATGCCACCTCGCCACCTGTCCCACGAGAACCCAGTTCCCACTCGGAGGTAACTTTGAATGTACCGCTCTTGTACGAGTCCTCCGATGTTTAATCGGAATCGCCCATCACTACTTGCGATAAAGAAACCATCTGACCAACCACCTAATAAACCATCACCGACAAGTGAAGAGCGTGCGTCTGCGTCGTCAAGCAAGTCCTTGACCAGCACTCTTAAGTCAGCTGCGCGTTCTTCAGTAATCCAATCTTGTTGATTTGCTTTCAACTCATCAAGTTCGCTACGCATCGAATCCGTATTCTGCTGAACTTCAAGTACTTGTTGCCTGAGTGCGTCGATTTGCTTCTGAATGTCATTTGTATGTGCACCCAGGAACTCCGCAGGAACCATCACGCTCATGATGAGTAAGGCAATATGTAAATGTGGTTGGACTCTTTTAAACATTGTGACCTTAAAACATAAATTGCAGTTGGGTTCTCAACAACACCTGATCGTCTTTTGACGTATCGGAGTGCCAGCCAGCTTGGGTGTTTGCAAATAATGAATTGATCTCTCCAATACTGAAACCAATGTCTGCGCTGAACTTTAAGTCTTGACCGTCTAGATAGTGATTCACTCCTACTGTGAGCAGTTGAAGCTCACTGTCTCCTAGACCGGGCTGGTCGCCGCTTCCCGTTTCATATCTTGCATACAACTCAGTTTGATTTGTGATGTACGAACTTCCCTGAAGTACAAATGCGATGAAATTAACATTTGGAACGAGGGGCGTAAAGTCAGTGAGGCGAGTATACGTCATCGCTGCGAACAGGGATGCACCATCATATTGCATCGAAACATCGCCAGTGACACTCCAGAAGACTTGCCGGTCATCAAGTTCACTCAGTGGCCTTGGGTCATCGAGTTCCGTATTTTGGCGGTGCCATGCAAGTCCCACAAGCATCCCTCGCTCACTGCCGGGCGGAGATGTAAACTGATTGAACTGATCCCAGTCGCCTAACAGTTTCCATTCCTTTCGCATCGTAAATGAATACGCTGAATCTTTTGATAACGCTGCAAGTGGGGGGGATGCATCTTGAGCAGCCCAAATGGGGTAAAAGAAGAATGCACCTGAACCATTTGAAAGCATGAGTTTGTATCGACTTTCAGGCGAAGACCACGTCCACTCAACACCGGTCGTTGGACCTAGTCCAAATCGATAATCGAGGAGCGACTTGTCTACCGCAAGCTGATGTTGTGTCCGAACGAGCGACTCTCTGGTAAAAGGAAGTTCAAATGAGCCCAACTTCATACTAAAATCCTGTGTGAATCTAAACTTCAACCACGCTTCCCATAAGCGGAAGGTCATAAAGTTGCCGTTGTTCGTAAGGTTTGTTGGATCAAATCGACCCCAGCCAGTCGCGAGGTAATACTCAAGTGATTTATTGTGCACATGGCCACGAAAGTTGAGTTCAGTCCTCGGTTGACTAAAACTGTATCGCCATTGGTCATATGTCTGCGCGCTTGAGTTGGTTGGTCTTACACCTTGCCAACGAGTGAAATAGCGGGACTCGACGAGGCCACCAATTTTTAGGGAAAACCTGCCATCTGCGCTACGCATTTGGAACCCATCGTTCCAGCCAATCATCGAGTGCCCCCCTTGATGATTGAAGCGTGTGTCTGCGTCGTCTAAAACGCCTTGAACAATCTGCGTGAGTAGTTGGCTTCGAGCTTCGTCTTTCGCATCCTCATTGTGATACTCAGAAAGTGCATCATCAAGTGCAGAACGAACCGCATCGTTTGCCGCCGTTGCCTCAGTCAGTTCTTGTTGAAGTTGCTCAAGTTGCTGCGTGTAGTCGGTGTTACTCTCACCGTAAGAAAGCCCAACACTCACAATAATGTAAGAGAGTGCCGTCGCAATCCATCGCTTAAGGCGTTGATCCATCCGTAGACCTTTTCTGTCTTTCGACAAAATCATTCTATCACACACAACAAATCAAGGGTGTCTGCTCCTAAAACGTACGCATACGGTGGAATCGCTGTACCACGGAGACGCAGAGGCACGGAGTAGAAATAGTGCCTCTGTGGCAATCCCCTACGCCCACAAAAAAACCGGCTGGTCTTTCGACCAGCCGGTGAATGTCAAATTAATGACCTTCGGTTTAACTTCTAAAAATTAGAAGTAGAACTGAAGTGAAGCATTCAGTTCAACTTCAAGGGCATAAAAAAACTCCCTGACCAAAAGGCCAGGGAGTTGAATGTCAAATTAATGACCTTCGGTTTAACTTCTAAAAATTAGAAGTAGAACTGAAGTTGTGTAGCGATTGTTGTAACATCGCTAGCAGCACCTGCTGCACGGTCATCCATAGTGAGCTCTGTAGTCCACTTCGCATTTTGACCAGCGAGGTAGTTGTTGACACCAACGCTAGTCATTGAACCAGCATCGCCATCATTGTCAGTCCAACGAGCGTAGACTTCCCAGTTATCACCCATATCCATGGAGTACATGATTTGAGTTTGGTTGAAGTCGTTAGCAGCAGCTAGACCGTCTGAACCATCAGTGTATGAAACGTAGAGAGCTGAACCGCCCCATTGCATTTGAACATCAAGGTTCCAAAGATTTTGGTCTGAAGTACCACCAGCAGCAGCGTTACCGTTGTCATTGCCAGTGTATGAGAAACCAACAAGTGTACCAGCAGCTCCACCTTCAGCGCTGTGGAATTGGTCAAATTGACCCCATGAACCACTTGCAAGGTATTCAACGCGAACGTTGTATGAGTATGAACTGTTGTTTGCTGCAGCGCTAGCTACGCCAGCATTATCTACAACTTGAATAGTAACTCCGAGGTCATCGCTTGAGTAATCAAGTGAAACACCTTGGCCTACGTTGTAAACCGCTTGAGCACCAACAAAACCGTTCGCACGGCGGTCTAGAGCCATTTGGTTTTCGTCACCGATGAGTGCTTCACGGCTTGAAGCCATTTTGAATGAACCCATTGTGAGATCCCAACCATCACCAATTGTAAGTGAGCCATTTGCCCAGTCACCATTGTTGCCGTTAGGATTTGCAGTTGCTGTGCCAAGGTCGTGACGAACGTCATAACCGTAATCACCAGCAATAGTACCTGAGAAGTTCAACCAACTACGGTTGTTAGTGAAACCCCAAGTTTCGTCAGCAGCAGCGTCGTTATCAACGTTTGTCCAACGAGTTTGAAGAAGTCCATTAATAGTCATGGACCAGTTGCCGTCTGCACTGCCAACTGTGAAACCACCATTGTAACCAGCAGTAGCGCCGGAACCTTGAAGTGATGCACGTGTGTCAGCGTCAGCGAGAACGTCATGTACGAGGCCACGAATTTCGTCTGCACGAGCATCGTTTAGCCAGTTTGCGTTTGTTGCAGCTGAAAGTTCTGAGATTCGAGCTTCAGCAGCATCGAGGCGAGCTTGCAGGTCAGCGTTCGTGTCGCTACCGGCAAAGCCAGCACTAGTAAGCGTCAGTGTTGCGACGCCGAGAAGGTAAAGGTGACTCATTGTCAACTCTCCTAAATTATCGAACGCCAATGCCGACTCCCGTGGCTTAGACGTCCTAACCATCCACCCGTCCGCAATACTCCAGTCAACACGACTGGAACGGACGATTGTTCCCTATCGGTTCACAGGAACCGAAAAGTTGAAGGCGGGATAGTACCCAATCCACAAGATTTGGCTATACCTCCCGCGGAAAACATGTAAAAAAAGGTGTCATTTTGCAATTTTTTGACCTTAACTTGCTGTAAATAAACAACTTAAACACTTCCATTAAAACCCGATTTTTCTCCGTCCGATAACCTGTTATTTGATGGTATTGAAATCCCATTTTTCTGAATAAAGGTCACCAGATCGCCCACTGAAGCAACGTAAGTGAGGTTTTTGTCGCCGCCCTCGTTACGAGTTATCGGAACTATGTTTTGTGAGAAACCTCTTTTTACGATCTGTTTTACCCGCTGTTCCCTATGCGGGACGTTTCTGACCCTCCCATCAAGCCCAATTTCGCCATACATCGCGACGCTTCGCGGCAAACTCATATTTAGACGAGCACAGATAATCGCACAACAAATCGCTAAATCTGTTGCTGGCTCCCGAATTTGTAACCCGCCAACAATATTTGCGTATACATCTTGATCAACAAACTCGAGGCCCGCATGTTGCTCGAGCACTGCCGTTAGCCGCGTGAGGCGTGAGCTATCAAATCCGGTTGCCCTTCTGCGAGCTTGCCCGAACAACGTTCCCGCAGTGAGCGCTTGTACTTCAACAAGCAAACAACGTGACCCATGCATCACCGGACACACAATAGAACCTAAGCCCTCGTGCTCCTCTTGTAATAGAAAGGATGCAACATCATCAACATTGTGTAATCCTTTCGCCGTCATCTCAAACAATCCAATCTCAAGCGTCGTGCCAAAACGGTTCTTAATGGACCGGAGCCCGCGCAGCGCATCATGCCTATCCCCCTCAAAGGAAAGTACGACATCAACCATGTGCTCGAGCATGCGTGGGCCTGCAACCAAACCTTCTTTAGTCATATGCCCAACAATACAAACACATATGCCCCGCTCGCGCGCAAGATGAATGAGCGACATGCAGCATTGCTGGATTTGCGACGTGCTTCCAATTGGTTTCTCAACTGACGATTGATGCAACATCTGGATTGAATCAATAATGAGCATTGATGGCTCATGTGTTTCAACCGCCTGCTCGATGTTGTCAAGGTTCGTATCCGCAATGATGTACAACTTAGAACACGCTTTTTCAACATCGCTATTTAAGCGAACGGCTCTCATTTTCGATTGATATGCAGATTCTTCGCTCGTTGCGTAGATGACGCAGTGTTCTTCTTCAGCAATTGCCATGGATAACTGCATCATCAGCGTAGACTTCCCAATGCCGGGGTCACCGCCGATGAGTACAACTGACCCCTTCACAAGTCCGCCCCCAAGCACATTGTCAAGTTCACTTATTCCAGTCTCGAGCCGCTTTACGTTTGGCGACTGAATCTCAGCAATTTGCAAGACCTCGGTCGACAGCTCACTTGCAACACGCTCACTCCGCGTTCCAAACTTGTTCCGCGATACGACGCACTCCTTTATTGTGTCCCATTCACCGCAGGCGGAGCACAGCCCTGACCACGAAACATATGTTTCCTCGCACGACTGGCAACGATACATTCTTTTTGTTTGAACCATGGACACAATCGTAATCGCCGTATTGACGACACCATGTCACCCGTGCATTTGTGGAAAGTTGAGAACTTACGTACGCCGCTTGCGTTTCCGCTCGCTTCGCAGTGCCCACACTGACCAGTCACGCATCGCTTTCCGCCGCTGGTCATTACTCAACGAAAACTCACCGTCCTTACCAAACGCCGTCTCTTTTCGCCACGAAAGATAACTGCCCTTTGATTGCTTCCCTTTGCATGTCACATAGAGCTTGATGGCCATCAAGAATCCACCAAACTGTTCGCACAGCCGTCCCATGTTTATTTTGTTGCCATCTCCTGAGTCGGCGCACTAAACCGGCTGCCGATGAGCTCAACCTTCTTATTCGTATCACTCGTTGGCAAGAGCGGTCGTGCAATCGCCATGATGGCAAGCGCGATGATTGAACCCGTCCAAAGATAATCGGTGTACCCAAGGTATACATAGATTGAAACGACTAACACGAGTAACAGTGAGGTAGGAATCATGCCTTCCCACGCAAGTCGCATGAGTTGGTCAAACCTAAATCGTGGCAGCGTCCACCGAACCATCATTGCAAGGAAGATCAGCAAGAACACTTTGCCAAGCACAATGCCAAACTGCAACAGAATCATGAAGATTGAACCAGTCGCAGGCAAATCCCATCCAGTCACTGGATTGATCGACCACCCACCAAGGAAGAGCGTGACAAAGAATGCTGAGCCAACAAAGAGGTGAATGTACTCGCCCATGAAGAAGAGCGCCCACCGCATCGATGAATACTCTGTATGCCAGCCACCAATCAATTCTTGCTCTGCTTCAGCGAGGTCAAATGGCGCTCTGTTTGCTTCAGCAAGCAAGCAAATGTAAAACAAAATGGCAACAAGTGGTTGCTGCACAATGTTCCACTGACCACCAAGTTGTTGAGCGACGATTGTTTCAGGAAGCAATGTTCCTGATGCAAGAATAACGCACAACAAACAGAGTCCCATGGGAATCTCATAACTAATGATTTGAGCACTTGCTCGTAATCCACCAATAAATGAGTACTTGTTGTTAGATGCCCAACCACCAACACCAACGCCATACACGCCGAGCGAGCCGGTCGCGATGAGGTAGACAACACCAATGTTAATATTCGCCCCCATGATTGAGACGGTGTCGCCGCTTGCAAGGACAAGCCCACCAGCCCATGGAATAACGAGAAAGCCAATCATCGCAGGAATCACTGTAAAAGCAGGCGCAAGCACAAAGAGACCTTTGTCGACACCCTTTGGCATGAAGTCCTCTTTAAAGAACAACTTGACACCATCAGCAATGGGCTGCAACAACCCTTGGAATCCCACACGGTTTGGACCGATGCGATCTTGAACCCACGCACACACCTTGCGTTCGAGCAAAATGAGGTACGCTGCAGCTCCAAGTGCAAGGTGCAAGATGAGCAAAATCACAATCACAGAAGTGATGACTTGCGGTGTTAAGAATGATGGGAGCCACTCAGGCATAGGTCGAAATTATACAGTCGATGGGGCGGACTTTTCTTCACATTCACTCAATGTTCCGAAGTAATCCTGAAGTGCAGAAACTGACCAAGTGCCTCCACGAAGCGCTTCGATTGCAGCGACGGCTGCCTTCGCGCCTGTAATGGTTGTCAACATTGGAATTCTCGCTTCAACAGCGGTCGCTCTGATTTGGCCTTCGTCTGTTTGAGCACCAGTTCGTGTTGGCGTGTTGATGATGAGGTCAATTTCGCCATTGGCGATTTTGTCGAGAATGTTTGGTCTCGCACCTTCTGAAATTTTACGGATGAGCGTCGTGTCAACACTTTGCATCTTGAGAAGTTGATGTGTTCCGCTTGTGGTGAAGACTTCAAAGCCCATTGATACGAGGGCGCGAGCAACCGGAATCGCATGTTCCTTATCGCTCTCACGAACGGACAAGAACACTTGACCAGAGGTTGGAAGCGAACGGCTCACTGACATCTTTGCCTTTGCAAGTGCAATTGGAAGTGAGAGGTCCATGCCCATGACTTCACCTGTTGAACGCATTTCAGGCCCAAGCACGACATCAACACCAGGGAACTTTTCAAATGGGAATGCGGGCTCTTTCACTGCGAAGAAACCAGTCTCGGAGACTTCACGAACGCCAAGTGATGAGAGCGATGCACCCATCATGACTTTCGCAGCGATGTTTGACCACCCAATGCCTTTCGCCTTTGCGACAAATGGCACCGTTCGTGAAGCCCTTGGGTTGACTTCAATCACGTAGACTTGTTCGTCCTTCACCGCGAATTGAACATTCATTAAACCGCGAACTTGCAACCGCTCTGCCATCGCGCACGCTTGTCGTTTGAGTTCATCAACGATAGACTTCGGAAGTGAGTATGGTGGCAGCACGCACGAGCTATCGCCACTGTGAATCCCCGCTTGTTCGATGTGTTCCATGACGCCGCACACAATGGCTTGCGGCGCGTCTTGAGCAATGTCCATTTGGGAAGAAGAGGTTTCCTCATGTGGCACAAAGTCTGCGACAACATCCACATCAACTTCAATTGCTTCTGATAGGAAGCGGTCAATCAGCACAGGTGCGTCTGACAAATCAGAAACGTCTACTGCAGTTTGCATGTAATACCGAAGCGCGTCTTCATCATTACAAATTTCCATGCCTCGGCCGCCCAAAACATAACTTGGACGCACCAATACTGGATACCCAATGCCGCTTGCAATGTCGACTGCTTGTTCAAGCGAATACGCAATGCCGTTCTCTGGCTGTTTCAGCCCAAGTTCATCAAGCATCGCTTTAAATCTGTCGCGGTCCTCAGCCAAATCGATGGCTTCTAGACCTGTACCAACGATGGGGACGCCAGCTTTCGCAAGACCATGCGCAAGATTTAGTGGCGTTTGTCCGCCAAACTGAACAATGACGCCAACGACATTACCCGTTCGCGTTTGAGTATCAATCCCACCACCATTGAGTCGCTCCAAAATATTCAATGTATCTTCGAGCGTCAGTGGTTCAAAGAAGAGCAAATCACTTGTGTCGAAATCTGTACTCACAGTTTCAGGATTTGAATTGACCATTACGGACTCAAAGCCCATCTCTTTTGCGGCAAACGACGCTTGGCAACAACAGTAGTCAAACTCAATGCCCTGACCGATTCGGTTTGGTCCACCACCAAGGATGACGAGTTTCTGTTCGTCAGTGATTCGCACTTCATCATCGACGTAAGACGACCCATCAACTGCGTACAGCGGTTGTTCGTACGTTGAATAGTAATATGGTGTTGCGGCTTCAAACTCTGCTGCACAAGTATCAACAAGTTTGTAGACGGGTTCAATCTTGAGCGACTTACGGAACGCTCTTACTTTTAGAATTGACTCTGTTGAAACAACCCCAAAGTAGAGATATGCAAGTTGCGGGTCTGAAAAACCGAGTTCTTTTGCCCTCGCCATGAGTGATGCGGACATCTCTTCAAGTGTATCGATTGCACACAATTCATCTTCAAACTCAACAAGTTGTTTCATTTGGTCAAGGAACCACGGATCAATCATTGTGAGCTCATGAAGCCGTTCTACGGAATACCCGCACTTCATCGCATACCTGATGTAATACATGCGTCCTTGACTTGGCACAGTGAGCTTACGAATCATCGTGTCTTCGTCGATGGGCCATTCAGCATCTTCATCTTGACGAGTCGAGCGAAGCCATAAGTCATTTTTATCAAGACCGTAGCCAAAGCGTTTGACTTCCATTGAACGAATCGCTTTTTGAAAACTCTCTTTAAACGTTCGACCAATGCTCATCGCTTCACCAACAGACTTCATCTGCGTCGTGAGTGTTTCATTCGCTTCTGGAAACTTTTCAAACGTCCAGCGTGGCATTTTTGTCACGACGTAATCGATGGACGGTTCAAAACAAGCCGACGTTGTTTGCGTGATGTCATTTCTAAGTTCATCAAGCGTGTAACCGACTGCAAGTTTCGCTGCAATTCGAGCAATGGGGAATCCGGTTGCTTTTGATGCAAGTGCTGAACTGCGTGAAACACGCGGATTCATTTCAATCACGACGAGGTCGCCATCCGCAGGATTCACAGCGAACTGAACGTTAGAGCCGCCTGTGTCAACACCAACTTCACGCATGATGGCAATCGCGCCATCTCGCATTCGCTGATATTCCTTGTCAGTCAATGTTTGAATCGGCGCAACTGTAATTGAGTCGCCTGTATGAACGCCCATTGCGTCGATGTTTTCAATACCGCACACAATGACGCAGTTGTCGTTTTTGTCCCGCACAACTTCGAGTTCATACTCTTTCCAGCCGAGCAGGGATTTATCTATCAAGACTTGGTTAATGCGAGAGGCATCGATACCGCGTTTCACAATTTCTTCAAACTCGTCTCTGTTGTATGCAATGCCGCCACCGGTTCCGCCAAGCGTAAATGCTGGCCTAATAATCGCAGGCAACCCAATCTCTTCAAGGAAGGCGTTTGCCTCTTCCATTGTCGAGACCGTCTCACTTCGCGCTTGGGACAACCCAGTGCGTTCAACGACTTGCCTGAATGCCTCACGATCTTCTGCTTTGAAAATGACATCGCGAGATGCCCCAATCATTTCAACACCAAACTCTTCTAAGGTTCCAATCTCATCAAGTTCACACGCACAATTGAGTGCTGTTTGACCGCCCAATGTCGGAAGGAGCGCATCGATGGGATGCCCTGCATCAATCTCTTTTTGTAAAACACGCCTGACGGCATCAGGCGTGATTGGTTCAATATAGGTTCGATCAGAGAATTCTGGGTCCGTCATAATCGTCGCTGGATTGGAGTTCACCAACACAACACGATAGCCCTCCTCTTGAAGGGCTTTGCACGCTTGAGTGCCCGAATAATCAAATTCACATCCTTGACCAATAACAATTGGTCCAGAGCCGAGTATCAGAATCGATTGAATATCATCTCTACGAGGCATACGAATTCAGAAGTCTGCATGCGCAAACTTGTGGCAGAATAACGACCAAATCGCTTCTCGGCTAGGATATATACAGAGAATGTTGGCGATTACTGTCCTTATTGTTGTTTGGTGCCTTCTCATCGCAGTTGTGCAGCACATCATCCTTCCAATGCTTGGCAGACGAGTCATGGGTGATGGGCAAACTGCCGTCATCTGGTACTTCAATCTAGCATATGTGCACCTCATTCACCGCCTCAAGGCCGTTGGTGTAGAGATCATCCCTCAATCCATCAAGCCCGGTCCTATCGTTGTGGTTGCAAATCACCAAAGCCCAGTAGACCCCCTGCTGATTCAATCGAAATGCAGGTTTAAGATTCGGTGGCTGATGGCATCTGAATACATGGCGGACTCCCTTTCACTCGTTTGGGAGCTGTCTGAAGCGATCCCAGTGAACCGAGACGGGCAAGATTCCACGGCGCTCCGTTTAGCCCTGCGTCACTTAAAATCGGGCGGCGTCATCGGACTCTTTCCAGAAGGGCGCATTGAGGGCGGGCGAACTGCGATTCAACCCTTCAATGAGGGCGCTGGCGCAATGATTGCAAAAACGAATGCGAAAGTGCTCCTTGCGATGGTTGACGGGACCCCCACGAATGATGACATCGAAGATGCAATGTTTGAACGCTCGCATTCCACCGTGCGATTCTTTGATTTCCTTTCATTCCCAGAGTCAATGAACGGCAGTGAAATAACTTCTGCATTACGAGAACGATTTGCCGAAGAAACAGGATGGCCATTGGTAGACTAATAGAGTGATTACGCGAATCAAAGGGAAACTCATCAACGTGCAAGCGTGTGAAGCGATACTTGAAGTTGACGCACTCACGTACGCCCTACTTGTGCCTGCAGCTGACATTCCAACGCTCCAATCTCAAATTGGTTCTGAAGTCATGTTCCATACGATTCATTACATGGAATCCCAATCACAAGGGACTTCCTTTGCACCGCGGCTCATCGGGTTTTCAAATGAGACTAGCCGAGCATTTTTTGAATTGTTTACAACGGTCAAAGGCATTGGAAATCGTAAGGCGCTCAGGGCGCTTGTTCGACCGTTTCAAGAAACTGCGACTGCAATTGCGCAGCGAGATGTTTCTTCACTAACGGATTTGCCTGAGATTGGCAAACGGTCTGCAGAAACGATTATCGCAGCGCTCCACGGCAAAGTGGATGCGTTCACTGGACACGCAGCATCTGTCATCGAAACGAGTGGTTCCCCGTTCTACAGCGATGCAATTGAAATGTTGATGCAACTCGGCGAGACTCGAAAAGACGCACGACTGCTCGTCAATAAAGTCATTGAAAGCGAGCCCGACATGGATTCCGCAGACCAAATTGTTCAGGCATCATTCCAGTTGAAAGGGAAGACATGAGACATGCCATGATTATGGCTGGTGGAAGTGGAACGCGGCTCTGGCCAATGAGTAGAGGTCAAGTACCCAAGCAACTCATTCCATTATTCGATGGTGTTTCATTACTCGGCATTGCTGCCAACCGGTTAGACGGAATCGTCCCAAGTGACAGACAGTGGATTTGTGCAGGCGCTTCACATGAAGCGTCAGTTTATAACGCTGTCCCCAACCTCGAACGCGGACACCTCATCGGCGAACCAATGGGAAGAGACACGCTCAACGCAGTTGCGCTTACCGCAGCAGTCCTCCACCATCAAGATAAAGACGCTGTGTTTGCTGTACTCACCGCAGACCACATCATCACGCCTCAAGAAGAATTCGCTCGCTGTCTAGATGTTGGGTTCTCCCTCGCTGAAGATGCAAACAATCGATTTGTTACATTTGGCATTACACCAACGTATCCAGCAACTGGGTATGGATATGTTGAACTTGGTGCTGCGATCGGAGAGCATGCACATGCTTGCGTTCGATTCGTCGAGAAACCAGACGAAGCAACCGCGACCTCATATATAGAGTCGGGAAACTTTGCTTGGAATAGCGGGATGTTCATCTTCCACGCTGGCACGTTCTTAGAAACGTTAAAGCGGGTCCAACCAGAAAACTACGCTGGCATCGAAACAATCGCAAGTGCGCTTGGAAGTGAAGAAGAACAGTCTGCGATTGAATCAGTCTACCCAACCCTTCCCAAAGTGAGCGTTGACTATGGCATGATGGAGCCCGCCTCAGATGACGATGCCATCGAGATTTGCACCGTTCCAATGAACGTGACATGGCTTGATGTTGGTTCATGGCCAACCTATGGCGAGACGCTTGAAGCGGATGCGAATGGCAATCGAAGTGATACCCCAACAGTGCACCTTGATTCAGAAAACGTGCTCTCTGTCTCATCAAACAAAGAACATACGATTACAACCATTGGCTGCAAAGACCTCATTATTGTGCACACTCCCGACGCGACGCTCGTCTTCCCTGCGAGTGAAGCGCAGCGTGTCAAGGAAATGCATTCCATCGTTGATGCATCACTTCAATGAATTACCTTGCAGTTGATTTAGGGGACAAGCGAACGGGGCTTGCAGTTGGGGATGACGTCATTCAAATCGTGCAGCCCATCGTCGTCCTCGAAGTCCCGATTGGCAAGCAACTCATTGAGGAACTTCAATCCATCATTGCTGAACATGGAATAGATTGCATCGTCATGGGGCTTCCACTGAACATGGATGGAAGCGAAAGTAACCGAAGCAAACTCACGCAATCATTTGCAGATGAACTTCAACGAGCGACTAATATTCCAATCAAATTTCAGGATGAACGCCTTACAAGTGCTGCAGCAGAAGAACATCTCAAACAGAGTGGCAAGACGCACAAACAGAAAAAGAAAATGCGTGACGCACTTGCTGCCGCTGAAATTCTTAAAGATTTTCTTCACTCAAACTGATTGTTGATGTAAACCAAAAGACTTGCTCGTGATTTGGCAACCCTGTGGAAGCGACAAACTTTTTTCGTTCATCGGCAATCACAAGGAACATCGAACACCTATCAGCAAACGCTGGTGTGACACGGTCGACATCTTCAACACTAATCACTGCGCAATCAAAATGAACATCATCTTCAGTTTCGCTTAATGTTGTTGCGTCAATTGGATGTGCATTTTCTTCCGGCATGCCTGAGTGAAATGCAATCGTTTGGAATGCTTCTTCATCATCGCTTGTCAGTTTCCACAATTGCGTTGCATTCCACGGCATCCCTCTAAGGTCAGGGTCAACCATGAGTTGTTGATAGAGACGGTCAAGCAATTCGCTTGAACTTAAGACAAACTTGAATTCTCCGGTCGTTTCAACACAAGTAATCGCTTTTGACATGAGTTGCCGCGTCGCGCGATCGAGACGCTCATCGTCACATTCAATTGCGATAACAATGCCTTCTGGAAGTTGTTGTGCTCTCTCCTTGGTCATGGTGCTGGCTGTGGCCCCATCTCTTTAGCTTGATGATTCGTCAACGAAAGCGTTCGTGCAAACCACTCGTCCATTTGGCGAATCATCTGCGTGTTAAACACATGCCCATGATTGGCGTCTGGTTTGATGTAGACATGGGCGTCAAAATCGTGCGCGTCAAAAAACTCTTTTAACTCGATGACGCCTCCTTCAAGGTAAAAGGTGTCATATTCCGCTGCAACGACGTTAATCTTTCCACGTAACTTTGGTGCAAGGGTTTCCCAGTTTGATTTAAGGAACTCCAAAATGTCATACGCCTTCCATGCCTCGGCAATCGCACTGTCAACTTCTCCACTCTCGTGATTGAACAAATGTTTTGCACGGCCATCGTCGCCCTTTGGACTAAACACCCAATCATACATGCCAACAATGCCGCCATTTTTCACGACATCATCCTGCGCAGTCAAGCCCTTAGCCCAAACTGTTGGCGTAAGTCCGTTCCTCGCAATCGGCCGCTTGACACCCTCACTGTCGACAAACATGTTTGCTTTGTCTTCGTAGATGTCACACGTAAAGAAATGCTTGAAATGGATTGGGCTTGGAACGAGAGACCAGACGCCTCTGAACATGTCGGGGTATTGCGTGAGCATCCACAGCGCTGCCCAACCGCCTTCTGAGTGTCCCGCAATCGCTCTTAAGTCAGCCGATTTTCCTAAGTTGTATGTTTCTTCAAGCGTTGGCAGAAACTCAGTCATGAACGCAGTGAGCCGCGAGCCATTGTTTGCTGAATCTGCGAACAAGTGGTGACCGTTATAACATTGGCTGTTTAACACGACTCTGCAAATCTGGTCGTCGTAATCAGTTCCTGTAAAGAGCGACTTCATAAATCGCCCGCCGTAATGATCACTTCCGTACCCACCAATCCAATACATGACTGGATAGGGCTCAGCACGATTTGGGTCGTAATCGTCTGGGACAATCACGCAAGCGCCATGCGTGATCTCACGACCAAGTTCACTGCTCAGCAAATCGCTTTTCATGTGAACAAGTCGTAAGTTCTTATGTTCTTTCCAATCTCTCGTTGGAACAGGGATATCAAGCAGCATCGACATGTCGCCTGCGCTACTTGGGTTCTCAGTAATGATGACCGGCTGGCTGTACAGGCCGCCCTCGACCGCGAGACGCGAGGAGTCATTCACTTCCCTAAAAATCGCAACGGCTTTCCATGGCCCCTCGCCAATCTCGTGAGGCGGCGTATCTGTTGCATCTGCTTGTTCGTCAATTCGAAGTACGTCCCCCGCCATCCAATCAACAACATCAATGCCGAAAAATGGTTCTGGGTTGTGTGGACTTGGTCCACTTAACGGCGGAATCGCGCCACGGGTCATGCTTACGTAGACTCTTCCAGTTAACGATTCACCACGACTCCCATCATGCCTCACTGTAAACACGAGGGGCTCGTTCACACTTGGTTCTAAAACGACTGGCTCTTGAGTCGCAATCAATACCGAGGCCAATACCGGGGCAAGCAATTCAATCAATGCACATTTCCTTTTGATTTAAATCGAACAGACCAAACGAAGCAAGTGACACTTGCTGCAAGCAGAAGCGCGCCGTTCGCTTGATGTGCTGTCGTCACTAGAACTTCGTACACGGGAATTGTGTCACCCTTATGAATCATAATTGCAATCAAAGCGCCTCCGCCTAAGAGCAGTTGTAACGAAACAAGCGAGAGTAATATTGTGCCAAGTCGTTTAAAAACTCGATGGTTCAATCCGATAAATCGAATCCCGACAATCACTGCAAGAATCAACACAATCGCCGCAAGAGCGATATGCGTGTAAAGCAAGTGCGATGTCTTTGTCGCAAGCACTTCATCGCCAAGCATATGCCTGTACAACGCGCCAAGAACGAGTTGGAGTAACATTGCGATGCAGAGAAGATGCGCAAAGAGTCTATCCTTCTTGCTCGTCAGTTCTGATGGAGTTTGCCATGCGTTACTCATTAATGATGAGAGCCACACAAAGAGTGCAAAGATGCACTGGGCAAGAACGCCATGAACAACCCCAAGCCAAATGTTTGGTGCAAGCACACTTGGGTCTTGCGACATCGTTAAGACGCCAGTGACTCTCAATCCGCCAAGTAATCCTTGTACACAGACGAGAAGGAAAATCGCAATAACCATCACTCTCGCCTTCATGCTTTGACTCCAACGGAGTACGCAAACGAGTAACACAAGTGAGGTTAACCAACAAACATTCCTGTTAAACGGTGTGCATGTTCAAAGAACACGCCGCCATTTTCAGGATTCACCATTTCAG
>JAERSY010000007.1 GCA_016845245.1 Phycisphaerae bacterium
ACCAATCTTTCAATCAGTGACGTCACTCTTAAAAGCAAAACGAAGACACCG
This sequence comes from Phycisphaerae bacterium, assembly GCA_016845245.1. GTDB lineage: Bacteria > Planctomycetota > Phycisphaerae > Phycisphaerales > SM1A02. The sequence goes on from JAERSY010000007.1 coordinate 52, forward strand.
CTTACATCGATTTGACGATATTAATAAACTCGCAGATTTTTTCGGGACACTTCTCGCCACGAGTAATTTCTACACCGGAACTCACATCTACTACTGCTGGCTTGAACAAGTCAATCATTCTTGTCACATTTGAAGCGTCTAAACCTCCCGCAAGTACAAGCCGGTCTCTGTCACTGCCAAGATGTTGGACAACGTCATTGGCATCCAAAGTGACGCCCATCCCGCCAAGCGATCCATCGATTAGGATTCCGTCAACATCAGTTTCACGCCAAACGTCGTAAACAGACGCGTCCCACTTGAACGCTTTGATGACAGGGCAGGGTGCAGATTGAACGGCGTCGTAACTCTCACTTCCGCATAACTGCAAGATGCCTGGCCAATCTGAGAAATCTTCTAGTGTTGGATAATCTTTTACAACTGCAACAGGGATGACAGAGTCTGGAAGTTGCAACACCATTTGATGTGCTTCATCACGGCTCACGCATCTTGGAGATTCTTCAACAAACATAAATCCGATTGCATCAGCACCTGCGCCCACTGCTACATCGACATGCAATTCTTCCATAAGGCCGCAAATCTTCACTGAGACTGAATCAGGACTAAAAAATTCTTGCATTACTGAATCTCCTTCAACAGCTGTTCGATGAGGGATTGATGCTTGTCACTGAACTTGTCTTTGTACGAATCAATGATGTCCCTTGCTTTCTCGGTGAAGCCCAATGTTCTGACATATTTTGCTGCTAAGAGCAATGCAATATCTTTTGCATCCGCGCCATCACCCCAATGTTTAAGATAAATCTCGAACACCTTGCATCCGTCCTCTACCCGTCCATTTGACATGAGCCAATTTCCAAGAAGCGTAAGTGATTGCTTGTCGAGTTTAAACTGTTCGTTATTCAAGAGCGCTTTTTGAAGATGGTCACACGCAGTCTCATATTGATGTTTTGCTACGAGATCTGAAATGGTTGCTCTGACAATCTCTTCTTCACTTAATGGAGTTGCAGGACTTGATTTTACCTTAGGTGTGTGCTCAAAAACTTTCACGAACTTTCTTCTCCGTTTGAGTTGCAACAGAAGGGTTGGAAGATCGTATTCCGAACTAGAAACGACCTGGAACTTTAAAAGTGCAAAAGCTACAGTAAACCCGATGGCATACCCACCTAAGTGAACAACCCACGCTGTTGGCTCACTATTCACTCCAAGTGCATTTGTAAGCAAACCAAATGAGTCAATAAGCACAAAGAACAGTACGAAAAGAACGCTTGGTATTTGAATAAACCCAATCAAAAAGAATACGAACAAGACTCGTATATGCGTTTTTGGGGCAAGAACGAGGAATGCGGCTGTCACAGCACAGACTGAGCCAGAAGCGCCAATGACTGGAGCGATTGATACGAGGGTATGCAATGAGCCGCAAACAGCCCCTGACAAGAGGTAGAAACTGATAAATCCAAAGTGTCCAAACCGATCTTCAACGGCTTTACCGAATGGAAGCAAGAAAATCATGTTGCCGATGACATGCCACCAACTCCCATGCAAAAACTGATAGGTAAAAAGGGAATACCAATGAAAATGAGTGCTAGACAACGAACATTGTTCAAACAATTGGGCGATTGATTGAACAAATGCGTCATTTGAAAGCAACCCGCCACTTCTTCCTACACCCCATTGAAGAGCATATATGACGAGATTAATCGCAATGAGCGAATGAGTGACGTTCGGTTGCTTCCGATGTTGTAACGTCGTTCCGAGCGGAATCAGCATTTATCTATTGTACGCTTGGTTTTTTGCCAGAATTTGTTAAAATAGTCATTCTTGATGACATCTTTGTCATTCTTGGAAGAGTACGAAAAAGAGGAGGCTCGTAATGAGCAGTGCAATGCAAGAAATGCATGTAGATATTGGTCTTGTTAATACAATTGTCGCGCGTTCATCGCTCTCATTTATTGATGGCGAGAAGGGCATTTTGGAATACGTCGGTTATGACATCGACTCACTTGCACGAAACAGCACGTTCGAAGAAACAGCATATTTGCTCTGGCACCAACGATTGCCAAGCAGTAGCGAATTGCAAGCGTTCTCTAAACAACTCCAACAAAACTACGACTTGTCAGAATCGATGTGGGACATGATTGTTTCCCTGCCTCGCGACGCAAGCCCAATGCATGCGCTTCGCACACTGACTTCTGCACTTGCCCTTGAAGACCCCGCAGCTGATGATTCCAGTCAAGAATCAAATATGCGGAAGTCGATTTCGATGCTCGCAAAAATTCCAGCATTCATCGCTGGTTTTGACCGACATCGAAAAGGCCTTGATTTGGTTCGTCCCAATCAAGATGCATCGATTGCAGAGAACTTCTTGTATATGCTCAATGGCGTAAAACCAACTGAACGCATGGTAAGAGCGATGGATATCTGTCTTATCCTCCATGCTGACCATGGATTTAATGCCTCAACATTTGCATCACTAGTCACAATTTCAACACTTAGCGATATGTACTCTGCAGTCACGACTGCAATTGGCACGCTCAAAGGCCCGCTACACGGCGGCGCAAACCAAGGCGTGATGTACATGCTCAACGAAATCGATTCAATTGATGATGTTGAAACATATGTCATGAATAAACTTTCAAATCATGAACGCGTGATGGGCTTCGGACACCGTGTTTACAAAGCATATGATCCAAGAGCAACGTATTTGAAAACGTTTGCTGAAGGCATTGCAGAAGACACCGGAAACATGGACCTTTTCAACATGAGTAAGAAGATTGAAGAGATTATGGATCGAGAAGTTGGCTCAAAAGGAATCTATCCAAATGTCGACTTCTATTCTGCAACCACGTATTACTCACTTGGCCTCGATTTAGATTTGTTTACTCCGATCTTTGCGATGAGCCGTGTTTCTGGATGGACAGCACACTGTCTTGAGTATTTAGAAGACAATCGACTCATTCGCCCACGATGCACATACGTCGGGCCGCATGAGTTGAAGTATGAGCCAATCTCAAATCGGTAACTTACTGAACGTATAAAAGCAATCTGTCATGCGACAGCAGCAGAATGTCGTTCTGGCTGTCTCCTGTAAAATCGGCAATGATAATTTGGCTGGGTTCCCATTCTCTCGGCTCTCCGCCTGAGAATATTTTGGTCTCATAAATCTTGAACCCAGTCGCGTACAACATTTTGCCGTGCTCCGAGAATGAGAAAATCTCTAGCATCTGTTCACCAGCATCAAGCGATGCCATGTCACTGTAACCATCACCATTGACGTCTCCAATTGCAAGTTCATGCTGTACTCTTCGCTCTTCATGACTGCGCCATGATTGCACTTCGTCGAGCACAATTCGGTCGCCTGCGAGTTGAACCACTGCATAACTAGAGTCTCCAATCATCATGACATCTTGTATGTCATCGTTCGTGAAGTCTCCAGCATACATTTTGCCAAGTGGATAGCCAGATATGTAAAGCGAATCTCCCTCAGCCCACTCCTGATCACCATTGAAAACGATAGAAACGATGCGCTCGTTTTCTTTGTCAGAAACAAACAATGATTCTTTGCCGTTTACGATCGAAACGAGTTCAGAATCTCCATTTTCTAGGTTTATTTGATTGACTACTTGCCAGCCACTTGCGCCATGGCCACTGCTCTCAGTGTCAAATCGCACTGCTCGTACAAAGTTTTCATTAGCGATGAGTAACTCTTCAAGAGAGTCGCCATCAATATCAAAGATTGAAGCATTCTCGCCAGTCGCACTTCGGACAAGACCATATTGACCCATCTCAGTTGATTCTAAAATCTCAAATCCATCTTCAGTGGCTCGTAACATCTTCATTGGCTTGTCACGTGTCAAGAGCATGATGTCTGTCAAACCATCTTGATCGGCATCGAAACCAAGCATGACGTCAGGGCCTCGTGACAACGAGCCCAATTCAATCTCATCTTCGACACCATCTTTCCCAATAATCTCAATCAGGTAACTTCGCTTTTCCTTTGAGATAACTACAAGTTTGTTTTCTCCATTACTGTCTAGTGATGTCATGGAAACGGGCGTGTGACCCTTTTTAATTTGAATCGGTGTTGGAAAACTCAAGGAACTTGCTGAAAGGGGGGATTGACCCACAATCCCTTCTTCTTCACTCAACACATACAACTCTTCGGTTCCGTCATGATTGAGATCAGTGACAGCAAGTGATGTCACATCAGAAATCGTAGGCGAAGATTCGCCATCTCTCAAGCCATCTTTTACATCTTGCAGATAGACAACAATGGTGTTGTTTTCAGGATTTGTTGCAATGATGTCAAGTAATCCATCTTGGTTCACATCTGTCACTAATTCTTGACGAGCACCTTCACCAATGAAGGGGTAAATTTCAAGCGGCACTTCTCGATCGCCACTTTCAGCAATCGAATCTTGTTCTAACTTGTATAAGACAATTCTTCTGGATGCTCGTTCAATTGTCGCCATCATCGCTTGCGTCATGTTTGGCAATGTCACTGAAGCAAACTCTCTTAGAGGTGACATTTCAAATCTGTGTTGGGGGCCGACGACTAGATTTTGTTCATTGTTTTGGATGAGCCACAGGCGAATTGGCTCTGAACTATCAGGGATTATTCCTACGAGGTCATTAACGCCATTGCCATCAAAATCTGCATACTCCAATGCGATGACTCGATCCTCAGTGTTCAAAGTCGTCGGTTTTCCGAGTGACGCCCCTTCAAGCGGATACAACGCAATATCGCCATTGAC
>JAERSY010000008.1 GCA_016845245.1 Phycisphaerae bacterium
ATATACATAGAGTTAAGGGAATGAGATGTTTCATAAGTACACCTTGCCTTATATAGAAGTTACTCGCAGCCGCCCCAAGCGCCAATGATGGCAAGGACGTCTGAGACATTGACTAAACCGTCATCTGTCACATCAGCATCACAGCCAGAGCAGGCGCCCCAGTTATCGATGACTGTGAGAAGATCACTTACGCCAACGGAACCATCACCATTGATGTCGCCGTAGCAATCGCCAGTATCATCAAGGTTTACACCCCAGATTTGAACATCATCGATGTTCCATCCAGAGTATTGATATGAATAATCTTGCGATACTTGATGTGTCCAGCGAACATATACCATTGATTGTTCATCGGCAAAATCAGAGATATCAAATGATTGTTCGCTCCAAGAGGCGTCAGCGATTTCTTCAGAACCGTTATCCCAAAGGGTTTCCCACGTGGTGCCATTGTTACTCACTTGAACGTAAGCAGTGACATATGGTTGATAATCTGTATTGAGCCATCGTTGGAATTTGAGTTCCGTGTCCATAAGCATTGAACAATCAATCGCATGCGTTGTGAGCATCATTTGCTCGCCAACTGCATCGGAGTAATCGCCATTGAGGTTGATGCCGCAAACATATTGGCCTGTTGCGCCACTTGTCGGGTCTGGGTTGCCGTATGAAGTGCCGCCCTGCCCTGTTGGTTCTCCAAATGCCCATTCGCCACTCATTTCCCAGCCGGGGTTTGAATCAAGTGAGAATGAATACACAGGAACTGGAACACCAACATTAACGGAGATGCCTTTTGAGGTATCGCCGTCATGCGTCGTTTCATTAATGAACTCCAGTTCGCCAACATGCAAACCGTTTCCTAAGTTTGAAGCACTGCTGTTAATTTCAACATGAACTTCAACGGATTGGCCGCCGCCGATTGTGCCAGACATTGGGGATGCAGTTGCCCAAGCAACTGAGTTTGTCATTGTCCAGTTCATATCTTCATCGTCATGGTTTTTAAGCGTGTACATTGTTTCGTAAGGAACGAACGGTCCGCCTAAAGGGCCTTCAGCGTGCAGGTCTGTGCCTGAAACTTTAAGTCCAGTTGGAGGAGCAGTTGTGCCAACAACACAAAGTGTTGGGTCACCGAAGATGTGCCATGTGTCCATCATGTCTTCGCCACCTGTGCCGTACTCGTCGATCATAAGGCATGAGCCAGCCATCCCGAGAACGCCACAACATCTGTATCCTTCTGCAAGGAACAAGTCTACGATTTCATCTTGAGCACTCATTGGTGGTGCCCACGATTGATTAACTGATGACATGTACGCAAGTACAGCTCCTGATGGTTGGCCACCACTTGTAGCGCGAAGCCATGCTTCAGCAAAACACGTTGGGCCGTTGTATTGGCCATTCACACATGCAACTGAAACAATCCATGGAAGTTTTCCAGTGTTTGTAAGACCATTGACATTTGAGTTATCAAAACCAGTTGTGGACCATGCGGTTGTTGAACCGTGTCCGGTGTAGTTAATCAAACCGCGGCCTTCATTGACAGCGTTTGTGACCATGCTTGTATTGCCACCATTGTTGTCATAGATTTGGTCGACTGTGCCGTAGCCATGGTCAAGTAGTTTTTCGCGAATCACGTTTGCGTGTTCCCAGTCGCCTTCTCCGTCGTCTCCAGAACCAGCGCCTTCAGCCGAAGCGATGCCAACACCGTTTTTGTACCACGGTTCTTGTGTTTCTTGGTTTTCTTCGAACTCGATGGTTCGCTGCACTTGCGTATCAACGTCGGCGCCTGATTCAGCAGAGAATCGACCGACAATCACTTCTGGGTAGTGGTCGGAACCACTGATCTGCCCATATTGCGGATCATTTGCACCTGATTCGTATGGGTGTTGTCCGGTTGCAACATGAAATGCGTCACCAACAAGAAGAACAAAGCCGAGGTCGTTGCCTTCGTACATGTTTGAAACATATCCTTTGATGTCGTTGTAGTTGTTGCCAACTGAGGACACGCCAACAACGTTCACATTGAAGCCAGATGATGTCTTGTGATCAACGTATGGTTGGATGTTTGGAATGTAACTGTCATAACAAATGACAAGAATGTCGCCATCATCTGAAAGTGGGTCATACCTGTTTGCTACGTCATAGTTAAGGAAGTGTCGGTCCATGAGTATGGAGTATGCAGGACCGATGCTGTGTTTCTCATCGCGAGTAACAGTGTTGAGACCACCTTCATTAGTTTTGACAAGTTCAATTTTAAGAGAGTCTAGAACGCGGAGCGTTTGTGTCGCGCCGTTGTATTGGAATGGGTAAACGTCAACGACAACACCGCGAATGTCACGCATGATGTGTGGGTCACGAAGTGTTGCGATGTTTTCTGGCCAGAATGCGTTCTCTTTATACACCTTGTCAAAGGTATGTGGAACATTGTCGATGTTAATCGCTCTTGACATGTTGCCCTTACTAGGAGCAATCTTTACACCTTCAACATCGTGCCATGTGGTTTCAAGAATACGAAGTGACATTTCACCGGTGTCTGGGATGACGACAGCTCTTGAAACGTCGGGGAGAGCAGGGAAACCTTTTACGAGCGTGTGGTTTTCACCACGAAGCACTGGTTGCTGCCAAGCATCGCCCTTGATGTTGACATCTTCCATGTGGTAGTCAGGAAAGTCATAAGAAAGAACGATTCGGTTGCCACTATCGTCAACAACTTGAACGTCCATTTTTTCTGCAAACAGTGATGACGTTAGACACGTTGCAACTGACGCAACTATCGCACTAAAGGTTCTCATTTTCATTTTGAACTCCATACTCTCTTTATTGTTTAGTTTTTCGAAACTCTCAAACTATAAATTACACCGAAAAATGGTGTAACAACAGCAAATTCGCAGTTTTTTGGCGTGTAGATTCACCATTTTGTCATATTTATAAGGGAATCTATGTGTTTTGTGGCAATTGAAGCTTTCGCAGGGTTTATGTGTGCATTGACAGCTTCGAATTGAGTATTTGAGACGTCCTTGTAAGGGCTGGCGCTAAGCGACTCATGGGGAACCAATTCAGGGTAACTCAGGCGGTTTGGCAGCCATGGTTTGCAGCCAGCAAGGAGTGATTCGACCACGGCAATGCCAAAGAATTCATGTGTTGCTGTTGAGAGCACCCAATCTGCTTTGTAGAGCCAGTCCCAATACGCTTCCTTCGATTGAACAAAACCAGCGTGCTCGATGTCATCCTTAAACTCATCCAAAAAGGTTTGCAGCGCACTTGGAATCTCCCTGAACTGTTCACCTAGAAGAATCCACTTTAGATTGAGTGGTTCGGTCCACTGTCTTGCGAGTTCTAGCAATTCTTCGGGTCCTTTGTCATGCTCCCACCGGTGTGGCCAGACAACTCGAATGAAATCATCATCGTGCTTGACTCGCATGATTGATGGAGGCGGTTCTTCAACAGGCACCCATGCGATTTCAGATTTTGCCCTCACTTCTTGTTCAATGTCTTTGAGTGAATGCTTGGTATGTGCAAGAAGCGAGTCAATTCCACCGAGAAATGAATCGAGATTCCATTTGCTATTCCACAATACCTTGTCTGCACACAACACACTGTTGAGATTGATGAACGCAAATGTCGCGTCTCTTTTGTCATGCGTCGGATACGCAACTTGGTTTTCATGCATGTAAAGAACAAGCGGCGTTGTTCGAAGTGGTTTTGGAAGTAGCGCGCGAAGCGCTGCAACATCAAGGAGTGACGTTGCAAAAATCACATCAACATCCTTGTCAAATGCGCCCTCCCCTTCTGCTTTCTGAACAAGTTCTTTTGCGCCAATGGTCATGCGCCACTTCCAGTCGTTTGGCGGAAGCGTTACCCAGTTCCAATCATGTTCGGAATGGTTCATAAGCGTTTCTCTGAACTGTTTGTGAGAGCCGCCATCAAATGATTCGAATGCAAGGATGTGTGTCATCGATACACATGATAAGATATGCGAGTGGAGTCACAACTAACACCAAATTCGCATCCAACGGGCGTCATGGCGCCGCTTTGTTCTGTGTTTCGAAGGCACTTGAAAGCGCAGAATCTGAAATACACGCCAGAGCGAGCTGACATCTTGAATGCAATCATCGAGCATGATGGTTTGTTTGAGGCGGATTCGCTTATGAATGAAATGGTGCAAGATGGGTATCAGGTTTCAAAGGCGACCCTCTACCGAACGGTGAAGTTGCTGAAAGAAGCAGGCATCATTCAAGAAGTGAACATTGATGGCAAGCAAGCGCATTACCAACTAATTTATGGTCGTAAGCCAATCGACACCCTTGTGTGCATGCGGACTGGAGAGCGAATTGAGTTTTCATCTGATGCAATCGCCGCACTCCGAGACCAGATTTGTAAAGAACACGGTTGGGACCCAATCGCCCATAGAGTCGTAATTTACGGCGTTTCACCCGAATCTTGAACCGTGATTGCTCTCGACGATTCGTCGACATGATCAATCAGGATATGAACCGCATTATCTGGGAGTGCGTCTTCGATGCGTTCAGGCCACTCAATTGCGATGATGACATCGTTTCGTGAAAGCAGTTCATCCCAGCCAATCGTGTGAAGTTCATCGCTGCCTGACAGTCGGTACGCATCAATATGAACGAGCGAATGTGATGGCGTTTCATATTCATGCATGATGGTAAAAGTTGGGCTATGCACCTCTGTTGTTTCACCGCCAAGCCCCCGAAGCAGTCCACGCACGAAGCATGTTTTGCCAGCACCGAGTTCTCCATGCAACAGGATGATCGATTGCGCATCACATGTCTCGGCAAAGATAGACGCGAAGGTCATGGTTTCTTCTGGAGAATGGGTGATGGTCACGTGTGCTCCCATCCCTTCATTGAAACATCATCACCGTTTTCATTGACAACGCTAGCACTTGCGCGAGGGACAACTGTCCCAATAACAGTGACGTCATCTACATCAGGCGGTGTTGCACACGTGAAAAGCAACTCATAATCCTCGCCATCACTGAGCGCGGTATCAGGCGATGCGCCTTCTCGTAGTGGAATTGTTTCGGTGTTTAACTGAATTGAGCACTCGTCATTCGTTAAATGACTGGCATCTTGAGCAAGACCGTCACTGATGTCAATCATTGAATGAAGGTCACTGCCAAGTGCTTGTTGAATGTCTTGTGCTAATGTGATTCGCGGCTCAAACGTGATATGGTGAGATGCAATGGAGTTGCCTATTTCTCCAGTGACGCACACAACATCTCCAACTTGGGCACCGCATCGCGAAACTGCACCGAGCGTAGAGGGCTTCGCCATGACAGTGACCGTGAACATTGCAGGACCTCTCTGTGAAGTTGCAATATCGCCACCAATGATTGGACCGTTCCATCGTTCTGCATGTGCTTTAGCGCTAGAAAAGACTCGCATTGCCCAATCATCATCTGTATCTGTTGGCATGCATGCCGTCATGAGTGAACAAATAGGAGTGCCGCACATTGCAGCAATGTCACTAAATGAACGAGCAATCGCTTTTCTGCCAATGTTCTCTGGCGTTTCGTCTAATTCGACATGTCGCCCAACAATGAGTTGGTCGACTGCGAGGAGTATCCGCTGATTCCCCACAATGATTTCGCCCATGTCGTCGCCGGGACCAATTGAAACATGTTCACCAAGTTCTTTTGAGGCCTCGTAAATAGAATTGAGAAGTGCAAACTCACCCATTTGAAGTTGCTCCAATGATGAGTTCTGCATACCGTTCTGTTGCGCCTTGCATCTCAAGCACTTTTTGATTGCCATTTGTTCCAAGTTCTACACGTCTTTGTTCATCACGAACAAGTAGCTGTAACGTATCTTCTAACTCTGAAGATCGAATCTGTAACAAACCATCAGCACTTGTGAGTACATCCACCATCTCTGTAAAGTCACTTGTGTTTGGGCCAATCAAGGTTGGTTTATTCAATGCAATGGCTTGGGTTGGGTCAGAGCCATGGAGCGGGGCAAAACTTCGACCAATGATGACGATGTCTGCGAGGAAGTATGCAAGATTCAATTCGCCAATTGTGTCTAGCAAGAACATGTCACTCTCTTCACGTTCTTGGCGACTTCTCCTATTACATGGTGCTAAAACTGTTGCAGCATCATCAAACCACTCTGGTCTTCGGGGCGCACAAAGTAGTTGTACGCCATCTGGGCATGCATCTTTGATGAGTTGATGTTCTTCAGGCGCTGTCGAGCCAGCGACGATAAGGAGTTTGTCAGGATTGATGCAAAGTTCGTTTTGTAATTCAATCGCGTCTTTTTGTGAGACTTCAATCGTTGCGTTGTCCCACTTCATTGTGCCTACAACTGACACGTTGGTTCCGCCAAGTTGGCGAACTCTATCGGCGTACGTTTCGGATTGAACTCCGATTGCTGACACGCGTTCAAATGTGCGCTTTAACAATGGTTTAATCAATGCGTACCGACGGAATGAACGCTCAGAAAGTCGACCATTAACAATCACGACTGGAATGCCGGAGGAAGTCGAAATGCGAATGAAGTTGGGCCAAACCTCAAGCTCAACAAGTCCAATGACTGTGGGTTTAATGCGGTTGATGAATCGCTTCACAGCAAAACTAAAGTCAAGCGGAAAACGCGTGACGACATGTTTTTCACCATAGAGCTCCCTTGCCCTTTTGATGCCAGTGTCGGTTGTAACGCAGAGCACGACGTCTAGCCCTCTCTCATCTAAAGTCGCAACAAGTTTCTGGATTGCGTTTACTTCGCCGACAGAGACAGCGTGTAAGAGCACACGATTAGGATGGGCTTCAAGCGTCTCGCCATGGCCAAATCGTTCACGAAATCCCTCTCTTTTTGGGTGACCCTTTAACCTTGATACACCAGCGAAAATGAGGATAAATGGGAGTGATAGCACGTAGACGATGTCGACAATGATGTGCATTCGCGTAGTGTACCTACGCATCTAAATCGTTGACGACATTCCGATAAGTGTGCAACTTTATTTATAAATAATCGTATGTTTAAGTGGCGAATTGATGATTCGTATGTAAGATTAAGAGTACCCTTTACAAACTTTAAGTTTGAGAGTTGTTTGTTTTATGATGGAATTACACATTTGTACCCGCAACAGCGGCAAAGTTTTACGCAAGTTTGCGCTTGGTGACCTTGATGAGTTAATCATTGGTCGAGAAGACGGATGTGACATTCGCATCAAAGCGCCAACCATTTCTCGCGAACATTGCACGATTGAAGCTGATAACAGTGGTAATCTTGTGTTAAAAGACAACAACTCAACGTGCGGGACGTTCGTTTCGGATGAAAAGATTGACTCCGTACGACTTGAGGACGGACTCGAAGTCGTTGTCGGTCCTGCAGTCCTTCGTTTCTACGATTCAGGAATCTAAAACAACAACACTTTAATCATCGAGCAAGCGGAGTTGGTGCTTGAGGTCTTCGATGGCACGCTTGAGCCGGTCAATCGCATTCTCGTCCATGCCCATCATTTCCGCGGTCTCACCCAATTTCTTAGCCCACTTGATGAGTTCTTCAAGCGCATCGATTTGATTATTGATTCGTTCTCTTGGAGTATTTCCTTCAACGTCACCTTGAGCTTGTCGTTGTAAATCTCGACCAACTTCTTCAAACTCCTTAAGAGTAGCCCACCAATTCTCAGCGGCATCTTCACCAAAGGTGTCATACTCGACCCATTCATCAAGGTCTAAAAATGCTGCAAGCTCTTCCTTCGTGTCAGCGATGCCATCGCCAAGACCTGAATGCACAGCTTCTTCAGCACCGAGTGTTAAGTTTGAGTCATAACGAGATAAGTGGTGTTCGCCTTGAAGATCAGCGTAATACGTGATTTCGCCTGTTTCTTCATCAACGTCATATGAAAGTGCAAATGAGTTCTTCACCATGCATCCCGCAACAAGCGGAGTCCTGCTTGTCTTTGCGAGAACGCCTTCAAGTTCACTGATCCAGCCAAACAATTGCCAATCAGGTGATACGTTGTCGATGTGTCCAGAGTACATCGTGATTGAACCGAGTTCGCCAGTTGTTTTGTAATAGATTTCGTCACATAAGAAGGCAGTTGCGGCAGCACCTGAAATCGCATGGGTAATCCACGCTACGAAACGGTGACGTTCGCGCGCTTCAAACACAACTTCGCGAATCTCAGACCACTTTAGAACGGAACCACCACCTGAGTCAATCTCAAGGACAATGATTTGACCTGGGCCATAGTTTTCATCAATGTGTGCAACTAAATCGCGGATCTCTTGTGGTCTGAAATATGTGCCGACCATTTGATGCATTGGGAGATAGAACACCCCATTTGGCAAGTCGCCAAGTGGTTTCATCTCTTTCTTTTCGCTTTTCGTTTCTTGCGAAGTGGTTGCGTCTTCAGTTTCTGTTTCAACCTCTTCAGTCGCTGTTGAATCATCGACTTCTTCTGAGCTGTCGGGTTTTAAGCCCTTAATCGTGTTCACGAAAATGAGTTCGCCGCCAACCATGATGTAGTCAGCAGTCGCTCTTGTGAGTTCGCCTTCGATAAACACAGACTTGCCACGCTCATCGACTTCAACAGTAACTGTTTGGCCAATTTCACCTCGCCAAACTTTCCCACCACTTAACTCAAGAGTGACTGGTTCAGCAAAACTTGCTGATGCTGATAAAAGAATTGTTAATGCAATTGTGAGTAATGTGTGAAACTTCATTATCTACCACCTCCCCCGCCACCACCAATTGGTCGGCCACCGCCACCACTTGGTCGTCTGCCAGAGTCGCCCTCGCGGAGTCGCTTGAGTTGTTCTTCGATTTGTTCAATCATTTGTTCAAGTGCTTTGACGTTGACTCGGTATTTCCAGCCCATTCGCATCGCGACTGCACTTGAATTTTCCATTAGCCGTAACACTTGCTTTAACTTCTTCACTTGTTCTCGCAAGTAACGAGCGGTGTTTTCGCCTGTCGCCCAGTTTCCATACTGTTGAGCATCTAAAAACAAGCTACTCGCTCGGTCGAAGTCGTTTCGCCATTTCTCTTTGTGTCCGTAAATTTCATTGGTGATGTCTTCGCCCACAATGTGATATTCACGAATGCCTTCTGCAACAAGCAAGTCTTTCAAGTTGTAAACAAGTCCCTTGCTGATTGCGAGTTCAGTTGCAGTGGTTGCATCGAGGTGTGGCATGCCCTGCCCAGCATCAACGATGAAGTCGCCATTGAGGGTGTCCACCCAATTTACTTTTTTCCCTTCCCAAGTTCCTGAGAGTGGAACTTCAGGGTCAACAAATGCTCGGACAAGTGCTTGGTCTTTACAACCAAACGTCGCAAATGCCTTTGCGTGCGCGACTGCTGCTTCTCGAATCTTGCCACGGGTGTCTTCTGCGTTAATGTAATCAAACATGCGAGCAACTTGAGTAGTTGCATGAAGCCAGCCATCTGGGGACATGTAAATGTCACACCATGAAAGCGCCATGATGGTGCTCGTACCTGATGCATTCTTTACCCAAGCAATCTGCGGGATATCTTTTAAGTCGACATGGAATGTTCGTGCAATGTTGACGAGGTCATCTTTATCGTACCCGTTGAACTCTTCCCTATCGCCCCAACCCATAAGTTGTGCGAATTCGTTTTGATAGTCATGATTCAGAATCTCAACGACAATCAAATCTGGCTTCGCTTCTTTGATTCGGTCAACGAGGTCGCTATACACCGCATTGTTCACATCGGTGTGCATCTGACCTTCCATGGGGATAATGAGAACGGCTTTGCCCTCTTCTTCAGTTTCAATGACAGAGTCAGACCAGTTAAATTCTGGCTCGCTCGTGCTCATTGAAGAAGCGTGGGACAACGCAATGACGCTAAGCGCGCTTGCAGCCACAATGAGTGTTTGAAGTTTCATCCCATCAGTATACTCAGAAGCCGCCCATATGAGGGTGTCAAAACTCGCGATAAATCGCCTTTGCAAGGCGTATGGCATCATTTTTATTTGAAATCGTCCCCTCAAGTTGCGCATCGTAGACTGCTTCAAGAACATCACCTAAACGGGGCGAAGGCGGAATGCCAGCATCGAGTAAATCATGCCCATTGATAAGACGCTCAGGGGCAATACCTTCTTTCTCAAGTTCGATTATCTGACGCCTGATATCAACGAACTGTTGTTTGTCTTCAGCATTCAAAAGAGTCATCGCAGCTTCACAAGAACGCGATGCTGCGATCCGTTTTTGTTTTGCAATTCCGAGTTGTTCCCATTCAAAGAGTTTTGCATGCGTGTCTAAAATCTCATTGAGTTCATCGAACACCTTGTTTGATAAGAGCAGCTGCGTTCGCCAGTGTTGAGCAATCAACTGCACATCAGATTGCATGCCATGCCGGTCAAGTAGCCACGCAGCAAGTGCAGTTGCATACGAATTCATCTGAAAGAGTCTGCCAAGCCGTGTTGGCGCATTCATGCAATTTGGTTCATCGAAAATAAATCGGTCTAAGCCGAGATATTGCATTTCCCATGCCGCGACGCCTCTCTGTTCATCGAGGAGCATTTTCTTGACTTCTTCGCCAATGCGTTCTTTTGAAATGCCTTTGAGTTGTTCGCTTTGCAGGCGAATCGCATCAGC
>JAERSY010000009.1 GCA_016845245.1 Phycisphaerae bacterium
GGACAATAAGATTGGTAGTGGCGACATGCGCGATCTCCATATTTTGAGCCGCGAGCAAGTTGTAGGGCACGGGAACGCATTTACAGCGCCGTGACCCGATGCGCGCGGGCAACACTGAACTGTCAGAGGAGGTTTTCCGGCTTCGAGCGTCTCCTTGAATGCCTGCCTTCCCGCTTTCGCAGTGGCGATACGTGGCAATGGAGTGCCAATCCTTGGCTTGCTCATTACGGCGGCGCGTCCGCGGTGGAATTTCACCACCTTCCCTTTGACCCAGTATTTGGGGTCAATTTTGCAGTACGACTGCAAGACGCCCTGACA
Source organism: Phycisphaerae bacterium (assembly GCA_016845245.1). Classification (GTDB taxonomy): domain Bacteria; phylum Planctomycetota; class Phycisphaerae; order Phycisphaerales; family SM1A02. The sequence continues at coordinate 319 of JAERSY010000009.1, forward strand.
AATGGAATTATACCGAATTTGTGCTCTTACTCACTTCAAAAAAGGGTTAAGATACGAACGCATTTTCTTTTGCGACTCACTCGAGTCGTTGTTTGGTACCCCTAACGGAGTTCATCAATGTTCAATATAGGTCATCGCCTTTTTTCTACATTCATCGCATGTCTACTTTTGACATGCACTGTTCCGGCTATCGCTCAAAACGATAGTGATGCTGAATCAGCATTAGATGATTTTATTCATTATGCACTTGTTGCCAATGTGGAGTTTGCAGAAGCATACGCCATGTCAATTCTTCGCGACAACATGAGCGATGTTGAGTTTTATCACCTCGTAAATGACGAAAAATCAAGACAAGAACGGTTTGACCGAGCGATTGGTTGGGCGAGATTTGTTCACGAACTAGAGCCCCTCGCAGCGAAACTAGAAGAGAAATATGAAGCAGGTCGCACAGCAGTCATCCGAGATTCAGCACGATTGAATGAATCAATTGACATGCTCAGTGGTTCAACGAGACAACGCATGCTTGCGAAGAATCGGCTCATTGAAGCAGGTGAATATGCAGTGCCACCACTGCTTCGCTCACTCAATGGCACAAGTGATGCTCGAACTGCTCGAAATGTCCAAGAGATGTTGACGAGCATTGGTCGTGATGCAGTGTTGCCTTTAACAACAGCATTGCCACACTTGTCTGATGAAAATCAAGTGCTCGTTGCAAGAACGCTTGGCGACATTCGATACATCCATTCACTTCCAACTTTGAATGAACTTGTTCACGACAATAACAACTCTGCGAGCGTGCAACACGCAGCAGCACAAGCGATTGCAAAAATCGGCTTCGAGCCAAATGAAGATTTGTCGACGTTAAACACAATCGTGTCACAGCAGTTTTATGACGGTGATGACTCAGTCATGCCAAGAGCGATTGATGGCACAAACATTTTCTGGTCATGGGATTCAGCAAATGGATTGACTGCAAGCGATGTGCCAGCACATGTTTTCAATGACATCATGGCGATGCACTACGCATCAAAAGCACTTGCTCAAAACAATGACAATGTCTCTGCGATGAGCGTCTTTGTTGCTGCGAACTTACGACGTGATCGTAACCTCGCTGGCGCAACAGACCTTGTGTATGGAAACTTAGCGTACAGCCCTGCGTTTTATGCAACAGTCTTTGGCCCAGAGATTGCTCAACATGTCTTAGCAAAGGCGATTCTTGACAAAGATACAGCACTTGCACTCGACGCCATTGGCGCGCTCTCAAGAACGGCAGGTGCTGGTGTTCTTTCTGGCAGTGATCAACCACTTGTCACTTCTATGTTCTATCCAGACCGCAGAGTGCAGTATGAGTCAGCGATGACACTTGGTGCAACATTGCCGAATGCAGCATTTGCAGGCGATTACAGAGTCGTTCCACTGCTTGCTTCTGCAGTTCGCAGTGGCGATGAACTCTTTGCAATCGTGATTGGAGACGACCCAGAAGCAAGACGTGACATCAACATGTTCCTAGAACGGAATGGTTGGAGCGCAGTTGGTGAAGGCGAAAGTGCTGCAGAAGCAATTGACCTTGCTGGCGTTGTTCCCGGAATTGACCTTGCAGTCGTTATTCCAAGAAGTGCAGACCAAGGTGTTGCAATTAGAAAAGATTTAGGCGCAGCACCTGAAACAACAGTCACTCCAATTCTTACGCTCGCAGATGGCGCTGATTTGCAAGTCCTTACCATTGCACTTGGTGACGACGACATGGTAGAAACAGCGAACGTTGGCATTTCTGATTCAGCAAAATTAGCTGTGCTAGAAGATTTGCTTGCAAGCGCTTCAGGTGGCAGATTAAGTGCTGATGAATCAGATGAGTACGCACTTCGAGCAATTGGAGTGCTTCGCGATATCGCACTTGCAAACACTTCGCTTTCAATTGACGATGCGACTGGAACGCTCATCGATGCACTTGGAAGTGCGAATGATGACACGCGTCCACTCATCGCTGAAACACTGTCCTTGATTGATAGCAACATTGCTCAGCAAGCGCTGATCAATGCAGCGTTGCAAGACGCATCAGTTGAAGAAAGAGTGATGTTGCTTGATTACGCTGCTGCTTCAGTGAGAAACTGGGGTAATCACGCAGATGATTGGCAAGTGGATGCAATCATGAACTTGACTGAAACATCAGGCGGCTATCTAGCAGATGCTTCAGCGCGGCTCAACGGTGCACTCAACCACCCAAACACATCAGTCATGACATTTATCCCAGCAGAATAAGTCGCAGAATAAGTCTCTGGCTGAACTCAAACAAAGCATAAAAAAACCCCTGAGCATGACTCAGGGGTTTTTTGGTGTCTTGTACCGACTATTGCTTAGTCGTCATCGCTCATGCTGTTGCCGATGAGGGCACCTGCACCAGCTCCGATGAGGGTCGCGCCGGTATCGCCACCAATGGCTTGTCCAGCGAGTGCGCCGATGCCAGCGCCGAGTGCGGTGTTTTCTTCTGCCTTTGTGCATCCGAGCATGCAGAGGGTGAAGAGTGATGCAACAGTGCAAGTGAGTAATACTTTTTTCATTAAGTTTGCCTTTCTAGATTAATCTTCTAACCCTGTGTATCCATCGGAAGTTTGCGTAGAAGTCGTTGTTGTAGTCCCTGTTTTTACAACGTTGCCATTTGAATCGAGTGTTTCATGGATCGTTGTTCTTCGAATCGTTTGACCATCAGCTGCTCGTTGGTAACGCCGTTGCTTTTTGTCTTGGTCATTGCCCATTGCGCCGCCAATGAGTGCGCCTGCGCCAGCGCCAATAAG
>JAERSY010000010.1 GCA_016845245.1 Phycisphaerae bacterium
CTATAGTCGACAAAATAAAACTCGTTTAGGTAAGATGGCATCATTGTCATCATCCACGAGGTTAACTTGGCACCACAGCAAGCAATCGCAGATCACTTAGATATTTCTGCAAAAAGAGTACAACAACTACAACAAGACACAGTTATTCCGCGAGGGGCATCACTTGATGTGGCGAGAGTGAACTACATTCGTTTTCTACGCGCATCAGCAATGTCTGGTCGTGGTTCTGGCGATGTAAATGAAGAACGCGCAAGACTGATTCACCATCAAGCAAATCTGGCATCACTTGAGGAAGATGTTAAGCAAGGCAAATTGATTCCGGCAGACGAGATTGAGAAAGCATGGACGGATATGGCGATGGCAATGAGGGCAAAGATGATTGCGTTGCCGAAGAAAGTCGCCGCAGTTGGTTGCGGAATTGATGAGTATGTCGAGATGGAAGCGTTAGTGAAGAGTTTTGTTAGTGAAGCATTAGATGAGTTGAGCGTAAGTCATGAAGTACAAGAACACGCTGAGTGAATTGCGCGGCAGGGTGTTTGCCATGCTCAAAGCACCACCGGAGTTGTCGATGAGCGAATGGGCAGACCGCTATCGCAGGCTGTCACCGGAAGCATCGGCTGAGTTTGGTTCGTGGAACACAGCGAGGGCAGAATATCAGCGTGGAATCATGGATGCGATCAGTGACCCGAAAGTGGAAACCATTGTGGTCATGTCATCTGCACAGGTTGGCAAAACTGAGATGACTTTGAACATGATTGGCTACTTCGTCCACAACGATCCAAGTCCAATGTTGGTGATTCAGCCAACAATCGACATGGGTCAAACATTCAGCCGCGATAGGCTTGCTCCGATGGTGAGAGATACGCCTGTGCTGACAAGTCTAATTCAAGATTCAAAGTCACGCTCATCGGGGAATACCATTCTGAAAAAGAGTTTTCCCGGAGGACACATCACCATTGCCGGTTCAAACAGTCCGGCATCGTTGGCTTCAAGACCTGTGCGATTGGCTATCTTTGATGAAACTGATCGTTTTCCACCATCTGCCGGTAGTGAGGGTGATCCGGTCATGTTGGCAAGCAAACGAACGAACAACTTTGCTAACCGCAAAATCATTATGGTGTCGACACCCACTATTCAAGGCGCATCAAGGATCGAAACGGCTTATGAGAACTCTGACAAGAGAGTGTTCAAAGTGCCATGTCCTCATTGCGGCGAATTTCAGCAGTTGAAGTGGGCGAACGTGCAGTTTGATAAAGAAAATCCTGAGTCTGCTGTTTATGTTTGCGAAGAATGTGGCTCGATCATCGAACATTCACATAAGCCTGCTATGGTTCGCAAGGGCAAATGGGTTGCGACAGTTGAATCAGGCAGGGTTGCAGGATTCCATTTGTCGGAATTGTATTCGCCTTGGCGAACATGGGGCAATATGGCAGAGGACTTTTTATTCGCGAAGAAAAACAAAGACACTCTGCAAGTCTGGATTAACACTGCTTTGGGCGAAACTTGGGAAGAAGATGAGGGTGATGGATTGGAATACGAAACGATTTACGTTAAAAACAGGCACGAATACGAGTTTAATCCATTGCCAGAAGAAGTATTGGTGATAACTGCCGGAGTTGATGTGCAGGGTGACAGGTTAGAGTTGGAAATTCTGGGTCATGGTTTGGACGAAGAAACTTGGTCGCTTGGTTATCATAAAATACCCGGCGATCCGGGTCTTGGCACGACTTGGGATGCGCTAGATGACATTTTAAGTCGTAAATTTAACCACCCATCAGGAGTACAGCTTGCTGTTGCGGCAACCTGTGTGGATTCCGGTGGTCATCATACTCAAACCGTCTATGATTACACTCGCAGACACACGAATCGCTTTGCGATCAAGGGATCGAGTCAGTCTGGCAAGCCATTGGTCGGAAAACCATCACGAACCAACAAGGGTAGAGTGGCACTTTACCCAATTGGCACTGATGCGGCTAAAGATTTGATCTTTTCACGGTTGAAAATAGAAGAATTTGGGTCTGGTTTTTGTCATTTCCCTATGTCTTATGACAAGGACTATTTTTTAGGTCTTTGTTCTGAGAAAAAAGTCAGAAAGTTCGTCAAAGGCGTGGCGAAAATGGAGTGGAAGAAAACGCGCGCACGAAATGAGCCATTGGATTTGCGTGTTTACGCACTTGCGGCGTTTCGATTGCTGAACGCGAATCTGAAAGCGATTGATAAGAAAATCAATGGTGAAAAAGAGGAAGAAGCGGTCGTTGAGGATAACATCAACATTGTGGCGCAAGAGAATGAGTTAATTCCCACCAAAATACCAAGACAAAGGCGTAGCAGAGCGAAAAGAGGTGGCAGTTTCGCTAAAAGGTGGTAGTCGTAACGTGTTTCAATGTTTGATTCATACGTTTGGTTTATTAGTAAATCATAATCCGGACAGACACGGACAAATCCGGACATTTGTCTTGATATGTCCGGTTTAGTGACGGTTACAATCCGGACAGACACGGACACACCCCTATAGGAAAAAACCAATTTTCCCACCCGGGAAAAATGGTCTGTTACAATCCGGACAGACACGGACACACCCCTATAGGGGTGTCCCTTGTCCCGTTTGCCCGGCTAAACAAAATAATTAAACAAACTCTCAGGGACATATTTAAATTTCAGCTTCCAAAACGCTTAAATGCAGATTTATGCACTTAACGTCACGCTTAAATGCAGATTTCTGCACTTAGTGGTTAATTTTGACCATTAGTGGTTAATTTTGACCATTAATGGGTGTCAAAAACTTGACACTAGGGCGGAATACAAGTCTATTCCACCCATATGGCAAACTTATTCGATACTTCAAACTATCCAGACACCGAACCATATAGCTTTGTTGTCGGGGATAGAGTTGCGTGGAAGCGTACTGACTTAGGCTCAGATTACCCTAACAGTTCTTACACGCTGTCTTATCAAGCTAGGCAAGAGTCGTCTGGTGTAACGACATTCACGGCTACTGCATCTTCTTCTGGAGATGATTATGTGGTGGAGATTGGTTCAACCACATCGGCAAGTTACACATCTGGGCGTTATCACTGGTCTGCCTACATCACGCGAAATTCCGATTCTGAGCGAATTGAGATAGATTCCGGCACATTTGATGTAAAACCGAACAAAGTATCCTCGACTGCTGACCCAAGAACGCATATCAAGAAAGTTCTCGACTCAATCGAGAGCGTCATCGAGGGCAGGGCAAGTAAAGACCAAGAAAGTCTATCTGTAGAGGGCATGACACTGAGTCGAACACCCATCGAGGACTTATTGACTCTGCATAGCAAATACAAAGCGATGTACATCCGCGAACACAGAACGGAACGCATGAAGAATGGTAAAAACCATTCGGCTAAGATTTTTACGAGGTTTCAATGATGTTTTTCGGAAAATCACGCTCCACAAAACAAGAAGTGAAGAAGCGCAAGCGGTCAATCCGAAAAATCAACACTCGAGGGTTTGCCGCAAGCGAGGACGAGCATTTTCTAGCTGACTTTCAAGGCACATCGTTATCCATTGATGCGGAACTGGTCGGGGGATTACGCAAAATGCGTATGCGCTCAAGAACACTAGCGCAAGATAATGATTATGCACGAAAGTATTTAGCGATGGTCAAAGCCAATGTTGTCGGAGCAAACGGCATTGTTCTGCAAGCCAAAACAAAAGATTCCAGAGGTAAACTGGATAAAGCGGATAACGACTACATAGAAAAGGCGTTCAAGGATTGGGGAAGATTTGATAATTGCACAATGAACAAGCGATTGTCGTGGTGTGATGTTCAGAATCTTTTTATTGAAACAGTCGCTAGGGACGGCGAAGCCTTGTGCGTAATTCATTACGGCAAGGATTTAGAATACGGCATGGCGTTGCAGATGATGGACATTGACTTGCTTGATGAGTCATACAACTATCGTCTCGATAATGGCAACCAAATCCGTATGGGTGTTGAGCAAGATCAGTTCGGGGCGGCAGTGGCATACCATCTTCTGACCGATCATCCGGGCGATGACACTTACACTCACAACCATAAAAAATATATCCGTATTTCTGCCGACAGGGTGATTCACTCGTTCAGGTCTGAAAGACCCGGGCAATCGCGCGGCATACCTTGGATGCACACATCTATTCGCCGGTTGAATATGCTCGGTGGAATGGAAGAAGCGGAGTTAGTCGCATCGAGGGTTGCGGCATCTAAGATGGGTTTTTTCACCTCGCCAGAGGGTGACGGTTATGTTGGCGATGACGAGGAAGAACAGGACGGAGCATTAATATCAGATGCAGAACCGGGCGTTTTTGAGCAATTGCCAGAGGGTGTAAACTTCCAAGCATTTGATCCACAGCATCCGTCAACAGCATTTGATTCGTTCGTGAAAACAGTTTTGCGAGGTGCAGCTAGTGGACTTAATGTTTCTTACAACACGTTGGCAAATGATCTTGAGGGAGTATCGTTTTCATCTATTCGCTCTGGAACTCTGGAAGAGCGTGACCAATGGAAGCAAAAGCAAACGTGGATGATCGAGCAGTTCTGTATGCCGGTATATAAAGCGTGGCTGAGTAGCGCAATCCTGCATGGCAAATTGAAACTTCCGGCAACCAAAATAGACAAGTTCAGCGAAGTGACTTTTCAGTCGCGTGGATGGGCGTGGGTTGACCCTGCAAAAGATATTGCGGCAAATACCGCAAGTGTTGAATTAGGCGTAACCACTCGTGCTGACATTGCGGCATCTCAAGGCAAGAATTTAGAAGATATATTTGAGCAGTTGAGCAAGGAGAAAGAACTTGCCGCTCAATATGGCGTTATTTTAGGAGAACAAAATGAGCAAGCGCAAGAACAAAACGATTGAAGCGAGTTCGTTTCATCGAGGGTTTGATTTAGACAAAAGCGCAATTTCTGCCGATGACAGAACTGTTGAACTGGCTTTTTCGTCTGAAGAACCAGTTGAAAGATGGTTTGGTAACGAAATCTTAGACCACTCGGAAGCATCTGTTGACCTTGGTCGGTTGCAGAGCGGAGGAGCGGTCTTAGTCGATCACGATCACAGTGACCACGTTGGGGTTGTCGAGTCGGCTAACATTGACAGCGACCGTGTTGGTCGCGCGAAAGTCAGGTTTGGTCGATCTGACAGAGCAAATGAGATTTGGCAAGATGTGGTTGATGGTATTCGACACAACGTATCTGTTGGCTACCGGATTAATGCAATGAAACTTGAGGAAACAAACAAGGAGTCGGGATTAGACACATATCGCGCCACCTCTTGGAGTCCATTTGAGATTTCATTTGTAAGTATTCCGGCAGACTCAAGCGTTGGTGTTGGGCGAAATGATGAGGTTGACGAAAAACGGTCAATCACAATTGAAAATTTATATGAGGAACAAGAAATGAGTGAAGAAGTTAAAACTGCGCCTATAACTGTTGATGTTGAAGCAGAACGCGCACAAATACGTAAAGATGAAGTGAAACGCATTGGCGAAATCGAAGCACTTGGTAGCAAATTCGATGCTCAAGATGTTGCAAGAGATTTCATCCAATCTGGCAAATCTGCTGATGAGTTCAGAGTGTCTTTATTGGCTAAAATTGGTGATGCAAAACCAGTTGTTGAGTCACCAGAAATTGGCATGACCGAAACTGAAGTGCGTGAATTCTCTTTTATGAGAGCGATCAACGCTTTAGCTAACCCTAACGATAAACGCGCAAGAGAAGCGGCATCTTTTGAATTTGAAGCATCTCGTGCGGCAGGCGACAAGTACGGTAAAGATCCACAAGGAATTATGATTCCTGTTGACGTTCTTCGTGGTCAACGCGATCTAAATGTCGGCACTGCGACTGCCGGTGGCAATACTGTTGCGACTGATTTGTTAGCTGATTCATTTATCGACAAGCTAGACAACGCAATGATTGCAACTCGTGCCGGTGCGACTATTTTGCGTGACCTACAAGGTAATATCGCTATTCCTCGTCAAACTGGTGGCGCATCTAGTTACTGGGTTGCTGAGTCTGGCGCAATCACTGAGTCTGCGGCGGCGTTTGACCAAGTAACCATGAGTCCTAAAACTGTTGGTGCTTTCTCTGACATTAGTCGTAAATTGTTACTACAAAGTTCTATTGATGTTGAAAACTTTGTCAGAAATGACTTGGCACTCAGACTTGCTCTCGCTATCGACAACAAAGCGTTTGAGGGCGACGGAACAAACAACACTCCAACAGGTGTGGTTAATGCTTCCGGTGTTGGCTCAGTTGCTTTCGCAAGTGCCACAGCAGGCGCGGCAACTTGGGGCGAAGTGATTGACATGGAAAGCGAGGTTTCACAAGACAACGCTTTGCTTGGCAACCTTGCTTACATAACAAATGCGGCTCAGATGGGTTACCTCAAGCAAACTAAGAAAGATGCAGGATCAGGTATCTTCTTGGTCGAGGGTGGGCAACTGAACGGTTATCCAGTTCTTGTTTCTAACCAGATTTCAACAGCAGGACAAATGTTGTTTGGTAACTGGGCAGACCTCATGATTGGTTACTGGTCAGGTGTCGACATTAATGTTGATGCAAGCACAGGATCAACGAGCGGCACATTACGCATCGTTGCTCTGCAAGATGTTGATGTTGCAGTTCGTCATGGTGAGTCATTCTCAAAAGGCGTTTAATCTAAACACCCCTACCTTGCTCGGCACTTGGTAGGGCGTTTTTGCGAGGGTTTATGAAAGTTAAATTTATACAAACAACGTGTTTCATGCGAGTTCGTCATCAAGCAGGGGCGATTGTGGATTTGCCTGCGGCAGATGTAGACAAGCTAGTTGCTAAAGGGTTGTGTGAGAAAGTTTCTTCAACAAAAAAGAAGAAAGATTAATAGGAACAGATGGCACTTTTTTCGGATAGTGATTTAGCTGAGTTCGTAGATTTGAAAGCGTTAGGCACTGCGGCAACGTACAACAATGCAACCATCAATGTTGTGTTTACGGACAACTACGTTTCTATTACTGGTGGCACTGTCGATATTGAGGGAACATATCCGGTGGCGTTATGTCGCACTGTTGATGTGAGTGGAGTGGCGCACAATTCAGCCATAACGATTAATGGTACAGGGTATGTTGTGATTGGGGTTCAACCCAACCACTCTGCCGGTACAACAAAGCTGATTCTGAATAAATCATGAGTCATTTACGACAACAAATCAGGGAGCGAGTAGCTGCTACATTGTCTGGTCTTAGCACGACAGGATCGAATGTGTTCCAAAGTCGGGTTTACCCGATGGAGCAAGCTAACTTGCCGGGACTGATTATTTATTCGGTGTCGGAAAATTCTACACCTATCACGATGGGTGCGGTGCGCGATATTGAAGCAACGCTAACACTTGCGATTGAAGCATATGCGCTCGGTGCTGACCTTGACGATAAACTCGATAAGATTTGTAAGGAAGTGCAAGTAGCAATGTCTGGCGACAGAACCGTTAATTCTCTAGCTAAAGATTTGCAACTTGATTCTACGAATATCGTTTTTGCTCAAGAAAGTGATGTGCCTGCCGGTTATGTGACGATGAATTGGTCGGTAACGTATCAGTTTGCGGAAGATAATCCAGAGGTTTCAATATGAAGATGCTTACGCCAGATGGCACAGAAGTAGATGTTCACGAGTCGAGTGTTCCACGCAAGTTGAACGCAGGATGGAAGATTTTTAATCAGGCAGAGGATGAAAAAGCCAACCCAAAGCCTATGACTAACCCAAAGAAAAAAGGAGGGTAAATTATGGCTACATACAAAGGTGATGGTGGACTGCTGAAAGTTGGTACTACCACAGTCGGAGAGGTACTTGGTTGGAGTGTTGAGCAACAAACCGATGTGATTGAGGATACCGCAATGGGCGATACCGCAAAAACATTTGTTGCAGGACTGACTTCTTGGACAGGATCATGTGAAGCAATATTAAGTGATTCTGATGCCGGTCAGCTATTGCTAGACAATGGCAGTTCTCAAACTGACCTAGATTTTTATTTTGATAGCACAACGTCTGCTTACAAAGGCAACGCCATTGTAACAAACATCTCTTCATCTGCCAGTATTGGCGACATGATGAAAGTGTCTATCACGTTTCAAGGAACAGGCGCATTAACAACTGATCCTTGGAGTTAACAAGTTAAGCCTGTGACTAGGGGAAACCCGAAACAATCAATGCCGAGGTGGTTTGTCATAGGCTTTTACTCGGCTTTTTATCAACTCGGAGATAACAACAATGAGTACAGGTGATGCGCTTTTATCAAAAGCGACCCAACATTTTAGAGAGCAGTTGCAGAATAAATCGGAATCCATAGAGGTTTCTGAATGGGGCGAAACGATTCATTATCGACCCATGAACGGAAAGCAACGAGATGCAATTTTGAAATACATAAACGCCGGTCAGTTAATGGAAGCGTATGTTGAGTCAATCGTATTACGCTCAAGAGATGAGGACGGCAAATTGATGTTCAAGCCAATTCACAGGCGAGAATTGATGACTAAAGTAGACCCAGATATTATTCAACGCATTGCGACAGAGATGAATACCCTAGATGCGCTGATAGACGATAATGACACGGAGGATGTAACCCCAAAAAAATCTTAGAATCTGACAATGACTTGTGGTTTTATTTCGCACTTGCCGAAGTATTACACAAATCAGTTTCCGAAATTTTGGAAATGACGTTGTCAGAGTTGATGGGATGGGTAGCATACTTTGAGTTGAAACAGGAGAGATCGGACAGTGGCAGGCAACAATAGTCAGGTTAAGTATTACATAACCGCAACGGACAAAACTGGGGCGGCATGGAAAAGTGCCAACAGCAGGGTTCAACGCCACCGAAAACTTCTGAGCGGAATACAAAAGCCGATTGAAAGAGCGAAACTTGCACTTGTCCAATTTAACGCTTCGCTTGGCGCAATGCCTGCGGCATCGTTAGCCGGTATTACGGCAGGGTTTGGGGCGTTAATCAAGGCGATTACTGCTACCGGAATGAAGTTGGATGCGTTCATGAACTCTATGATCGTATCCACAGGGTCAGTCACATTGGCTCATGCAGAAATGGATAAAATCAGAACTCTAACAGACACTTTAGGTCTTAATTTTTTATCTACTGCTGATGCTTACAAGAAGTTCTCGATAGCGGCAAGTGAAGTTGGCATGAAGTCAGCAACTGCCGACAAGGTTTTTAGGTCTGTTGCCAAAGCATCGTCCGCAATGGGTCTGAGTGCTGAAAATACACGCTTGACACTGAAAGCGTTAGAGCAAATGATTTCAAAAGGCACAGTCCAATCTGAGGAGCTTAGAGGGCAACTTGGGGAACATTTGCCGGGTGCTTTTGGTATGGCGGCGCAAGCCATGAATGTCACGACTATGCAGTTGAGCAAAATGCTAGAGCAGGGTGAAATCCTTGCTGTCGACTTGCTCCCAAAACTTGCTGACGTTCTGGAAAACCGGTTTGCATCTGTTGCGGTTAAAGCATCAACTCAAGCCAGAGCGCAATTTGAACGCATGAAAAATGCTTGGGTAGAGTTTCTGGATGCGCTAGGGAACGCAGGCGTTTACAAGACGGTTAAATCTCACCTCGTGAGCATTACCGATGCGCTAGAAACGATGCGAGATCAGTTAAATGCTGGTATACCGCAAGGCAAGCTAGAAAGAGAGTTCAGAGCAATATCGGCTATCATAAAGTTATATAAAGTATGGTGGTTGCAGTTTGTGGATACTGTTGTCAGCAAGATGATTGAGATAGATCAATCATTCAATGTGTTTCGCAACATGAAGTCACATTTCTTGCTAATCAAGGCAATGTTTATTGGGGTGGTATCATCAGTTCTGGATGGTATGCAGAAGATTGACAACAACCTCACAAAGCTATGGAACTCTTGGGCAGGAGGGAACAGGCAGGCATCTCAAATGATTGCAGGATATGCGGCATTAACTGCGGCTCAATACAGAGATGCTCAATCTGAAGCAAGAAGATTCTTAGCCGATACTTCCTCTGGAGTAAGTGAACTTAAAGAACTAAGCGGTGGAGTCAAAGAGTCACTGTCGCAAGCGATCACAGAGTGGAGAAATGCAGACAATTTATTTAGAAAGCCTATAGATGCAGGAATCGAATCTGCGCGTGATTTTAAGCAGGAATTAGTATACGCACAGTTAGCGATGACAGACCTACTCGGCGAGAATGACAAGCCGTTTACTATTTTTGACGACTTCTCTAACGAGAGATTTATGAGAGAGTTGCGCGAGATGAATAGGGAGGTCAGGGATATAACACAATTGTCTGCTGATTTTGTTGACAGGTTTGCGGATGGGTTGGGAGATCAGTTAGCAAATGCTTTAGCGACAGGTAAGATGAATTTCAGCGATTTTGCTAGATCAATTTTATTAGACATAAATAAGCTGATTATCAAAGCACTAATTTGGAGAGCTATTATGGGGGTAGCAAAATTTATCGGGAATCTTGGGTCTGCGCCTATGGGTGCGCCAGTTAACTCATCTGCTGTTTCCCCGGCAAATCCATTTTTAGGAACATCAGCATCACCACTTGCTATGTCGCCGGTAGCACCAGTCAGTGCGCTAGACCTAATGGGAAAAGCAGGAGGTGGCTCAGTCTCAGGTGGCAGAGCAATCATCGTTGGTGAGCAAGGTAGAGAGGTTTTTGTTCCTGACAGTGATGGTCAGATCGTACCTAATCACAATATAAATAAATCGCATCCAGTCAACAACGAATCCGCAGATGG
>JAERSY010000011.1 GCA_016845245.1 Phycisphaerae bacterium
GCCGTAAACTGAGTCGCCGCAATCTTTGGCCATGACACAGTCATACACATCGCAAACATACATGCTGAAATCATTGTGTCGAATGAGGTTGATATCAAAATATATGCATAAACATATGCTTTGTCGTGCCAGTCAAACCAAAGTATTCCATGCTCTGGAGAAGAAAGGCCAAAAGCACCATATGTACACGCTAAGAGAATTGAAGCGATGGTCGCAACACGTTTGGGACCAAACTTATCAGCCAACAGTCCGCCTGCAATAGCTCCTGCGAGACCTAGCAACATACCGTACCCGCCTTCAATATCCGTGAGTTCAATCCTCTCCCAACCCAAATCTTGAATAAAGAGTACTTTTGTAATTGGAGAAAGAACGCCGGCTGCGATAGAGATGAATAGACAAATCAAACCCACCAAGATTGTTGCCCGCAATGAAAATGCTTGCTTTAAATAGACAAAGAGTTTAATGGTGCTATCAGCGAGCGCTTCCGACGGTTTAAGTTGGATAGACCCTTTTGTCCAAGGCAACAGTTTTTCGCCCGTTCGTTCTCGAAGCAGCAATGGAAACAAGAGAATGACAACAAGCATTGCAATCTGAATGGTGAATGCAATAGACATTCCATCGGTAACGAAACGAGAAAGGAACGCACCCCCAAGAAACATGCCAAAATACTTCGAACCATACATGAACCCATTGACTCTGCCTCGTTCAGATTCCCTAAGCAAGTCAACAGCAAGTGCGTCTACGGAAACATCTTGAAGCGAGTTAAAGATATTGTGCAAAAAGACAAGCCATCCAAGTAGTACCAGTCTTGATTGCGGTTCCGGCACGAGTGCCATTGCGCAAATCGTGACAATCATCCCAATCTGAGCAAAGATAATCCACGGCCTTCGACGACCCATCGATGGAATGCCGAATCTGTCAATCATGGGTCCCCAGAGCCACTTAAACGTCCATGGCAACATCGACATTGCTGTCAACGTGCCAATCGCTTCGACATCTTTCCCTTGCTCTGCGAGGTAGGCGGCAAATGTCACCGTCACAAACCCATAAGGAATACCTTGGGCGGCGTAAAGAATACAGAGTGTAATGAGGCGAATGAGGGGGCGTTCAGATAATGACATGAAGCAATTCTTTAGTTTAGTCTAAAACCTGACAGATTATGCTGTAAACAGAACGGCTTTCAGGATAGAGTTTAGATATTAAGGAGATTGTTATGAGTTTGTTATCCACACTAGTTTTGTGCACATCGACACTTTGCTCAACGAGTAACCTGTCTATAACCGTCAACGACCAAGAGTTTCCATTACAGATTGACTCCACAATGGTTGTTGTGTTTGACGGAGATAAACTTCCAGAAATTCCACAATTTGTCACAAGTCCTCAAGAGGAGTTCGCACTTAGTTCAGTTCCGGGATTTGCATATATCAAAGTAGATGAACAATCGTTCCAATCAATGTCAACATTGATTCAATCATTGCATGACTCAAAAACATACGACTATGTGTCGCCTGTCTTTTTGAGCGAAGACCAATTGCCATACATTCCAACACAGCACCTCATGATTCGTATTGCTGAAGACGCAATCGTCAAGGAAGCTGAACGCGTCTTAAACTCGATTGGAACAGTGACACCAAACTTTGCTGGAATCGAACGACTCTATCGAGTGACGTCAACGCTTACAGATGGCTTCCAAGTGCTAGAGTTCGCAAATCATCTAGCATCGCTACCGATGTTTGAGTTCGCTGAAAGTGATGCAATCTCATGGACAAATAGTTACCACATTCCGAATGACCCAGAATTTAATCAACAATGGGGATTGCATCAAACGAACAACCATGACATGGACGCACCAGAAGCGTGGGATGTCACTACGGGTGACAATGACATCGTCGTCGTCATCTTAGACTCTGGCATTGACCAAAATCACACCGACATCAATCAGCTTCCGGGCGAAACCTTCACGGGTGCAAGTGAGTTTGGACATCCCTCTAATGATTGCGACAATCATGGCACCGCAGTTGCGGGATGCGTCTCTGCAACCATTGACAATAACGAAGGCGTCGTTGGCGTTGCGCCAAACTGCATCGTGAGAGCAGGAAAGGTGTTTAACGAAATTAGCATATTCGGATTCTGCCTCGGCTTTCTTGAGTTTCAAGATAGCTGGGTTGTCGAAGGGATTACATGGGCAGCTGATGTTGGCGCACGCGTGACAAATTCTAGTTGGGGCGGCGGCACACCATCGTCTTCAATCTCAACTGCGTTTAATGAAACTCGAGAACAAGGCGTGATTCACATTGCTGCTGCTGGGAATGACAGCACAACGACTATCAGTTGGCCCGCAAACTTAGAAAGTGTAAACGCGGTCTCTGCACTCGCTTCAAACGGAACGCTCGCAAGTTTCAGCACTTCAGGAAACGGACTGTTTATCGCAGCACCTGGCGCTGGCATCCGAACGACAGACCGAATGGGTTCTGATGGTTATGGCTCAGGAAACACAACGACAATCGATGGCACATCCTTCGCCTCACCATACGTCGCAGGCGTTGCTGCACTGGTTTTATCAGTTGATAACACCTTAACTCCAGACGAAGTTGAGAAAGTGCTCGCAACAACTGCAATCGATTATGGCTCAACTGGCTATGACACCACTTTTGGACATGGCTTTGTCAACGCTCACCAAGCAGTTGCTTCGTTGGATACGCCCGGATGTGATGGCGATGTTAACGGCGACGGTTTAGTTAATGTTTCTGATGCACTCGAAATCATCAATCAGTGGGGAAGTAGTGATGAAGATGCAGACGTCAACAATGATGGGTTAGTCAATGTCTCTGACCTGCTTATGGTTGTTGCAAACTGGGGCGAGTGTCCATAACCACCTTCACAAACACACAAAAGTGATGTACCCTACGCAGTCTTGGTCCATTGGCGCAGTTGGCTAGCGCGCTTGCATGACACGCAAGAGGTCACTGGTTCAAATCCAGTATGGACCACTCAAAAAGATCGATTGGAAGCGAAGCTTCCCCGATCTTTTTTTATGTGGCCCATAAATCTGCGCCACGGTTTCCGCGATTTTTTGCGATTCTGATGTCGTGATTCAGGTTACTCGCACGGTCCCCATTGACCCACAGTGAGTAACAGGTCGGTGACATTTGTATAGTTATCAAAGTTCACATCGGTAGGGCAGTCTCCGGAGCACGGACCCCAATGTGAAACGATGAGCAAGATATCTGAGACGTTTACATCCCCATCTTGGTTGACGTCGCCAAAGCA
>JAERSY010000012.1 GCA_016845245.1 Phycisphaerae bacterium
ATGCAGTATCAGACAGTGCAGTTGATGTCAGCAACACTGTTGGAAGAATCAATAGATTAGTAATCATAACCTCATCTCCTTTCATAATAGTTTCGTACAAAAGGCATGACCAGGCGAAACCAAAGTTAATTTTTTTAAACAAAACTCCTTTATGACCTGTTCAATGCGTTTTCGTGGTTGAGCATAGTGAAATAGTTGCCTTTTTTTATTGTCAACTGTCTTCTCTTCGTTCGCCATACCAAAGCGCTTTTCTTCGATTAATGCTTCGAACACCGGGGATACTCACAAGAAACAACGTCGAGACAATGTGCATTGCTGAGTGCGTTCTAAACTTACGTCCCGACGTCAACACATGCGACTTTAACGTTTTAAATTTCCCTTCTTTATGCAGGGCTTTTGACAAATGCACTTCTTCTGCTGCAAAAAACTTTTCGTTGAACCCTCCTGCTGATTCGAACGCATCCTTCGTGCAGAAAATGTACGCCCCTGCGCCGTACCGCAGGAAGAGAAACAGATACTTCACAATAGGCGTTAACACTTTTGCGAGGAACGGTAACTTCCCATCAAAAGTTGGAAAAGATGAACCCGCGACATAACCATTCTGAAGTACAACAACAGTTTCATCAACGACTTCCTTAGAAACGACTGTATCCGCGTCGACAAAGACGAGATATGTTCCTTTTGCAATTGCCGCCCCACTATTCCGTGTCGCTGCGATGTGCCTGTGGTTCACATCGATGACCTGAACGCCTAATGCTCTTGCAATTGAAGCTGTCCTATCATCAGAGTGATCGTTAACAACAACAATCTCATGTGCATAGTGACTTGCTGCACATTGAATCGACTCGATCGTCGTTCCAATGTAGTCTTCTTCATTCCATGCTGGAATGATGAATGAAATGAGTGGTTTCATCTCGGTCAACGCGCAATCATTGATGCTTCAACTTCGTTCAACTCGCCCCCAAGGTTTCCAATTCTAAGATTAAGTGTCGCGCCACCTGTTTTGTTGAACCACTCCACTCGAATTGGATGCCATCCCTTTTCAAGAGCAATTGAACCATTGATTTGCTGAGGACCATGTAAGCCATCGTTGTCTACAACAAGTTGTTCGTGGACATAAAGGCGCGAGCCATCATCGCTCGTGAGTGCGAATATAAACATATCGTCTTCTGAAACCTTAATGTACCCTTCGAAGAGTCGGCCTTGCAATTCCGCTTCGGGCATCGGTGAAATCGCGCCAACAAACTCTACAAGCTCTGGTTTCAATGTTGAAAAATCAGGCATCTCGTCCCAACTTCCATCATAGACACTCATCTTAAGCGTGCCTTCGATGACGAGTGAAACCTTTGTTGCTGGTTCTGGCGAGACCCTATCAAAGGTTAAGGACGCGACACTTGAAACCGGCTCGCCGTTGTAAAAACTTTGCGCGATGACTGTGCAGGACGAATCAACAACAATCGGCTCGACATAGCGCTCGGTTGGAACGACGATTTCCGTAGTATTGTGATTCTTAATCACTGCATAACGAATCTCGATATCGGGAGAGCCGACATTCATCACCACTTCTGCATCATGAACGAATGTAGTCGTTTGCGATGAAATCGATGGTTCTTCGAACACGACTGGCTTTCCATCAAACTCTATTGCTACGACACCAATATGAATGTTTGGTTTTTCCGAAGGAACATGTAAAACCATTACACCTTCGTGCTCTTCAATCTGGATATCATCCCCGACTCCAAGAACGCGAGCGTTCTTCACCTTGCCTGTAAGGCCAGAGACTTCAAGCGTTCCATCCTCAGGCCAATCGAACACATGTAAGTAAAGCGTTGTGTTATTCCCATTAAATTTTTGCGTCGCTCTTCCCCATGGTAAATGTTTAAAAGGGCTTCCAATCGTTCCTTTGATTGCATCACCATTCACATCCATCCAGTCGCCAATCTCTGACAACCGCTGAATTGATTCTTGAGGAAATGTGCCATCGGCTTTAGGTCCGACATTCAATAGAAAGTTGCCATTCTTTGAAACAATGTCACTGAGTTTTTGTAGAAGATCTGTCGTCGATTTGAAGTTCTTATCGACTGCGTTGTATCCCCAACGATCATTCATCGTCATGCATGTTTCCCAGTCAAGCCCCTTCTCAACTGCGTCTGGAATCTCTTGTTCTGGAGTTGCATAATCACCTGCGTAACCGCCAGCATATCCATCCATGCCCGTTAGCCCCGCCATTCCACCGCGCGCGCCAAGCCGATTATTCACAATGACATTAGGTTGTAACGATAGACAGTGTTTATAAAGCTCGCTTCCATACGCTCCGCGCCATGTTGATTCCCACTCTCCATCAAACCACATGATGCCGATTGGACCATAGTTCGTTAACAGCTCACCAACCTGCGCGTGTAAGTACTCCCGGAACCGATCCATGTCAGCACCTTCTGAGGAACGATCTTCTTCCCATCCCCTGCGTGGAAGATAATCTGGGTGATGCCAATCCATGATTGAGTGATACCAACACATCTTCACATCATGATTGGGCGCTGCCTCAGCGAGTTCTTTCATGATGTCACGCTTAAACGGCGTATTCATGATGTCAAAATCTGTATGCTCTGACTCAAACAAACAAAAACCATCGTGGTGCTTACTCGTGATGACGACATAACCCATGCCAGCATCGTTCGCCATGGCACACCACTCATTCGCATCAAACTTCACTGGATTAAACTCGTGAATAAACTCGTCGTACGTTTCAAGGGGAATCTGTGCGGTTGTGCGAATCCACTCCGCATGTCCCGTCCCCTTATCTTCCCAAGCACCCGCTGGCACTGCGTACAAGCCCCAATGAATAAACATTCCAAATCGTTCGTGTCGCCACCAATCGAGTCGCTCATCTTGCGAAGTCATACTTGGTTCTTGAAATGAAAACAACGCTGCTGCCATAAGTTCAATCATTCGCTTATCGTAACACTCAATAAAAAAACGGTCTTGGAAAACCAAGACCGTTTTTTAAAAGATACAAGGATAAGTCGTGTTAACGACGTCTTCGTGTTGCAAGTCCTGCAAGACCGAGAAGTGCAAGAGCACCTGGTGCTGGAATTGCTGTACCTGTCATTGAATACGCAGCGTTATTGCCGGTATTTTGCGTAGGACCAAATCCGAATGCACCACTTGGATTTGCTTGATACGCGTTGAAACCACCAAGGTTTGAAGCCATGATTCCAGTTTGGCCATTTGAAGCATATGAGTTATGTGCAGTTACGCCAATGTAGTACGTGCCAGCATCAAGGGTAAAACCATTAAGGTCAAGTGTAACATGTTCGCCTTCACCACCCCATGATGAATCGTAGACAACACCTGGCTCTGTGCCATTTGGCAAGTAAATGCTGATAAACCCAGTAAGTGAGTTACCTGCATCTTCCGCTGACATGTATATGTTGACAGAAAAACCTTCAATGCCTGCTGAACCACCATAGCCATTCCAACCACCTACGACTGCACTAATTGAATTCAAATCAGTTGTTGCATCAAGTGTGAAGTCTTCAAGTACGCCAACGTTGTAAGCGGAATAAGGCTCCTCAAAAATTTGTGACGCCATTAGATTGCCAGTCATATCTGAACCGTCATATGCACCAATTTGATCCATAATAACGTCTGCAGTTGAGAGACTTCCCACACTGCAAATAGCACCAATAGCAACGATTATTCCGAGTTTTTTCATTCTCTTCTCCGTTCCTTTTTCTCTATAAGAGCAACAGTTGCTCTTTCTTCCACCCACAATGTACTGATAAAACCATGCTTACCAACAGTAAAAACTCATTTTTTGAAAAAAAATGAAATAATCTTGCACCTCTATAAGTTCGCTAATCATCAAAGTTTCGTTTGGTGTTTGGTTTCTGCTTGATTTCATGTAAAATAGGTTGCTAGACATGTTTGCTCGTTTACCCAACTTAACACGCTGTACAGCACTGCTCTTGGCGCTCACACTGCCATTTTGTTGTTGTATTGTGGGTGCAGTATCGGGAATTGGGAGTCCTTGCTGCGCAACACTTGATGCAAGCACCTGTTGCAATGCACAAACTGTTGATTGGCTTGAAGAGTACCTTGAAGAAGTGACACCTGAGCAAGAGCGTCCAAGTGACTCATGCAAGGGAATGTCATGCTGCATCAAGGGCTTTACACTCAGTCACAACTGGAGTCCACCCTGCGACACATTTGGACAACCCACAACTTTTGATTGCTTCTACTTGGATTCGCACGCACTGTTAAGCGAACACCTCACGATTCAAACACATCCCCCACCCAACTTGCTGCATTCGCAACTTGGGTTTAGTGACGCGCCATCAATTCGCGGCGTTGTCATATTGCAAGTCTAGTTCAACACGAATTGTGTTTTTGCATCTGCTTCGTTAACGGAGCATTGGTTTACGTGTTGGATGAGGACTTTATCGAATGAAAAAATGTATATGCAGCATCTTGCTGCTTTTAACAATCCAGTTTGGGATGAGCCGATGCGCAACTGTCGACTCAACTTCAGATGTGGCTAAGGCACATTCGCTCATTGAAGAGCGAACTCCTACAGGCGCGTCTCAACCTAATCTAACTTCAAACGCACCGCTGTCATTGAACGATGCAATAGGTATTGCGATCTCAAACGACGCATTACTCCAGAAGGAACTTGCAATTGTCGTCCAACGAAGTGCGGAACTCACTCAGGCAGAACAATTTCCAAATCCTTCAATCTCAAGCGCATTTGGAATTGCAACGGATGGAATGACCGGTGCGCCTATCATCCTAAGAGGCATGCAAGGACTCTCTTGGTTATGGACGAGGCCTGACAAAATTGCTTCAGCTGATGCGGCGCTGCAACAGTCAATCTTAAATGCCGCTCAGAGAGCGATGGTGCTGAAGCGTGATGTCAGTATTGCGTACCAAAATCTTGTTCATCTGAAGCAGCAACATGTCGTTGCGTCAAAATTACTAACAGTCTCACAAGCACATCTCCAGTCTGAGACCGAATTGTTTCAGATTGGTGAAGCATCATTCAATCAACTTGAAGCGAAGACGAAAGAGCTCGGACAAGCAGAACTGACGCTTAATGAGTTACAGGAAAAAGTAACGCTTGCGTATCTTGAACTTGCAAAACTGTTGGGGCATCCGACAAGCTACGACATTGCAGTACAAGAACAACCAGAACACATTGCGATATCGCTCAATGACTTTGTTCTTGAAGAGTTATTGAACTTAGCGCAATCGCAACGATTCGATTTGCTCACAACAAACGCCGTGATTCAACAAAGAACTGCTCAACTTAGACTTGCGAGCCCGCCTGAACTCACTGGAACTGTTGCCTTCAACGAAAACTTTAACGAACGTAAAGCGGTGATGCCAGGAATCAACTTCACTGTGCAACTTGATCGCGATGCTAAGGATGCAATTGCTGATGCAATACTAGATCAAGCTGTTGCAGAGCATCTACATCAGCTAAGAACGGCGCAAAATGAAGTGCAAACTTCGCTGACTGGTTTAACTCATGCAGCAAGCCAACTTGAGATTATTGAATCGACACTCATTAAGCCAACTCAAAACATTCTGAGTAACAACCGGCTACTTCAACGCGAGGGTGAAATTGCTTCACTCGAAGTGCAAAAAAGCGAAATCGTCTATCTAAATGCGTTGTTAAAGCACATCCAACAACAACAATCCCTCGCTGAAGCGTATTACTCCTTGCAATTCGCAGTTGGCGGGACATTCAAAACATTAACGAAGGAGGAGCAAGAATGAATCACTCCATCCCACAACCGAAACGAAACTATATGACTCGCCTTGGCATTCCGCTTCTTATTGTTGCAATGACCATTGGCGTGCTTGCTGTATCAAGTTACAGGTGGCTCAAACCCTCGACACCCGTAGAGAGTGTCACTGTCGTTGTGAAAACGATTGAAAGTGAGGCGCAAAGTGATGCTGAACCATTAGGCACATCCGTCATCCAAGCACCGGGCTGGGTCGAAGCAGAACCTTATGCTGTGTATGCAAGCGCACTCACACAAGGCATCATTGAGAGTATCCTTGTTCTTGATGGCGACAAAGTGACTAAGAATCAAGTCATCGCGACGCTTATTTCTGATGACAATAAACTTGCGCTAGATGCAGCACATGCTCATTTGCAGTTTAAAGAAGCAGAGCTTGTCGAAGCAAATGCAAACATACAATCACTTGCTGACGAATATACTCGCAAGAGAAAACTCGTTGAGAGTGGAGCAGTCGCAGCGGGTCCAACTGAACGGCTACGTTTGCAACTGCTTGCTGCAGAATCTCGAATTGCCATTGCAAGTGCTGCTGTGACATCCGCAAGAGTCGATGTGGAAAAAGCGCAACTCGCACTCGAACGATGCTCGATTGTTTCACCTATTGATGGAGTCGTGATTGAACGGCTCATGTCACCTGGCTCAACGATTCGTTTTGGAGGAGAGCACTCTTCTCATGTTGTTCATCTCTACGACCCGTCGATGCTACAAGTCAGGGCAGACATTCCCCTTGCCGATGCGTCAAAAGTCAGTGTTGGATTCCCCGCTGAAGTGACTGTAGACATCTTGCCAAACACACCTTTTGAAGGCGAAGTGTTGCGGTTTGTTCATAAAGCCGATCAACAAAAGAATACTGTTGAAGCAAAAGTAAAGATTAAAGATCCCTCTGATCTTCTAAAACCAGATATGCTCGCGCGAGTCAAAATCTTCCAACCGGTTCAAGATGATGGCAAGGTCACACAAACTGTGCAACGAGTCTTCATTCCGAAATCTGTTATTGAAGATATCGACACACCTTCTGTGTGGATTGTGACGGAGTTAAAAAATGGAAAAGGCATTGCATCAAAGAAGACCATCAAACTCGGTTCAGTGGTTGAGAATGATTGGATTGAAGTTGTAAGCGGCTTGAATGTTGGTACTAAAGTCATCACTACTTTCGAGAATTTAGAAGAAGGCGAGTCGGTGCAGTTGAATGGAGGTCAGACATCATGACTTTGATTGAATGTAAACACGTAACGAAACATTACTACCGAGGCAATGAACAAATCACGCCTCTAAAGCAATTGAATCTTGAAATTAACCGCGGTTCGTTTGTTGCCCTCATGGGACCATCAGGGTCAGGAAAAACGACGTTACTTAACTTACTTGCTGGAATTGATACAGTCAGCGAAGGCGAACTCATCATTGACCAGGAACTTATTCACAAATTGTCAAAGAACAAACTTGCAAACTGGAGAGCAAGCCATATTGGTTACATCTTCCAACTGTACAACCTAGTTCCAGTGCTCATGGCTTATGAAAATGTTGAACTTCCCTTGCTTCTCCATCCGATGAGTCGAGCCGAACGTCACAAACTCGTTTCAGAAGCACTCGACAGGGTCGGCATCGCGGATCGATACAGTCATTATCCAAGGCAACTCTCAGGAGGCCAAGAACAGCGTGTTGCAATTGCACGCGCTATTGTGTCGAAACCAACAATCTTGTTAGCTGATGAACCGACCGGTGATTTAGACCGCGAGACAGGAATCGCAATCATGGACTTGCTCAAAACGCTACAAGAAGAACAAGGTCAAACCATTGTCATGGTGACGCATGACCCACAAACGACAAAGTGGGCTGACACTGTCCTCCATCTAGAAAAAGGTCAGCTCATTGAACAAGAGGTGTTTGCATGAGGTTACTCAGAGTTATCCCTACTGTTCTTAAACACATCAAGCGCGCGCCCGTACGTTCTTCGCTCACGCTCGGTGGAGTTGCAGTCGCAATGTTCTTGTTCGTGATGGTCGAATCAATGCGAACGGGTGTAAAAGAAGCAACTGAAATGACTGCCAATGAAACAACGCTCGTTGTTTACCGAGAAAACAGATACTGCCCCTTCTCATCTCGATTGCCACAATATTATGAACAGCGAATTGACGACATCGAAGGCGTTTCTAGTGTTGTGCCAATCCAAATTCATGTCTCAAACTGCGGCGCATCTCTTGATGTTGTGACTTTTAGAGGCATTCCTCGCGACAGCATCGAGCATGCAATCGCTAAAGATGGCGTCATTGTTGGTGGAACATTAGATGATTGGAAACATCGGGGTGACGGCGCAATCGTTGGCAAAGGCCTTGCTGAGCGAAGAGGCATTAAAGTTGGTGACCGTTTTAATGCTGCAGGAATCGACGTCTTCGTTGCTGCGATTCAAGAGACAGATGCTGCACAAGATAAAAATGTCGCCCTCGTTCAACTCCCCTTCTTGCAAGAGAGCGCAAGAAAAGGTGGGACGGGAACGATTGTGACTCAATTTAATGTGCAAGTCGATGACGCTTCGTATCTAGATAGTGTTGCTTCAAAGATTGATGAAACATTTGCACACGATGAACAACCAACGTCTACTTTTCCTGAGAAAGCGTTCGTTGGAAGAGCCGCGAGGGACATTGTTCAGCTCTCAGAAGTAGCTGGCATTCTTGCGTGGGGTTCACTCGCAGCTGTGTTCGCACTCGTTGCAAATGCCGTCATCCTTGCTGTTCGAGATCGAGTCAAGGATCATGCTGTGTTTCAGACTCTGGGATTCACTGGATGGCTCATTGGCTGGATGGTGATGATTGAAGGTGCAGTGATTGCACTTATTGGTGGAATGTTAGGAGGAGCTGCGGCGTATGCAACAGTTAAACTTGGACACTTCACCATGACCATGGAAGGCGTCAATATTGAATTGTCAACGAAACCAAGCGCTGCCCTGCTTGGAATCGCGGTTTCACTTGGGCTGGGTATCTTCGCAGCAGTTGTTCCCGCAATTCGTCTTGCTCGTACTGATATCGCAAGTTGTTTTAGGGCGGTGTAATTATGAGACTATTACCTATTGAATATGCAACGCGTAACATAGGACGAAGTCCAGTTCGTCTCATGCTTACTGTGTTCGGCAGCTCCCTTGTTGTGCTCCTCATTATGATTGCTGGCGGGTTCATGGTCGGCATGGACGCAACACTAAACGTCAGTGGATCTGATAAGAACATCATGCTGCTTGGCGCTGGTTCACTTGAAAGTGTGGAACGCAGTGAAGTGAAAATGGAATCCTCTGGCATTGTGTCGAGCTCGATTCAGGGCTACAAAACAAACGCAGGCGTTGAAGGTGTTTCTCCAGAAGTCCATATCCAAATGCCAATTGAGATTCAAGGCGAAGACCGACTCGTCCTCATACGGGGAATCGAACCAGAAGCATTCCTTGTTCACGAGAGAGTTGAAGTTGCGCACGGAAATCTCCCGCGAGTTGGACACAATGAGTTACTAGTTGGAACACTTGCGACACGCACGCTTGGTTACCCGCAACCGCAAGATGCGATTGGAAAAACTGTACTACTTGACGATGATTCATATGTCATTTCAGGAGTCATGAGTGCAGCAGGAGGTGTCATTGAAGGAGAGATTTGGACACCGCTTTCAGATTTACTCGTCACAACTCAACGAGATACTCTCTCTTGTATCGTGATTGCTCTTGATGAGGGCTCACGTAGTCAAATTGATGGGTTCGCTGCAACGAGGGTTGATTTAGAACTCGCTGCAATATCAGAGCGAGAATACTATGCTGCGCTTGCTGATTTTTATAAACCAATTCAACTTATGGTTGTAATGACTTGCTTGATGATTGCAATTGGCGGCTTGCTCGGCGGTTTTAACTCAACATATGCTGCGTTTGCTTCTAGAGTGCGGGAAGTTGGAACGTTGCAAACGCTTGGTTACAAGCGGAGTGCAATCATGATTTCACTTATTCAAGAATCACTCCTCACAGCATCAACTGGCGCAATTGTTGCGAGCATCATCGCCCTTTCAGCACTAGATGGATTCACCATCCGTTTTTCCATGGGCACATTTACATTGTTAATGACATCAGAAATTGTTGCACTTGGGATTGCAAGTGGACTTGCGCTTGGCATTGTTGGAGCAATTGCCCCAGCAATTCGCTGTCTTCGGTTACCAATCCCAGAATCTCTTAGAGCATCAGAGTAATATAGGAATCAATATGAAACACATTACCTTACTTATCACTTTCTTTTTTCTCGCACATTGCAATAGCAACGATGAGCAAACACAACCAGTTAACGAAACAAAAGAATCGTTACCAGCACACTTCTTTACAACAGAACGGCCATCGGATGTAAAGGATTTAGCTGAAGTGAAAATGAGTGCGAAAACGGGCGATGAAGTGACGTTTCTAGCAAGAATAGGTGGACGAAAGCAAGGTACGTTTGTGCCATCACTCTCAATGATGATTGTCGCAGATCCAAGTTTGCTTTCTTGCGAACTGATGGCTGATGACGACCATTGTGATACGCCAGAAGATTATTGTTGCGAGGACCCAGATGCGCTCACGCATGGACTTGGCACAATTCGATTCATGAAGAACGAGACTGACGCATTCCCCTTTTCTGTTGAAGGCGAAGGTGGAATGGAAGTCTTGAAGTACGTCGTTATTAATGGCACTGTGAACAACATCAACGAAAATGGACTCTTCATTGTCGATGCTGAAACAGTTTGGGTCGGCGGAGCCCCCGTTTATGGAAGCAATAGAGCGGGTTCAGGAGAATAATGCCGGTTTTTGGGTGCTCCCTGATACTATAGGTGGCACGCATGGGCAATTTTCAGGCAAAAGTAAGAGATGTCTCTGGCTTAAGAGGGTTTAGCCAACTGATTAAACCGTGGAGTGGCACGATTGCAATCATCATGCTCCTCGTTGCTGGTCTTGCCCTTGCTGACATGGTCCTCCCATGGGCGCTAGCACTCCTCATTGACGACGCGTTCCCCGCGCTCTCTGATGGAAATGGCTGGGAGCTTCTTTGGATTATTCTTGGCTCTCTTTGCATTATTTACGTGCTTAGAAATGTTCTTTACTTTGTCAGCCGGATGCTATCGGTTCGAATGAGTGAACAAGTCTGTTTCGATTTAAGAGAACGACTCTTCAACCACCTACAACAACTCGGTATGAGTTTTTACAAACTCAACAGACCCGGACAAGTCAGTGCGCGAGTCATGGATGACACGTTCCGAATTCAAACGTTCATCCAAGATAAGTTGCCGACACTCATGAGGTACATCATTGAGTTTCAAGTGCTCATCATTTTGTTGTACGTCGTGAACTGGAAACTCGCGCTTGCTAGCACGATTGTGCTCCCCTTCCACCTTTGGACATATAAGAAGTTTTATTCACCAATTCGCGACCACCATCATCAAGCACAAGAGCATTTAGCTGAAGCACACGGAAGTTTGATTGAATCCTTTCTCGGCGTTCAAGTTGTGCGCGGTTTTTCAGCTGAAAGGCGGGAATCTGAATCTTTTTTAGAAACGATTCGAGCAAATCGTGATGTACAAATTAAAACAAAACGATTCCAGTTTGCACAGAAAGTTGTTGCTGATTTGTTTGTTGGACTCGGAACAATATTGCTGCTTGGTTATGGTGCATGGGAAGTGTATGCAGGCGCAATGTCTATTGGCGTCTTCCTCATGTTCTTCTGGTACGTCCGCATGCTCTACCCTGCAGTTTTAGAAATTGTCAGTGGCACTGGACACTTCTCGCGAACATCCGCAAGTGTTGATCGCGTTCTTGAAATGCTTGAAGAACCTGTCGACGAAATTGTGTATGACATGCGTACTCGGACCCAAACACTTCAACTTGTTGGCCCAATTGAATTCAAGGATGTGTCATTCCGTTACGAAGATGATGACAACTATGTCATCCAGAACATAAACCTTCATATCGATGCGGGAGAACACATCGCATTGACGGGACCAAGCGGTGCTGGAAAAAGTACGCTCATTAGTTTAATGCCTCGGTTCAATGACCCAACGAGTGGCAATATCACAGTTGGTGGTGACAATATTCGAGATATTCGCTTGCAGGATGTACGCGGCATGTTTGGCGTTGCATTCCAAGAAGTGTTCTTGTTTAAAGCGTCAATCTATGAGAACCTTAGATACGCCAAGCCAACAGCGACGCCTCGTGAAATCATAGAAGCATGCAAAGTCACTGGTGCACATGATTTTATCCACTCACTTCCTAGCGGTTACCACACAATTGTGGGCGCCTCTGGTGGCGAGTTTTCACATGGCGAAAAACAGCGAATCAACTTGGCAAGAGCTCTTGTGAGAAGCCCGCAAACACTCATCATTGATGAATCAACTGCATCCATAGAAGCAGATGCAGCAAGTTCTATTGTCTCATCCATTCTTGAACACATGACTGGCCGGACTGTCATCATCGTGACACATGACCCAAATGTCATGCAACTCACGAATCGTGTCGTTACACTAGACCAACAAACTATAATCAGTGATCATTCTAAAGACGGAAAACACATGAAACATCCCTCAACGAAAACTAACCTTGGCATGCGAGCAACGATGTTTCTTTGCGCTTGCGTGTTAAGTTTTGGGTGCTCCTCCACAGTTACAACGAGCACGATTGAGTTTGACGAACCAAAAGCAACTGGACTCGTCTTAGAGCAAGAAGAACCCATCGACTTGAGCGCCTTAGAAGACGCGATTGATGAGTTGAATGAAGAAGTGACGCAAGTTCCCCTACCTGAAGTTCCTGACCCCTTGTCTATAGAGGAAATTGCTGAACTCCTTGAGGAGTCAGAAAATCCGACAACTCAAACAACGCTTGTTGAACTACCAAGGTTAAATCGAACAGAACTTGATGAGATTATTGAGCGAACGGTTGATGCTTACCAAGTGAACCACGGCTATCAGCGAGCGAATCACATTCTTGGTGGAGTGCTCCCCCTTCCCCCGAGTGATGTCACGGAACTCACCTCTATTGCGAAGAAAGTTGATGGGACGACCCACATCATTCGCTTTGGGTTCCAATCATTCTTATCGCAACCGCCAATCCTGTGGGTCGAAGGGAGTTCGATTACTGACGATGCCTCTTCCCCAAATGCAGATGCTTCATTTGCAACTGACATTGTCAAATCGTGCATTGCATCACTTGAGTCGATGCGCGCCGGATTACTTGTTCGCGATCTTGATAAAAAGATTATTCAGTTAAGTTACATCGATAGTGAAAACGCACTCAAAATGCTGAATGGTTTAGGTGTGACGACGATTGCTGACGCAGCAACTGTTCCAGATGACATTCAATGGGACCAACTCCCCTACGTCGTACAGATTCCAGAACCATCTGACAAATCGATAGGACTTGTCGGCGGTTCATCGGTAATGGGTGGAAGTTTTGGCCTTTCAACAGTACCGAAAGTTGCAGGTGCGTTAGAAGGAACGACTGATTCATCGCGAATGACACAACTTCTTGTGCTCTTCGACCCAGTTCAACCCGAACAATTCAGCGACGTTCAACAATTGATTGACGAGTATATCGACCTTGCTGCAAAGCAAATTTTCATCGAAGGCATGGTGCTTGAAATCAATGAAGATGGATTGAAAGACATAGGCATCAATTGGAACATGCTCGACTCAAACAATGTAGATTTGCTTGATCTCTCTGCTGGCAAAGCAAATGCGGGCGCGGACGGCGACTCACTTCGATTGATTTTGTCTGATTTAGATTTTGAGCGGGCATTCACACGCTTCAATGAATGGTTAATCGATGTTGATATTCGCGCGCTCGTAAGAGACGGCAAAGCAGAGATTCTTTCTAGACCAAGTATTTTGACACTGAACAACCGTCAAGCAACGATTCGGGTTGGGGAAGATATTCCAATTGCAACATCGACCTCAGGCATTAACAACTCTGACATGCTTTCGTTTAGTTTCCAGTATTTGCCTATTGGCATCATGCTTAACATTCGGCCTCGAATTGCATCAACCGGAAGTGAAATCAGCATGATGATTGACACGATTGTTTCGTCAGAAGTATTGGGTGGTGGCCTTGAGATTCGTGATTCAAATCAGAACTTACTTGCGTCTGCTCCAAAAATATCAAGCAGACGGGTTCAAACGTATGGCCGAATCCCGAACAATACGCCATTTATCATTGGCGGACTGGTGAATAAGGAACAGCACACCATTCAAGACAAGGTCCCACTGCTTGGAGATTTGCCACTCATCGGTGGTTTGTTTAGAGCGGATCGAACAACTTCAGAAAAGACTGAGGTCATCATTGTGTTAACCCCCCACGTACTACCGAGTGTTGGAAAGCATCTCAGTGCAATGCCTAAGGATGACCCTCGATTTGATGATTTTGGAAACGAACTCTTTAGAGATTCCTATCGCATTCGGGATGATGATGTGTTTGACTTAACATTCCTTGAACAGAATGAGTCACTCAACTATTACCGAGGAATTGCGAAACAAGCGATTGCACAAAACTATCGTCTAGCAGAAGAGCCCGCATATGCTCCGTTTGCATTCAACGCCTTTCCCGGAGAACCGATTCTTGTAAGTCGAATGATTTACGAAGTCATTAAACGTTTGGGTGTCGCTGATAAAATCCAACCTGAGCGACTCGCATTCTTTAAAGGTGAAGTGAATGGCGGAATGGATGTACAGTTCCTCGATTCAGCACTTGCAAACTCTATTGGCGAGTACAACATGGAAGGGTTCTTTAGAGACACTTCTGGAAAAGCGTTTGCGCTTACATTTACTGCTGGTGAAGGTCTACCAACAGCTCGTTCAATTCAGTGTCCAGACCGAGACGCTTGGAGAGGTTTGTTGTGGGAGTTAAACCAACCAGTTCATGGAGTCCCGCGGTACACCATTATCATTGAAGACGAGGGCGACTTACTAAGAGCAAGACGAGCAGTTGCACTTAAACACTTCCTTGCTATTAACAGTGGCGATGCAAGTTTACAACTCAATCAGTTTAAAGTTGGTCAGTATGTGCTTGTTCCAGACTTGGACCCATCCCAAGTACACATCATTGATGCCGAAGTTGCAAAATACTTCTATCAGACTGAACACTACTACGGCGCTACGCTCCACGCGATTGAACAAGCGATTGAACGACTCAACGCGGAGTTGAATTAACACGTTTATTCAATAACAAGATCGATTTTCGCTGAGTACCAGTCTATCTCATCACGCATCGATTGCTTTATCACAGTTGCATCATGGCTAGCATGGTATGTACTCGGAGCATGATCATTAACTGTAACAACGATGGGTTGTGACATATCGACAAGGTCATCGTTGAGGAGAATCGTCATTGCACCTCTGTGCGTTGTTTGAATGTTTATTCGTTGACCATCAATCTGAGCAACTGTTCGATCTCTCGCTTTTGGCTCATCAACATGCAGCCAATAAAACTGATTGTGTAGCACATCATCTTGTAACCAAACAATCTTGGATGGATTCGGTTCCCTGTCAAAGGTCGCAAGCCAAGGAAGTGCTGCGGCATCCTGCCCCCCCATCCAATGTCCTTTGTCCTTATGGATGACAACTTGATGGCGATACCCTTGCCCATCTGATTCTTGCAACTCACTCAATTGCTCTTCCCATTGCGATGCGACTTTGTTGCGATCATACATGCCATCTTTTTCACCCATATGAAGAGCGAATCCTATGTTTCTAAGTCCATCAGGTTTCGTTTCATTTGGATGCCCTGCCATCATTCCTGCTGCTGCAAGTTTGTCTGCCATGCGTGGCGCTAGCTGATACACCCCATCACCACCCGCGCTGTACCCAATGATATAGACTCGATTCGGATCAACACCCTCAAAAACAATCATGTGCTCAACGAGTTCTTCAAACATGGGATCGATGTGATGTTGATGCCAAAGATTCCACGTATCCGTTGGCGCTCTTGGCGCGAGGTATACACCTTCTTCTAGCGTATAGAGTTTCTTCTGATTCTCCCACTGTCTCGTATTGACTGTTGGCGGCGCGCCGCCTCCGCCATGCATCGAAATCCACAGTGAACGGTCACCAACTTGAGCGTCACCATAAACGGTATACCAATATGGCATTGAAAGCTCGCCGTGTTCAACGACCCTCCGTTCATGAGCGTCTTTATGGGTTGAGCGAAGCGCTCTCTCTTTTGCATTCCAAAGTTTCTCGGCTACCGCAGAAGCTCTTTTTGAAGTTAACTTTTCTCCATCTAACTCGCAAATTGTTTCTTGTTCAACTTGCAACGTATTGGCATCCGTTTCTGACACAACTGTAATCCATGTACCCTTCGGAACTGAAACAGTGAGGTGGTCATTTGCATCGGCACGTTCGCCATTCGTTTGCCCCTCAAGCAGCACGTTGCCTTCGTCATCAATGACCAAGACAGTTTGTTTTAATC
This sequence comes from Phycisphaerae bacterium, assembly GCA_016845245.1. Classification (GTDB taxonomy): domain Bacteria; phylum Planctomycetota; class Phycisphaerae; order Phycisphaerales; family SM1A02. Next base: position 16,243 of record JAERSY010000012.1, read on the forward strand.
TCGCGTCATTGAGTACGCTTTTAATCCGAACCGGGATATTCACACTCTGTGAATCTGCGACATATGTATCTGTGACATCTATTGCCCCATATGTTGTATCGTTTGGTCTCCAAACGAGCGGGAAGTGTTTGTCCGATGCTTCCCACGTCACCGCGTATATGGCATGGTCAGGATGACCCTTCGTTGCTTTTCCCGCAGAGCCCGTAAACCACCCCTTGTTTAACTCGTCTCCAGTTGGTTCCGCAGCACCAGTAAAGTGCCAACCTTCATCCCAAATCTCGACCCACGAATGATTGCCGGATTTGTTGTACCAAAGTGGTGTTCCTGCAAATCGCGCTGGAACGCCAACACTCCGGCACGCATCAATGAGCAAAATGCTTAATCCTGAACAAGATGCGAGGCCGGCTTCCATACTCTCAAATGGGGATTGGTCTGCTTTTGGTCTCTTCGTTGAATACTTCACTCCAACTCTGTTGAAAATTTCTTGATTCAACAAAACAGCAGCTTCACTCGGCGTTTGAGCGTCTTTAATAATGTCAGCAAACCGAACTGAAAAGTCTGATCGCCAATCCTCACGGCGTTCATTGACATTTGCGTAGGGAAGAATGGCATCGAAGAAAACCTCCTTAGGAATCTCACTTCCCCAAGGAGCGTCGTTTATCGATTGATATGCAAGGTCACAGTTTGTTAACAAAAACTCGGCGCTGAGCGTCTTTAAATCTTCCATCGGCATGTGCTCGATGAGCCACTCCATGCCCGACAACTGTTCCGTTGGAACGAGCGATAGTGCTTGCTCTATTTCATTGCGATTTTCACCCGCAAACTCAAGTTGAGGTTCAAGCGGACCAAGCGTAACTGCCATTAGCGTTAAAGAAATAATATCCATTGACACACTTTACACGAGCATTGATATCATGTGCGGTTCTCATGGAATGTGGACTTATTGGATTACAAGGTGTAGGAAAAACGACCCTCTTTTCTGCGCTCACTGCACACAGCGTTGCGGTTCAAGTTGGTGGCATGAAACCAAATGTCGGAGTCGCCCCAATTCCTGATCCTAGGTTAAACAAGATTGCGACATTTGTTCCAACACAGAAAATCGTTCCTGCTTCCCTGCAAGTCGTCGATTTGCCCGGCGTACCGTCAGGTGGCTCAAACTTAAACACTGTATTGGCACACATCCGGAATGTCGATGCACTCTGCCAAATCGTAAAGTGTTTTGATGGGAATGATGCAGAAAGCGACATCAGTGCAATGGACAGCGAACTCATCGTTGCTGACATGGTTGTTGTCGAAGGAGCAATTGAGAAAGCAAACCGAACTGCAAAGCATGGTGACAAAGAAGCACAACAACGACTCGACGTATTGACTCGCGCTTTTGCGCTTCTTGAAGAAGAACGACCTGCTCGAGAAGGTGATTGGGACGAAAACGACAAACTCGTGCTCAAGGCGTATGGCATCATGACCTCCAAGCCAATGCTGTACGTAGCCAATGTGTCAGAAGATGATGTCAATGGTGAATCTACCGAAGCGAATGTTGTCAAAACACATGCGAAAGAGTCGGGCGGCGGAAGTTTAGTGTGCTGTGCTCAACTGGAGTCAGAGATTGCTGAACTCGATGAAGACGACCGAACTGACATGCTATCTTCAATGGGTCTGAAGGAACCTGCAGTTGGTCCACTTGCAAGAGCATTAAATGAGCTACTTGGACTTAGCACTTTCTACACTGCGGGCGAAAAAGAAGTGAGAGCATGGTCAATTGTTAAAAACGCATCCGCTCCTGTTGCTGCTGGTGCAATTCACAGCGACATCGAACGGGGTTTTATTCGAGCTGAGTGTTTCCATGTTGATGACTTGTTTTCGTTAGGAAACGAAAAAGCGATTAAAGAAGCGGGAAAACTGCGGAGTGAAGGTAAAAACTACGCGATGCAAGATGGCGACGTCGTGAACTTCCTCTTTAACGTGTAAACTAGTTTTTAATGAAACTACCTGCATGGTTGATATATCCCTTACTGGCAATCGGTTTAATTTTTATTGGTATTCAGTTCGTCCCTGTTGAACGAACAAATCCGCCAGTGACAGGAGAAATTCAAGCTCCAGAAGAAGTCATGCATATCCTCCGAAAAGCGTGTTATGACTGCCATTCAAATGAAACCGTCTACCCGTGGTATTCCTACATTGCCCCAATGTCATGGACGATTGAAAGCGATGTCAAGGTAGGCCGAGGCGATCTCAATTTCTCAGAGTGGAGTGATTATTCGCCCACAAAGCAAGATTTCAAACAAGCGCAGTCTGGAGAACTCGTTGCAATCGGCGAAATGCCCCTTTGGTTCTATGTTCCACTACATAGTGAAGCAGACCTCACTCAAGAAGAAATTGATGTAATTGTTGCTTGGGGTAAGGAAGCTGAATAACGACGCCTAACATGAGTGGTACTATCCACACATGCAAAGAACACGAGAAGATCTAGCGCAACTAGAACCCCACTACCCTGACATGATTAATGAAGTGATTGACATTACTTCAAAAGATCGAAACATCATCTTTAACATGACTGAAGATGAAGCAATTGAGCGAGTTGCTTCAGGAAATGTTGAAGACATCAAAGACATTGACGGCACTTTTGCAATCGTTGCGCGAAACAATCACATCATTAGAATGGCTCGCACGCTTCAGATGCCATTGAGATATTTCATCGTAAAGAAAGTCGCTGGACCAGCTCTACTCATTGCAGAAAGAATTGAAGAGATTAAGGTGTGGCTAGAAGAACAAGGTTTTGGGGATCAGTTTCATCCGTCTTACACTCGCATGGTCCCCGCGCACCATTTAACTGAGATTGCACTTGTGGGCTGCCCAGATCCAAATCCAGTATGCACTCGCTTCTTTGATCCGCAGCCAAACACGCAACCATCTGATATCAATTCGATTGGCACCACATACATACATGCGCTCGCAGCTGGCATCGCACAATGGCTTAAGGGTATACCAATAGATGAACCAGTTGGAGTGATGTTTAGTGGAGGAATTGATAGCGGCGCAGTGTTCTTGACGACATATCACGTCATGAAGTCACTGGGGATGAACCTCGCACGACTTAAAGCATTCACGTTGCGTGTTGATGATGGCGGTCTTGACAGCACACACGCAAACGAGTTCCTTGCAAATCTTGACTTAGGCATGTTCCACGAAGTCATTGATGTCCCATCAAGTTGGGTCAATCTAGATGAAGCGGTTCAAACCATTGAGGACTACAAACCACTTGACATCCAAGCCGGCGCGATGACGCTCGCGCTTTGCAGAGGCATTCGTGAACACTACCCTGAGTTTACGTATCTCATTGATGGTGATGGCGGCGATGAGAATCTCAAAGACTATCCAATCGAAGAGAATCCGGAGTTAACCATTAAAAGCGTGCTCTCAAATCAAATGCTCTACCAAGAAGGATGGGGTGTTGATGCAATCAAGCACTCACTTACGTTTAGTGGTGGCTTGAGCAGAGGATGTACTCGCGGATATGCGCCTATGACTCGCTATTCATTTAAGGGCTTTAGCCCATTCATGCTTCCAAGCGTTATCAACATCGCTGAAGGCATTCCGTTTATCGAACTCACAGAGTGGGACCATGAAAAGCTGTATGAGCTTAAAGGTCAAGTCGTATCAGCAGGCGTTTTTGAAGTCACGGGCTTTGCAATGCCAGTGTTTGAAAAGTGCCGGTTCCAAGATGGTGCGGCAGATGAGCGGGCATTTGGGGACGACCCAAGACCATTTAGAAAAGCATTCCATGCAGCGTTTGACTGTTAAGAACAAGGTCAATCCTTCTGAAGCGTACGGAGTTTTTACAGAAGATGAGTTGACTCGAAGTGGCGCAATTGAACCGCATAACATAATTCTGACTACCAATAAGGAATGTCCCTTCAAGTGCGTGATGTGCGACCTGTGGCAGAACACGCTCGACGAGCGCGTCGCCGATGGCGTTGTTGCAAAACAAGTTAAAGATGCGCTTGCATCGCTCCCCATTGCAAAACACTTAAAGTTATATAACGCGGGGAGTTTCTTTGACCGGCAATCAATTCCTAAACAAGATACGTTTCAGATTGCTGACATGATTGAAGATTTTGAAACGCTCATTGTGGAAGCACACCCTAAGATTATTGGTAAATCCTGCTTTGAGTATTCGGAGTACTTGAAACCGCAACTCGACGTCGCACTTGGTCTTGAAACAGTTGATCCAGATGTGCTCCCAAAGCTCAACAAGAGCATGACGCTCGATGATTTTAAGAAAGCAACTGAAGACCTACTTTCGCACGACATCTTTGTAAGGGCATTTGTCTTGCTTCGGACGCCATGGCACAGCGAAGAAGAAGGTGCATATTGGGCGAAAGAGTCCATTGACTTCGCACATTCAATTGGCGTTGAATGCATAAGCATCATTCCACTTAGGCAGAATCCTCGCAATATTGATGAAGACTTTATTCCACCTCGAATTGAAGTGTTGAACGAAGTAGTTGCCTATGGGTTATCTAAAAACAAAGGAAGAGTGTTTGGAGATGCGTGGGATGACGTATGACCTAGCTGTTCTTGGCTCGGGGTTTGGTGGGTCTTTGTGCGCACTCATCGCAAAGAAACAAGGCAAAAATGTCATTTTGTTTGACAAGTCCACTCACCCTCGATTCGCAATTGGTGAATCCTCAACACCACAAGCAGATCTCATGCTTGCGCAACTCGCAGACACATACGAGTTAGAGTACCTCAAACCATTTGCATCATATGGTTCATGGAAACGCAACTATCCAGACATTCCGTGCGGACCAAAGCGGGGCTTCTCTTACTTTAATCATCAGCCAGATGGCGGCGAGTTATTGGTTGCTGCAAACATGGATCTTGAACATGCAGATACGCACTGGTACCGCTCATCGTTCGACACGTTTCTTGCTGCAGAAGTACGAAACGCTGAAATTCCTTTGATTGAGAACGTTGAAGTCAATGTCGTTCAGAGTGATGACCACTGCATTCAATTCAACAACGAATCAATCGAAGCAAACTTTGTCATCGATGCAACAGGTGGCAGCAACCCACTTAACATTGAGCAATCGCAAAACATTCACACAAACACGAGAGCGTTGTTTGCACACTTTGGCGGTGTTGCACATTGGGGCGACCTTCATCCAAATGACAAACATCCATTCCAGAGTCATCACTCAGCACTCCACCATATCATCGAAGGTGGATGGATGTATGTCCTTCATTTTGATAATGGAGTTACTAGTGCGGGCTTTGTGCTTGACATTGAACATCATCCCATAACGGAGGAAACGCCCGAGGAAGAATGGGAACGGCTCCTTGGACTTTATCCAGACATTGCAAGCCAGTTTAAACAAAGCACTCAGAAGACCCCGTTAGTAAAAACAACAAGGATGCAACGAAAGAGTGTTCGTTGTGCAGGAAGTAACTGGGCGATGTTGCCCAGTGCGGCATACCTCATTGATCCATTACATAGCACGGGAAACGCCCATACGCTTTTTTGCATCGAACGCTTGATGCATGCATTTCTTAATCAAGAACCGCTTGATCGTTATGAACAGTTGTTGTTTAGCGAATGTTCACTGATTGATGAGTTAGTGAGTGGTTCATATGGCGCAATGCGCCACTTTGATTCATTCGTAAACTTTACGATGCTCTATTTTGCAGGCGCCGATTTCTCTGAACGAAAACGAATGGAAGAAGGCCATTCGCATTTCCTTAACTCGCAAGATGAACAATACAGAGCTGTTGTTTCTCATTGGGCTCATGAAGCGCGGCTCGGCCAACCTATCCCCAACTTAAAAGATGAAATTGCCCCATGGAATTGTGTTGGGCTTTGTGACGAATCGAAACAAAATATGTACGATTATGCATGAAATGAAACGACTTTTTTGCATTCTGTTGTTGGTTTTTTCTGGGTGCGACAGTGGTGTTCAAGAACCAAAACCAGACACCCTTCAAGCAATGCGCTTGCACCACTTGGCGCTTGCATCAATCGACACTGGTCACACTGACAAGGCGATTGAATACCTAAACAAGTTAAAAGTGCTCCTACCCAATGAAGCATCAGTGCCAGCAAATCTTGGCGTTGCGGCACTGAGACAAAACAACCTTGATGGAGCAATGGCTTACTTTGAAGAAGCCAACACGCTTGCCCCAGACAATCACGAGATTGCCATATTGCGAAGCCAAACGCTTGCACTGCAAGGCAAATTTGATGAAGCCAAACAAGTTCTTGATCGTCCAATCATTTACGACACGACGAACAACATCAAACTTCACTGGGCATCTGCAGAACTCAACAGGGGCAACGACAGAAATCTCATCCTTGATGCTTCAAAGATATTGATGATGGAAAGTGATAACTTAGTTGCACGCCTCATGATCACTAAAGCGCTTCTTGGTGAAGGTGAAACTGAAATGGCAGTGCTACATCTCACTGACATGAAAAAGTCTGGTTATATTCAAGGCGAAACTGCAAAGACGCTTCATGCAAATGCATTGAAGAAGATTGAGGATGGTGACGCAAGAGCAGCTAAGGCGCAAGTGATTGGACTTGACAATGTTCTGAAACCGACTCGTGCTTGGCAACATTCACTACTCGAACTTGCTGGCCCTCCCGGAACAATCGGTCACCCCGTACGTTCATTTATCAATGTTGAAGAACCGGAACCAACACGAGCAGGCACCACGCTACCATCATTCCATCAAGTCGAAGAATCAATCGTGCACGATGTTGACCACGCAGTCCTTCTCGTCGAAAATGAAACGCGTTCTTCGCTTGTAGTGGCTCGCGGAAGCAGTGTTGATGCATTGCAAGACAGTGATGGTTTCATCAATGTTGGTTCGCCAGTCACAGTCATGACTCCAATCGATTGGAACAACGATCGATTTCTTGACGTCGCTCTTGGAACAGAAGATGGCTCTATAGTCTTGTATGAACAACAATCTCCACAATGGGTTCTAACGTCGCTCTATGAAGGCGATGGGACTGCTATACAAAATGTAACGCCGTGGGATGCAGATCATGATGGCGATTTGGATTTACTCATCAGTGGAAATTCCACATTTCTACTTCAAAATGATGGTGATTCAACCATTACAAAAGTTGTTCTAGACGCGCCCCCCCTTCATGACGCAAACATCATAGACATTGATGAGGATGGTGCAGTGGATGTTGTTGCCATCAATGATGCAAACCAACTCATCCTGTTAAGAAACTTGCGGTCGGGCAGAATCGTGCTTGAAGAGGGCTTGCTACCGAACATCGAATTGCAATCCCTGACTTGCGGCGATGTTAACAATGACGGCTGGATTGACCTTGCTTGGGTTGATCAGCATGCTGAGGCAAATCACGGCATCAATAATGAAGGAGTTTCATTTGAAGTCGTGAACATTGGGGGCATAGGAAGTGACATTCAACTGTTTGATTCAAACAACAATGGTTGGCTGGAAACGCTCATTGTTGGTGACACATTGCAACTAATCAGCCAAACAGGTGACGTAAAAGAGATTCCAACGACTGGCGACGTTCAAATCGTCGATGCAAATCTTGATGGTCACCTTGATGTACTTGTTGTAAACGAAGACTCCGCTGCGTGGCACCAAGAGAAATCAAACAACAACAATTTCCAGAAAGTTGTGCTCGAAGCGATTCTCGAAGGTGGTCAACGCAACAATGCGATTGGCGTTGGTGGCTTCATTGAAGTAAAAAGTGGTGGGCAGTATCAAAAACGTTTAGTCACTGGTCCGCTTACACACCTCGGACTTGGAAGTGGTCAAGCAGATGTCATTCGCGTTGTATGGCCAAACGGCGTTCCCCAAGATGTGATTGAACCCGAACCAAATCAAATGTTCACAGAAGAACAAATCCTGAAGGGCTCATGTCCATTTCTCGCAACAAAAGTGAACGGCGAATGGGCGTTTGTTACAGATTTACTTTGGCGAAGTCCGCTGGGCTTAAAAATTAATGCACAAACTGTGCCTCCAATTGCAGCGACTCAAGATTGGGTCAAAGTCACGAATTCGCAACTTCAACCGATTGACGGAGAATATCAATGTGCGGTGACTGCGCAGTTATGGGAAACGCATTTCATCGATGAAATCAAACTTGTTGCAATAGATTATCCCATTGGCAGTGAAATCTACGTCGATGAACGCTTTGTTGCGCCTGTTCCACCAAGTTACAAACTTTACGTCTATGAAGAGTTGATTCGTCCGACGCAAGCAAGTAATCATTTGGGCAGAGATGTAACTGGAGCAGTTGTTGAGCGAGACAGCAACCGGCTTGGCGGTTTTGCAAAGGGTCACTATCAAGGTATTGCTGAGGATCACTACGTTGAGTTATCTTTTTCTGATGTTGACACGTCAAAACCAATTGATGTTGTTGCAAGCGGTTGGATTCGACCTACTGATACGAGTATTAATGTTGCAAGTGCTCAAAGCAATCATCCCGCTCCAAAACCAATACAAGTTGATGTTTATAATCAAGATGGCGAATGGGAAACTGTAATTGCAAATGGCGGATTCCCCGCAGGCAAACTCAAAACCATCGTACTTGAACTGCCAGCGGATGTGATGAATAGCAAGGATTCTCGCATTCGGCTAAAAACGAATCTTGAAATTTTCTGGGACAGTATCGCGCTTGCTACCCAAGAATATATTCCCTACATAGAGCAAGAAGTTGAATTGCTGTCTGCTGAATTGAGTTACTTTGGCTATCCGGAGATGGGCAGGCAAAATGAGAACGCTCCAAATGTTCCAGACTACGGAAACATTAAGCATGGAGATGCGTGGCGCGATTTGATTGGGTTCTACACGCGTTATGGTCATGTCCAAGAACTACTCCAAGTCATAGACGACCGGTATGTCATCATGAATGCAGGAGATGCGATGTTCTTAAACTTTAAAGCACTCCCTAATCCAGCCAAGGGAATGACGCGTGACTTTGTTTTCTTTAGTGATGGCTGGGTTAAAGATGGTGACTGGAACACAGTTGATTCAAAAACTGTTGGACCGCTACCAC
>JAERSY010000013.1 GCA_016845245.1 Phycisphaerae bacterium
AGATAAAACTGTTTTACTGCACAGACGCATGTAGTACCGCGTTACCCATCTTGCAAACACCTGTTGCATCGCTACAAACTTGCCATGTGGCTTCCATCTCCAACGGAATGGTTCCAACAGGAAACGTCGAAGGGGCTTCGCACTTTACGTCAACTTCAATCAACCCCTTATAACCCGCCTTTCCTCTCCTCGTATTCGTTGAAGGCCAATCGATTGTTTTCACAGAAAATCCTTCTGGCAACGAAACATTGATTGAAGAAGGCAATCCTTCCGCTTGAGGTCCGGCACTACCCATCGACCAACCCTTATCAATGTTAAAAATGACGCTGAGTGAAAATGGTTTGCCTGCTGAGATATCACTTGTTTTTTTCAACTCAACTTTGACGTGTGGTGTTGCTTGCGTCGCAAGTGTCTGAGGTTTTTGTTTATAGAGCCATACCCAACCATGTGTCTGCTGAGAATGGGTTTCATACTTTCGCTGTTTTGTGTAGTTTTCATTTAACAGCGCATCTAATCTTTCCTTTTCTGCAGTTTCCTCCGGTGTCAAATCACGGTTCATGTTCCATAAAGGCATCGCAAGTTCACCAAGCTCATGCGCTTCTTTTTCAAGTACTTTGAGCTCTTGTTCTTGCTCCGGTGTGAGCGTTTGTACGAATGTCCACGTTGAACCAAAGTCGCCCACTAGTAAGTCCGTCAGACCATCACCGTCCCAATCAGTAGCGTGAACCTTACATCGACCGCCATTGCGTACAGGGACCTCTAATTTCGCTTCCCAAACTTCTGGACCTTCATCTTCAATAATTACTTGAGGACTTTCAAACGAGGGATTGTTTTCTTTTCCAATGTTTTTACACCAACGTACGCCAGCACTTTCAGAACCAATCAAGATATCACTGATGCCATCATTGTCCCAGTCAAAGAAATGGATGTTTGAGCCATAGTCCCAACCGCCTAATGGTGAACCATCTTTTGAAACGAGTGGGTGAGATTGGTTTGACCACACTGGCTCAGAACGCGAACCAATGTTTTCAATTGTGAAACAGCCGTCTAGCCTTGAACCAACAAAGATATCCAAATCACCATCATCGTCCATGTCATGGAGTTCCATCGTGATTGAATGAATGACTTGGCGGTCGGTTTTTGCTCTTGCTCGATATTGTTCTGGAATCAACTCCCAAGCGACCAGCGGATCTCCGTCTTCATTTAGCAAATGGTGAACCTTTTGATACGTACCATCTCCATTGCCAAGAAAGAGATACATATCACCAGGGTATGAGCCCGAAACAATGTCATCGATACCATCGTTGTTGTAATCGACAAACTGAGGAACAAAACTGACGCAGCAAGTGATTGGAACAACCGCGACTTCGCCGCCTCCCTTTACGTATTCCCAATCCTTGAGTTGAATATCAGTATCTGTCCCATTATTTTTGTAAAAACGGAGTCGTCCGTTGGCCCAACCCCTACCACCTTCATCCTTTTGATGAACTGGCCCCTCGTAATCTCCGCTGCCAAACTCGCCAACTAGCAAATCTCTTACACCGTCTCCATCAAAATCGTAGACGTATGGAGCAGAGTGACCAGTGGTCACATCGATTGGTTTGCCATTTGCTTCAATCCGAACGGGCGCTTCAAACATGTACGGGCTTACAGTTAAAACTGATAAAAGAATAAACATCTTGTTACTCCTTAGAATGAACTACATTCGCAGTTGTGTTGACTTTAGTTCCTATGCCTGACGCTTCAATTGAAGACAACTGAACGAACGCCTCGATGGCTTCATATTCAGCAAGACCGAGTTTGTCGTACAACCTTGCTGTCGCCCGGTTTCTGTCCTCAGCCCGCTGCCAAAACTCTCTAACGTCATCTCCGGGAAAAAGCGCTTTGTCTTTTTGTGATTCATGGCGGTGAATGGCGTTTATCTTTCGGTTTAACTCATCTGGACTTAACGGAACCGCCATTTCAATTCGTTCTGGCTCCCACTCTTGCCACGCGCCTCGATAAAGCCAGACATCTAGATCCTCAGTCCATGGTTGAACGGAGACTCGTTCGATGGCTTGGTGAACTGCCGCAAGACATGTCCGGTGCGTCCCGTGAGGATCAGACAAATCGCCTGCAGCATAGATCTGGTGCGGCTTCACTTGCTCAATGAGTTCTACGCAAATGTCAACATCTTCCACGGAGAGTGGTTTCTTGACGACTTTCCCAGTTTCATAGAAGGGCAAATCCAAGAAATGGCAACGTTGCGCTGGAATCCCGCAGACTCGAGCAGCACTTCTTGCTTCACAGCGCCGAATGAGCGACTTAATCGAAAGGACTTCGTCGATATCAATTTGGCCCGGCTTTTTGTTACTCAGAGATGACTCAATGAGTGTATCGAGCGCGCGAATACCTTCAGAGTCAATATCAAACTCTTTCAATACATCCCTTAGGAACGACGCCCTGTCTAACGCGTCTTCATCGAACACAGCAATTGAACCAGAGACTTGATATGCCACATGCACTTCGTGGCCTTGTTCCACGAGCCGCATAAAAGTACCGCCCATCGAAATCACATCATCATCAGGATGTGGTGAGAATATGAGGACTCGCTTTGGATACGTATCGTTATCATTAATTTCTGCATCGCCTTTGCGTTGTTCACTTTTTGGCTTGCCTCCGGGCCAACCAGTAATTGTGTTTTGCATTTCTCTAAAGATTGAGATGTTGATGTCATATGCCGGACCATGATTTGCAAGCAGATCTTGCAAGTGGTGCTCGTTGTAATCTTCATCAGTCAGTTTAAGGATCGCCTTCTCAGTCTTGCCAGCAAGCCAGACGACCGCTTTACGAATGAGTGGCTTAGTCCATTCAACTCTAGATGTGATCCATGGGCTTTTGCGTTGAGTTAACTCTGCAGATGCGGCTTCATCGAGAATGAACTTGGTGTTGGGGTGCGCTTGCAAGAATGAGGCAGCAATCGCTTCATTGACTTCTCCCTCAACTGCGTCTCTGACAACTGGAGCTTTCTTTTCACCAAATGCAATAAGGCGGACTGCTTTTGCATCAAGAATTGTCCCCACGCCCATCGTGATTGCACGTCTTGGAACTTGAGCTTCTCCGAAAAAATCACTTGCTGCATCGCACCGTGTGACGCGGTCAAGCGTGATGAGTCTTGTTCGACTGTCTTTCGAGGAACCCGGCTCGTTAAACCCAACATGGCCTGTTCGGCCAATGCCAAGTATTTGCAAATCAATTCCACCAGCATTTGCAATCTTCTCTTCCCATTGCTCACACCAAGACTCGACTTCATCTTCGTGAACCAATCCGTCTGGCACATGTGCATTTGCTGGGTCAACGTCAATGTGATCAAACAAGTGTTCTTGCATGAACCGCCTGTAGCTTTGAAGCGACTTTGGATGCATGGGAAAATACTCATCGAGATTAAACGTAATGACACTTAAAAAGGAAAGTTTCTCTTCCCGATGCATTCGCACAAGCTCGCTATACACGCCAATTGGCGTAGAGCCCGTCGCAAGCCCAAGCACGCATTGTTTACCCTCGGATTGCCTGCCCCGTATAAGTGCTGCAATCTCATTTGCGACACAGATAGATGCTTCAAGTGGATTTGCAACGATTCGAACTGGAATCTTCTCTTGCATAGCCATTCACTTCATCACATTTTATTCGTTTCGTCAATAGAAAATTTTTATTCTTGAACAAATCCAACAGACCTATGTCCACTTTGAGGCGACTCAGTTAAGTTATCACCCAAGTCGCTTCTCATAGAGCGTGCGAGCGCTTCCATCTTTTTCATGATTTCTGGATGCTTGTCGATGACATTCGTCGATTCGCTTGGGTCATCTTTCAGGTTATACAACTCTAGCCCAGTCTTGACTGACCAATCGTATTTTCCTGGAATACCCCCCTTGCCAACTTCTCTCCCGTTCATGCTTCGGTAGGAGTGTGGGAAGTGCAACTTCCAATCACCCCATCGAATCGCTTCGAGGTCATTCTTTCTGTAGTAAAAAAAGTATGCTTCCTGTGGAGAATTTGCGTTTTTTGAATCCTCTAGCACTGCCACTGCACTTTTCCCATCAATCTTATGAGAAGGCAATGACGCGCCAATATAATGCGCAATCGTCGGAAACAAATCAATTGTCATGACC
>JAERSY010000014.1 GCA_016845245.1 Phycisphaerae bacterium
TGCAGGGGTGGAGTCAAGTAGCACAAATGCACCGTCTCCTACTGGGTACTGCGCATCAATTGATTGCATGACGCTCGACACCATCGTTGTAATCGTTTCATCTTGCTGGCCGAGTAACAGCAGGTTGCTTGCTGAAGTTGGCCTGAGGACTGCTGCCGTGTCTTCCTTAATTGCCATTGCGCCGCCGAGCCACGCCTTGACAGCAAGTGGTTTCTCGCTTCGCGAAGCTTCAGTAAACGCGGGATTGTCGGCAAGGAACGTGGGCTTGTTGCCTTCATAGACGACCATGTCGCGGTTTGCACTATTGCCATCTTTTTCAGCAAGTTTGCCAAGATACGTTTCTCGCAATCCTTCATCGAGCCATACGATTTGGAACGGTGAGTTTCCTTCGACCTTGCCAGCAGCATCGTTATAAATCGCTTCGCCCGGTCTCGACAATAATCGAGCAGCAGCATTGTCTTCGTTCAGAATGATGTAACTGTCTTGTTCGGAACATTGCAACGCGACCCGAACGGCCATCTGTCCCATCGTTGAGCGACTAAGCGTGTACGCGCCGTCTAACGTTTGTGAACCCATTATGGCGTGGATGCCAAACGCACGCCCTTGGCGCACTAAGCGGTCTAAGAGTAAGTTTGCTTCCTGTGCAACTTGATCATCATCAACAAAGAACTCTTGGAACTCGTCGATAATGAGAAGGATGCGAGGCATTGGGTCATCGGAGCGTTCTCTAAAGCCAGCAATATCTTGCGCGCCTAAATCTCTGAAGAGTTCACCGCGACGTTTGAGTTCCTCATCAATTCGCTTAAGCACACTGATGCCAAACTCCCTGTCACTTTCAACAGCGACGACTCTTGCGTGTGGCAATTTGTGTGTTGCATATGTTTTAAACTCTACACCCTTCTTAAAGTCAACGAGATAGAACTCTACTTCTTCGGGGCTGTACCAAAGGGCAAGATTGGTGATAAGGACGTGCAGTAGTGTCGATTTACCAGAACCGGTTTTGCCAGCGATGAGTGCGTGCTGTGCAGTGCCTCTGCCAAGCGTTAAGTTTTGCAGTTTTGATGCGCCCGCTCGACCAAGTGGAATTGCAACTTTGTTCGTTGTGGATTGCGTCCAGATTTCATCGTCGTTTGGAGCGATGACGCCAAATGGTACTTCGACTCGGTGGGTGTCCTCAGCGCGTTCACCAATCTTCTTGACAATGGTAGTTGTGGACGATTCGCTTGGCGGCGCATCAATTGTTAAAGGGAGCTTAGAAAGTTCTTCGTCTTCAATGATGAACGCATCATCTGTCAGTGTGAACCGCGTGCCAATTCGATTAAGGGTTGCATCATCAATACCATTTGGTAATGCTAGTGATGAGTCCCTGTGAATAAGAACGTATACGCCGCACCTTGCGCCACTCGTGATAATGGACGCAAGCCGTTTTGCAGCATTCTCAGAGAAGTTGTTTGGCAAATCGGCGATGACTAGGAAACGATATGGTTCTGCAATTTCGCCAGCTTGTTTGTTGTACGCATCAATCGATTCAAACTCATTACGGAGATACTTTTGAATCACTGTTTCCATGTGTTCAGTGAGCCGAGCGAGTTGGGTTTCAATGTGTTTGGGTTCGGTCCATGCTCTGTCAAGAAGTTGCGCTTCTTCGAAATCTGCGAGGTGAAGAACGCCTGCGAAACTTTGCCCAAGACCAACTGGGTCGATGAGCGTGAACTTTGCTTTACCGGGTGGAACGGACGTGAGCGAACGCATCATCGCAACTTGGAGTGCGTCAATGGCTTCGTCACGTTTTGTGCCATCAGTAGATACAAAAAAGGATGCAGCTTCTGGCAAGGTTGAACAGATGGGGATGGTCGTTGTAGTGGCATTTGGTAATGGGAAATGAGTGTCACTTGGGCACTCGCCGCCAATTGTTGTGAGGTCTATCGATGCACTGCCGATGGGGATGGTGAGCCGAGCATCAGAAGGGGGTGACCAAGCATTCCAATCGCTTCCCCAATCAGGATGGTTTTCTGAAATGTGAGCGTTCCAACCGTCGACGGTTTCGACAAACGAAGCCATGCCATTTGACCATTCATCTTTTAAAGAGGCAAGCGTTTTCGTTTCATCGTCGTTTAGCTCAGCAATGCGATCGCTGTAGGATTGTTCAATTGATTGAACGGTGTCAGAATATTCCTTGTCTAAAGATTGATTCGTTTCAGTGAACAAATCATGAGCTTCTTTGGTGTCGCTTTCAATCTTTGACTCTAGTTTTTCTGCAACCGCCTCGAATCGCGCCTTCTCTTTTTCTAAGTCTTTCTTGAGCAAGCGGTCAATTTCTTCAAGGCGTGGTTTATATCTCGCTTCTGCTTTTTTGATTTCGACATCTCTGTTCGTCGTGATGCCTTTTTCTTCCCTGCGGCGAATCTTGTCGATCTGCGTCATTGAAGTTTCGTAAAGCGAACTTGCGTGTTGAACATGGGAGGCAAACTCGCGGTACTTGTTTCTCACTGAGTTTGCGCCCGAGGCATACGTGATGAGGAGCGATAAAACGACGAATCCAATGGCACATGAAGGAATCACAAAGAAAGGCGTCGTCATTGCCCATTCTGTGTATGTGCCTCCCGCTGCAATTGATGCCGCGAGTGTGAAGAACACGATGAAGTGTGGTTTGTAGCCAGAAAACCATTTTGCTTTAGGGTCAGATTGAATTGCCTCTAGTGCTTTTTCTGCTAAGTCCACATACTCAGCCATCGATGTGACATCTTTACTGTCGTCATCCTCTGCAATTTGCGAGACGTGTTGACGCATTCGTGACAACGTCTTTGGCGCTTCCTTCGTCAATACGTCAAGCCGTTCCTTGGCTTCGTCTAACGCTTCTTGTGCATCTTGGGCGCGCTTTCGAGGAACTGGAATCGCACCCTCGTAAACAGATTCTGCGAGCCAGACCGCCTCATTTAGTTTTGCCTCAGACTGTTCAGCGATTTCTTCAGCTTGGGTGTTAATCTCGATGATTCGCTGCTCATGCTTTTCCTTAAGGATGTCAGGCTCTTCCTCTTTGCGCCGTTCAATCTTTGCGAGCGTTTTGTCCTTCTGTTGAAGCGCTTCTTCTCGTTTCTCTGCAACACTTTGTTCACATGTAGCGAGTGCATGGTCACGCACTTTTTCTGCATCGATTCTTGATTGCGTGATTCTGCTAGTCAGCTCCTTTTCTTTATCCGAAGTTTCACGAATAAGATGTCGCACCTTGTTAACGACAAGTGATTGTGAACTAAGATTAAGAGGGGAGTGAGTCATTGAATCAGATTGTACCGCTTACGAGCAATCGTTCTGCGCCTTGGCAATTGTTTCGCCCATTGTTTCCATTGCACCAATTGCAGTCTTGACAGCATCACGCAGAGGTTCGACGTGCTTCGTTTCAATTTTCCTGCTGACTGGGTCATCCCAATACTCAGTCGCTTGATCCCAATGAAGGAGCAGCGCCTTAGTCGCTTTCATCAGTTGAGATTTCGCTGTCTGCGTGCTCATCTTTTGTGTCACTCCCTTTTCGTGCAATGGATTGTGGTGTTGAATGTGAATCTGCAAGTTGTTCATCACTTGCAAGCGTCGTTGAAAGATATGCTTCAAGAGAACGGATTGAGTTATCAAGTTGCACGACGACTTTTTGTAATTCGCCATCGAGCGCTGAACTCAGTGGTGTTAACCCGCTTCGATACTCATGTTGCAAGCGTTCAAATCGTCGCGACCATTGCTTGGTTTTCTCTAGTTTGTCGTTTGAATGTTTAATCTCAGCTTGCCTCTTTTTAACTAGCCGGACTTGGTCAGTTGGTCCTCTTGGATTGTCTGGCTGAGAGATGGTGGCCCGAAAGAGTTCGCTCTTTGCTTGGGCGAGACGTTCTTCACCTTTTCTGACTTGACTAATCCAATGCATTGGCTGCGTCGATTCAAGCCACTGGCTCACTCTTCCGACTTCGCCATCAGAGGTTGCAATAGACCGCTTTGCATGATCAATAAACTGAATCAGTGCAGAGCGGAAATCTCTTAATGCTTCTAATGAACGAACGTTTGCAGCTTGTGACATAGATTACTTTTGTTGTAGATAATCCTCGATACGCTGCGCTTTGCGAAGGAGGAAGGGGATTTGTTCTGCGGACGCTTTAGTAAACCGGTCCATTGCTTTCACAGTGAAGTCAAACTCTTCCTCAAATTTACGCTGTTCTTGGTCACGCCAACTTTGTGATAATGTCGCCATTCGTGAGCGCATCAGTTGTAATTGGTGGGTCAAATCATCATTGAACCGTTTTAAGTCGTGGGCGAAACGCCTGATTTCTTCGGGGTCTGCAATTGCTTTAGCCATAGCGTGAGTTCCTATCTATATATAAAGGATACCGATGACCCTTTTCAATGGCTAGTGTAACTCAAAAAAATGCTTTTTAGGGGTTAAAAACACGCCTTATCGAAACGCACAAAGAAACCAATTGAGTACTATGACTTCGATGAGTGAGTGGTACGACGTTGAAATCTTAAGCCGTCTGCAATTTGCATTTACCATCATGTTTCATTATCTCTTTCCGCCGCTCACGATTGGGCTCGGATTCATCATGGTCATTATCGAGACCATTTGGATGCGAACCAAGAACGAGGAGTGGAAGCGATATGCTCAATTTTGGACGCGCGTGTTTGCAGTGAACTTCGCCCTTGGCGTCTTGACTGGAATCGTGATGGAGTTTGAGTTCGGGACGAATTGGGCGGTCTACAGCGCTTATGTTGGCGATGTCTTTGGCTCTGCGCTCGCTGCTGAAGGCATCTTTGCGTTCTTCCTTGAGTCTGGATTTTTAGCAATTCTTGTGTTTGGGTGGCATAAGGTGAGCCCCAAAGTGCATTTCTTCAGCACAATCATGGTGTTTCTTGGCAGTTGTTTTAGTGCGGTCTGGATTATCGTTGCGAATTCATGGCAACAAACGCCCGCTGGTTTTGAACTCGCACAAATTACAGTTGGGAATGAAACAATGCTCCGTGCAGAAGTCACCGATTTCTGGGCGATGGTGTTTAATCCATCAAGCGGCATTCGACTAACACATACGCTGATTGGCTGTCTGCTTCTTGGCGGATTCACGACGTGTTCAGTCAGTGCGTTCTACTTGTTAAAAGGCGTCCATGAACAATTTGCAAAACGGTGTTTCACAATTGGCTTGATTGTGGCGACCGTGTTTAGTTGTGCGGCATTTGCGTCTGGTCACTTCCAAGCAAAGAAAGTGTCAGTGACGCAGCCAGCAAAACTTGCAGCCTTTGAAGCGCAGTTTGAAACGAGTGTTGGGAATGCGTATCTCTTTGGTTGGCCTGATGAAGAAACGCAGACTGTCAAAGGCGGGATCGCGATTCCGGGTCTGCTGAGTTTCCTTGTGCACGGAAACACTGAAACGCCCGTCACGGGATTAGATGCATTCCCTGAAGATGAACGACCAAGCGTTTGGTTGCCGTTCCAAGCGTTCCACATCATGGTTGGGCTTGGAGTGTTCTTTGTTTGCTTTTCGATTGGGTCACTTGTGTTACTGAAGCGAGGCACGCTCTTCAAATACAAATGGATTCTCTGGTTGTTTGTGCTTTCATTCCCTTTGTCGATGATTGCGAATCAAGCGGGTTGGATCGCGGCTGAAACAGGGCGCCAGCCATGGGTGGTGTATCCGAGCACCCAAAATGGCGAGTTTGTTCCGGGACTTAGGACTGCAGATGGATTAAGCCAATCAGTTGAAGCAGAGCAAGTGCTCTGGTCAATCATCATGTTTGGCATCATTTACGGATTCCTTTTTGTTTGCTGGATTATTGCGCTTCGAAAAGTGATTTGTGCAGGGCCGAGCGAAACGAATCAACCCCTCTTGTCTCAATCCTTCTTTAGTCAAATGAGGGGGGGCGATGATGTTTAGCGAAGAAACGCTTTCAT
>JAERSY010000015.1 GCA_016845245.1 Phycisphaerae bacterium
GCAAGCAAGTGGGATGAAACATTTATAGAGGCAGCCACCATTCCACTGAAAACGATGGAACTCTCAGAGCGAGTTCTCATTACCCTCAACACACTTGTTGGAAAATCCAATGCGATGCTCAACAGCGATTTGGCAATCGCAGCAGTTGCAGCTGAATCTGCTGCACGTGCGTGTTACTACACCGCCCAAATCAACATAAAAGAAATCAAAGACGAATCGTCTAAGCAAGAACTTACATTAAGGTGCGAGGCACTGACGTCATCTTGTAAGGAAAAAGCAGCAGATATCGAAGCTTCCTGCGGTGTATAATGGACCGATGGTGGTGAAGACAAAGCCAGAGGCAAACATCTTAGATACCCATGTGCTTGAAGCGGTTGTTTCGGGCGAATTGAGAATGACGCCTGAGCAAGCGCTCACGCTTTATCATGAGATGCCGCTCCTTGAACTTGGAAGATGGGCTGATGCTCGTTGCAGAGTGCTTCACGGTGATTCGCTGCGAACATACGTCATTGACCGTAACATCAATTACACAAATGTCTGCACAGCGAAGTGCACGTTCTGCGCTTTCCGGCGTGATGGTGATGAAGACGATGCGTACACGCTTGAGTACACCGAACTGCTAGAGAAGATTCAGGAGATTTCAGATATCGGTGGTACGCAGATTCTCATGCAAGGTGGCATGAACCCCGAGTTACCACTCGAGTGGTACATCGAATTGCTCACAAGAATCAGGGCAGAATACCCTCACATTCATGTGCACGCTTTCTCACCACCTGAGGTGATTGAGTTTGTCAACTTTTTTGATGTCAAGGGCGACACACTTCGCGAGAAGGTGAAGTTTGTGTTGTCAAAACTCGTCGACGCAGGCCTCATGTCCCTACCTGGCGGTGGCGGCGAAATCTTCGCACCAGCAGTACGACAAAAAATTGGGCTTGGAAAATGCACTGCAGAAGCGTGGCTAACCGTCATGAATGTTGCGCAAGAACTTGGCATGAATACGTCTGCCACAATGATGTTTGGTCATATTGAAGGCATCGCTGACCGCGTTCACCACATGGACTTGGTTCGAAAGTGGCAAGACGATGCGATCAATGATTTTGGTCTAGATGGTGGTGGCAGGTACTACGCATTCATCTCGTGGCCATTCCAGCCAGACAACTCACCACTTGGAAGAGTAAAGGAATGGGGCACTGTTGCAGAAGACGGTGATGCGTTTCCGGGTGATGTGGTTGCGAAACTTGATGGCAGCGGAACGAAGCAAGACCACAGCGAGTTTGGAAGACGGATTCGACTTGCTGGGTCAAGTTCATACTTACGAACACAAGCACTCAGCCGCCTCTACCTCGATAACATTTACTCAATTGGTTCAAGTTGGGTGACGATGGGTCCTGCTATTGGACAGACTGCCCTCTTTTATGGCGCTAATGACATGGGCTCTGTCATGATGGAAGAAAATGTTGTGAGCGCTGCGGGTACGACATGGTGTTTAAACGAAGCCAAGTTATGCCGGCTCATTCGTGAAGCAGGGTTCACGCCAGCACAACGAAACAACACGTATGACATCATCAATATCCATGACTCCGAAGCGTCCCCAGACAAGATGATTAAAGATTGGTCTGAGTTTGACGCAGAAACCCTCGCGACTCAAACGGGTTGCCAAGCTACTCAGCAGGAATCTGTTGAGTTGACGATTGGTCAATAGCACCTCGTTCAGTTAAAGGGGGTTCTAGAGGTGTCTGGGATTCCGTGAGTTCCGGGGGTTCCGGGGGTTGCATTTGTAATTGAACATTTTGCTGCGCATTCATTGCTGCAGTTCTTGCTTGTTGTAGTGCGGGATACATGAAGGCACCCCAGATTAAGCAACAAGGCAAGAGCAGCGCGACAAGTCCAGAGAGTCCTGCGCAAATCGCTCGTCCCGTAGTGATTCGGTGTGCTCTCTGAAACATGATTGACGCCGCAATAATCCACCAGATGAATGCAATCAAAGAGCCGGCGCATGGAACAATCGTAAACACCATCGTGCAACCACTGTAAAGAATTGCTTGAAGCGTACGTTTCATTGGATAACTGCTGCCACCAGAACAGTGGATGACCGCGGTCGCAACAGCAGTCCAAAGGAAAACAAAGAGCAATGTTGCAACACCTGACCCAAGAGCTTGCCCGCCGATGATGAGCATGTCAGTGACACCCACTGACTCCCCTGCCAAGATTGCAAAGTTAAAGAGGAACATGGAGCTCAAGACGTAAAGCAATAACGTGAACCCATAGACCAATAGGAAAAGTTTCCATGCTCTCCAGATACTTTCTTTAGGCGATACACGGCCCATCACTTTATTTGGTTTTGTGAGAATGAAACCAATCGTTGACATCATTCCAGCAAGGAAAAATGATTTGTCTTCCGCATTAAAAGGGAGCGGTCTTCCATCGAGTTCTGTGTCATAGCCCGGTAGTGGTTTTACGATGTACGACTCCATGTGTATTGGCGAGTTGCACTTTTCGCACGCTTGCCGGTTGTGGTCAGGGCGACCCCTCGGGGGTACGCCTTCAAACGCTTCATCACAAGTGGGGCAATGAAAACGCACATATTCTTGTTCAAACGTGAAATCAAAAAGAGAAAAGCCCTCGCCACATTCCGGACATGTCCGCCCGACGCAGTGCCAAAGTTCATAATCGCAGTGAGGGCATCTCATTGATTAATCTTCAGGAGCGTCCTCACTCACCATGGTTCTGAAGGCCTCAACAAGTGAATGTGTAATCTCCCCAACTTTTCCATTCCCGATGACATCTTCGTCAATTTTGTTCACACCGATGACTTCAGCTGCAGTGCCAGTAAGAAAGACTTCGTCAGCACTTTTGATTTCTTCAAGCGTAATCGTACGTTCTTCGACTGTGTGACCGATTGAGGGCGCAACTTCATTGATCACAAACTCACGTGTGATGCCATGCAGGATGCCCGCATCAACAGATGGCGTTGAAATCTTCCCATCCTTAATGACAAAAATGTTGTCGCCAGTACATTCTGCGACGTGTCCTTCAGTGTTAAGCATCAGCGCTTCAAGTACGCCCGCATCAACCGCTTCGATTTTCGCAAGAATGTTATTGAGGTAATTCAAGCTCTTCACTTTTGGGTCTAAACAACGAATGGGGACTCGTGGTCTTTCTGAGGTAATGATTGACATGCCCCGTTCATACATTTCATCGTCATACAGTTTGATGTCCTCAACAATCACAAACACTGTTGGCGTTGGACAGAGAAATGGGTTTAGACCAAGCGTCCCCTTCCCCCTCGTAAACACGAGCCGAATGTATCCGTACTGCTGATTGTTTTTTGCAACCGTGTCACGGACTGCTTGTTCAACTTCTTCAAATGAATATGGCGGTGTAAGCCGGATAGAACTTGCTGAGTCAAACATTCGTTTGATGTGTGACTTCAACTTCAAAATGCGTCCGTTATAAATGCGAATGCCTTCAAAGCACCCATCACCATAAAGCAAACCATGGTCGTACACGCTCACGACAGCGCTGTCGCTGTCGACGAATTCTCCGTTCATCCAAATCGTTGACATTCCCTTATTGTAGCATCGCTGGAATGAGGGTTGATTATCGTATTTTTCGCCCAGCAACTTCAAGGGCATCAATTGACCAAATCGACCAATGTTCGTCTTGGTCTTCCCCAACGATAATCCGCCACTTTGAAGGCACTGAGCCAATGCCTGACACTCTCACAAAAAGTGATAATTCCACTTGCACATCGCCGCTGCGTTCAATTGGGTCGAGTTGCAAAATCGTCGTGTGGGATAAGGTGTAGCGGTCGTGTAGCCGCTCAAGAGCAAGCTCTAGCGCTTGTTTGCCTCCACCCTTTCTGCCTTCCCAATCATCGACAAGGATGGCGTCTGGTGAGACCCATGCGAGCGCTTCGCGAGTCCTTCCCTGTTCAACCGACTCCACAAATCCCTTCACGATGCGTTTTGCATGTTCACTTGGCGTGTCAATGAATGTACCCACACACCACGCTGTCAAAGCGAGACCAAGTATGCACATCCCAGTGATGAGTTTGCTCTGAACGCCTTCCGTCAATCCCTTCCACAAAAAAACGACCGCAACGATAGCGATTGAAATTGAAACTGGCCAAGGATGTTCAATGATGAGTCTCAACGACTTAGTTCCAAGACAATCCGTCACTCCATTTGTCTTGAGATTGTTTATGCGTCATTTCAATCAACTTGTCGAGCCGGTTGAGTTCAGACAATACTTTTAAGGTTCTGACTTCACTTGAGGGTTCAGCAAGAAGGGAGTATCGAAGTTCGGCATCTTCAAAAATCGAGCACCCAATAAGTTCGAAGAGCGCGTGCGTTGTTAAATCTGGTTCATTAATCCACTGCTCTACAGTCGAGACGTACTCGAGTTGTTGCAAGTTTGGGCGATGAAGGAGTTCCTGAAGCTCGTCTCTGTAATGATCATCAACTTCAACATCTGCTTCCTCAAGCGGCTTGAGTTTGGCACTTCTGAATAGTCTTTCAGTCGTCGGCGCAGTTTCTTCAAGGATGAGCGCTCGGCACAATCCATACACCAGAACGTTGTAACCGTGCGATACTTTTTCGTGTTGCACAATCTGTGCGAGACAGACGACATCACGAAGTGGTGTCAGCGCGTCTGACTCTAACTTTGCTTCTTGATGATACGTCGCAATGGCAAGTTGACCTGAAGAATCAAGCGCATGATCCGCTAGTTGAACATATCTGGGTTCAAAAATTGAAAGCGGCATCATTGCGTGTGGCAAGAGCATCGTTTCTGGGAGAGGAAAGACTGGAAACTCTTTCTTAAAATGGACTGACACTGACTGGTTCATACCTAATGAAATATACGTAGCAATAACGCACTTTGCCACAATTCCTGCTTATTTTCTTGAGAATGCCACAAGGTGAGGTGCTCACTAAGCCAGCGAGGTTCGCCTCATTTGTGTCATCGCACGCTGCAAACTCTCGCCCGGACACGCTGTTGCCGCCCACTCTTGATGTGTTTTTACACGCGAAACTGGAACATTGTATATCTTCATCAACTCGCTTAACGTTTGGTTAAGCGATGCCAATTGCGCGCGATTCACGGCTTGCAATTCATAATTGCCAAGCATGACGACGCCAATGTTGCCTTCGTTTTTCGCTCGCACATGCGCACCCTGCCATGACAGTGGTCTTGCTTCCCACACTCTACCTGCAGGGTCAATTGCAAAGTGATACCCAATGTCACCCCATCTTCCGCCATCTCGACGAAGGTGAGATTTGCGGATCGTTTCTAATCGTGAACTTGCTGCGCCTCTTGAGGTACTCTTAAACGCAGTCATGCCATCATGATGAACGGTGACGTATCTAATCGGCAACATGCGATTCATATTCCGTGGAATCGGGTTTCCCTTCGCCCACGATGAGCGCCCAATCGCGCCGACGTTTAGTTTTGTTGGAGGTGCTGGAACAACTACTGGCGCTTCTTCAAGCGTTGGCTTGTAATCCCAAATTGGACTTGGCAACGTCGAAGTTACTTTTTTCGTCCCACATCCAGCGATAAAGAGTGCACTTGAGAGTAGAAACAATCGCCGTGAAGAGACGCTCATTTGGAGGTCTTTTTTACCGTGATTGTGTGGTTCAATTTGCATCAGTATCGTTCTAAAAAGTGTATCGTCGAAACCCCTGTTTTGGCTTCAAAAACGAAGAATTTCTAGGGTTCTTTCAATCAATAAATTCATCAAATTTGGGGCTTTCAAAGGTATAATAGATGTTCTCTATACGATGCATTCTTAAATTTGTTTTCACTTATGAAAACGACTCCTTTTCAGGACAAAAAACACCCTTATGACGAAGACGAAAGACACCTACACATCAGAACAGATTCAAGTTCTTGAGGGCTTAGAGGCCGTTCGCAAACGACCCGGCATGTATGTTGGTGGAACTGGAATCGGCGCGCTCCATCACCTTGTGTACGAATGCGTTGACAACGCAATCGATGAAGTCATGGCTGGATTTGCGTCAACAATTACTGTACGCATTGGCGTCGATGGTTCATGCACTGTTGTTGATGATGGTCGTGGCATGCCAATCGACCCAATGAAGAGTGAGAATCCTCAAATCGATGGCAGGCCAGCCGTTGAAGTCATTATGACTCAACTCCATGCTGGCGGCAAGTTTGATGACAACGCATATAAAGTTTCTGGCGGCCTTCACGGCGTTGGCGTGAAATGTGTCAACGCACTTTCAGCATGGACTGATGTTGAAGTCATCAAAGAAACAGAGACGTGGCTCATCAGCTTTAAGCGTGGTGAAGTCTCAAAAGAACTGAATTGCATTGAAGAATACAAAGGGAGTGAACGGAAAACAGGAACGCGAATCTCCTTCTTGCCAGACAGTGAGATTTTTGACGACACAGAGTTCCGCTATGAGTCACTCCAACACCGATTGCGAGAACTTGCCTTTCTAAACCCCGGTGTCACGATTCGACTTATCGATGAACGAGTTGACCAAGAGGGCAACGTCCGCGAAGACACGTTCCACAGTGATAGTGGCCTTGCCGATTACGTTTCATTCATCAATCGCGGCAAAAGTGAATACAGCCCGCTCATTGCGTTGACTGAAGAAGATCCTGACACAGGCATCATTTGCGACATTGCGATGCAATACACAGACGCAACAAGCGAAGTCTTGCTCGCGTTTGGCAACAACATCGTAAACCCTGATGGGGGCACGCACGTTTCGGGTTTTAAAACTTCACTTACAAGAACGATTAACGCTTACGCAAAGAGAAACAACCTCATCAAGGGGCTCACGCCTTCAGGTGACGATTTGCGAGAGGGTTTAACCACAATTATCTCAGTCAAACTTGTTGAGCCACAGTTCAACAACCAGACGAAAGAAAAACTTCTCAACCCAGAAGTCGAAGGGTTTGTTTCATCCCTCGTTTCAAAGCACCTTGGTGCATGGCTTGAAGAACATCCAAGTGATTCCAAGAAGATTTGCACAAAAGCAATTCTTGCAGCGGAAGCGAGAGAGGCAGCGAGAAAAGCGCGTGACCTGATTAAACGAAAGGGTGCACTTGAATCTGGTGGAATGCCGCAGAAACTCGCTGACTGCGTCACGAATGACGTCGACCAATCTGAACTCTTTATCGTGGAAGGTGATTCTGCGGGCGGTTCAGCAAAAGGCGGTCGCAATCACGACACGCAAGCGATTCTCCCACTGAAAGGTAAAATCCTAAACGTCGAAAAAGCTCGAATCGATAAAGTGCTTGGCTTTGAAGAGATTCGCATTCTCATTCAAGCATTGCAGTGTGGCATTGGGGAAGACTTTGACATTTCAAAGTTACGGTATGGCCGCATCATCATCATGACAGACGCCGATGTTGATGGTTCTCACATTAGAACGCTATTGCTTACATTCTTCTTTAGGCAAATGGGCGACTTGATTAAGCAAGGGAAGGTGTACATTGCACAACCACCGCTTTACCAAGTGACTCGAAACAAAAAATCGTTTTACGTCAACAACGAAGAGAAGATGACTGAGATTCTCACTGAGATGGTCATCGAGAATGCACACCTCATCATCAGAGATGCAGGGGGCCATGAAACACAACGAATTGAAGGCGCTGAACTCGACAAAGTTGCGAAGATGCTGACGCGTTTGCAAGAACTTGTTGCCATTTCAGGCAGAAGAGGTACGCCGTTTGAAGCGCTGCTCGCATTGCGCGAGCAAGATCCAGACGGGAACAATCGTCTTCCAAACTTCAGAGTCGTCTGGTCAGGAAACGAAGAAGTCTGCTGGAGCGAAGAAGACGCCCGCAAAATCATTCAAGAACATGACCTTCTCATTGATGACATGAATGTCGAAGTGACCAATGGGAACGCAGCACGCATCGCATCCCTACGCGAGCTTCATGAGAACAAAGAGATTGATGTCATTATCCAATCGCTCGCTGAGTTCAACATTGACATTGAAGATTACTTCCTCGTTCAAGAAGAAACCGTGAGTGGCGAAAAACTCTCAACGAAGTACGCATGGCTCATCAATGGTTCAGACACTGAAGAGTTTGTCGATGTGCCAAACATTCCAGACATTCTTGAAACATTGAGAGCAATCGGGCGCCGAGGCATAGAACTAAAACGATTCAAAGGTCTTGGTGAGATGAACCCCGAAGAGTTGTGGGACACAACGATGGACCCAGAGCAACGAGTGCTATTACGTGTCGCTTGGGATGCAGCATCTGATGCTGACCAACTTTTCTCGACATTAATGGGTGAACAAGTTGAAGATCGAAGGCGATATATCGAAGACCACGCGCTTGAAGTCAAGAACCTTGATGTGTAACTCCATCGACTTCTGCAAACGCAGCATCTCTAAGACGGCAAGCATCGCACTGGTGACATGGCTCTCCGTTTGAAGGGTCATAGCAACTCTGCGTCATTGAATAATCAACGCCAAGTGCAACCCCCTTCTGAATGATTTCTACCTTTGACAATTCAAGCAAGGGCGCATGCACGGTAAAAGCATCACCCTCAACACCTGCTTTTGTCGCTAAGTTTGCAAGCGCCTGAAATGCCTCGATGTATTCGCCGCGGCAGTCTGGGTAGCCCGAATAATCAACTGCATTTACACCGATAAACAAATCTCTTGCTCCGATTGCTTCAGCATAACCAAGAGCGTGGCTTAGGAAAATTGTGTTTCGTGCAGGCACATAGGTCACTGGAATGCCATCGCTTTCACCATCTTTTGGTACTTCGATATCATCAGTTAACGCTGAGCCGCCCCACTGGGACAAGTCAATCGTATGAACAAGATGTTCGGTGACGCCGATTGATTCTGCAATCCGTTTTGCAGCGTGAATCTCGCTCTCATGGCGCTGTCCATATTCAAAACTAAGTGCGTGGCAGTCGAAACCTTGCGAGCGCGCAATTGCTAGCACTGTCGCTGAATCAAGACCGCCTGAGAGTAAGACGACGGCTTTACTCGACATCTTTAAAGGTGCTCGCGTCTCTAGGATTTGCAAGATGCGTCTTTAACTCTTCAATCAATGTTGTTGATTGTTCGTCAAGCGATTCAGGCGCAACAATTGAAATGACTGCATAGAAATCTCCGACCTTGGTCTCAGACAGTTTGCATCCTTGACCTTTAACTCGAAGTCGCTTTCCGCTTGAAACGCCTGCAGGAATTGCAAGTTCAACGCTCCCGCCAAGCGGAAGTGGAATGGAGACCTTTGTCCCAAGTGCAGCTTCTGCGATGTTAAGCGGTACATCCATTTCTATATCAAGATTGTCTCGCCTATAGAGCGGGTGCGCGCCAACAGTCACAGTCACAAGCAAATCGCCCGATTGTCCGCCATGTAACCCGGACTGCCCCTTCCCCTTGAGTCGAAGTTTCTTTCCGCTTTCGATGCCTGCAGGAATTTTCAACGATGCAGTCGAACCATCGACCTGAATCTCTTCAGAACCGCCCTTCAGCGCGGTCATAAACGTCACTGTGACTGATGCCGTGTTATCTGCGCCTTTTTGAGGACTCGGTGCACCACCACCAAAAGGTGAACCACCGCCGCCACCAAACGCGCTTCCAAAAATGTCTTCAAAATTGACATTTCCGCCTTGGAAACCGCCGCCCTGTCCTGCTTGCCCCGACCACGGCTGTTGCCCTTGAAAGCCAGATGCTCGCGGACCTGCGGCACCAAACTGATCGTACATCTTTCTCTTTTCTGCATCCGAAAGCGTGTCATACGCTTCTTGAACTTCAGCAAACTTTGTGACCGCGTCAGCATCTTTGTTGACATCAGGATGATACTTCCGAGCAAGTTTTCGATATGCCTTCCGAATCTCATCTGCGGTTGCATTTTTTGAAACGCCAAGAATCTTGTAATAATCGTTTGTATTGGTCATGCTTAAGTGAGGGCAGTATACCGCAGACCTCAGTAAAATACTCTTAACAGTGATGACGGAGAATCCCCACAACACGAAATCAACATTGATGTCCATCGGTGAACATATTGAGGATTTGCGAAAGCGAATTCTTCTGTCAATCATTCCTCCGCTTCCCCTTGCAGTCATCTTCTTTTTACTTGCTGACCCAATCGTCAGATGGTTTCTTGTGCCACTGTATGACGTGTTGCAACAACATGGTCTACCGACTCAAGTTCAAGTGCTCAGCCCGCCGGAGTTTCTCATTGCTGAGATGAAGATTGCGCTTGGCGCTGCAATATTGACCGCAGGTCCATGGATTCTCTATCAACTGTGGCGGTTCATTTCGCCTGGCCTGTATCAACACGAAAAGCGCTTCGTCTACTTTCTTATTCCCCTTTCGACGTTGCTTGGCGCACTTGGATTAGCACTGATGTATTACATCATGTTGCCCGTGATTCTAAACTTCATGGTGACGCTCGCAGGGAATGTCGAACTTAACCAAGCAACCATTGAAGTTGGACAGAGTCTGTCAACTGCGACGATTCCAGTGTTAGAAACTCAACCAACAACTGCCGCATTGGGTGACACGTGGGTCAAGATGCCTGAGGGTGTATTGCAGATTGCGGTAACCTCTACTCAAGAAGGGATGCTTGAAACGCTCTCTGTTCCATTGAATAAGGGCTCGCTCATCGCACAGCAATTCCAACTCAGTAGTTATCTCAGTTTCACGATCATGTTGATGTTCGCCATTGCAATCGCGTTTCAACTTCCGATGGTCATGCTCTTGCTCGGCTGGCTTGGCATCGTGTCACCGGACTGGCTCAGAGCGCACCGAAAATACGCACTGCTCGTACTTGCGATTCTTTCAGCAGTCATTACACCACAAGATGCAATCTCGATGCTCATGATGCTTATCCCGATGTACTTCCTTTATGAACTTGGCATTGCGCTCATCGTCTTCGTGCCTGCTGCAAAGATTGCTGGGAAACAAGATGACGAATGACCACTTCATGGAGCGGGCTATTGAACTTGCTTCGATTGCAGCAGAGCAAGATGAAGTTCCAATAGGCGCGGTCGTCGTGCACGATGACATCATCGTTGGCGAGGGCTTCAACACGAAAGAACATGGACTCAATCCAACAGCACATGCAGAAATGATTGCAATTCAACAAGCAGCAGAGCGACTAGGACGGTGGCGGCTTCATGGGTGCACGCTATACGTCACGCTTGAACCCTGCCCAATGTGTGCGGGTGCCATCGTCAACGCACGAATGGACAAGGTCGTGTTTGGCGCGCGTGATGCAAAATCAGGTGCATGTGAGTCGCTGTACACCATTCCAAATGACGCGCGATTAAATCATCGTTGCGAGATTGTCGGCGGCGTCGAGGAAGAAGCATGTGTTGCCTTGTTACAGTCGTTCTTCAAAGCGAAGCGTTAAGCACATCATTGATGAATACGGTTGCGTAACTTCCTGCTGGAAGTTCAAACTGCAGTCGCATAAAGTCGCCATGTTCATCTACGCCGCTTGTAAGTGCGACTTGAGAGACAGGCACTCGCAATGGTCGTCTTGCGCCATTCATGAGCCGTTTTTCAACTGCGATGTGCTCGCTCGTGACGCCTGAACGTTCGAGGACGTGTTGTTCGATTTCAAGTGGTTCGCCTGATGGCTGCCTCATCTTTGCACCAAACATTGGACCCGTTGCGGAGACTTTGCAAGACACCATTCGCTTCACAAACGCGTCATTGGCAAGTTCTCTTTCATCAAGTTCAAAGGAGCTCCCCTTGCCTTCATGCGCCCAAACTAAATCGCCTTCAAGACACGTGTTTAACAAACCGTTCTCTTGCCGCGTTTGAAGGACTTCATTAAAGAGCTGAGATTGAAATGCGTTCAGGTAAAGTTTCCGCATCGACTTTGGAATTCGCTCACACAACTTCTTTGGCGATGCATCCCCCCACTTTTCAGTAAACCGTGCGTTAGATTCTTTCAGTAGTGAAGCGCACGCTTCCCAATCTTCAAGAAGGAGCAACCTTCCAATGACTGGGTTCATCCCACCAGTTCCGAATCGTTGCGGTCCGAACGAATTTGGCAACCCATTTGCTTGGATAGACTTCATGCGTTTGTTTACATAGACGATGTGTGATGGATTAACGTCCCTGACTGTGACATCAAATCGGTTTCCAATGAGATGACCTGCGCGGAGTTTGTTGTCGTGTCTTGAAGACCACAACAAGTCGATTCCCTCGCCAAGGTCTGGGATATCTGATTCACCATGTGGCAGGTACACAGATAACACTTGCGTCGTGACCGCTCTTAAGTCTTTACGGCCAGCAGAGCCAACATCGAAACGCTTCACGCCAAACGTTTTTGCGACTCGCCGAATGAGTTCTTCGTGCGAAATGTTTGTTTTACGAATGCCCAGTAATAGATGCTCACCTTGACCGCTTGGTGCATAAAGTGGAATCTCATCGACCTTGAATTCTTCGGGTCGTTGTTTGATTGTGTATGTTGGTTGCTGCAACCCTAATCCCAGTCAAATGTTTCCGGCGTACTAAAGCCATCGCCATCGTGTTCAACTTCATCGAGCACATGCTCTTCAACAAGAATCGGAACTTGTGCGGCGATGCCAAGTGCAATTGCATCTGATGGCCTTGAGTCAATGACGAGTTCTTTTCCTTTGCAGTCAATTTTCAGTTTTGCAAAGAACGTCCCATCATGTAAATCATCAATCACAATCTCTTGAAACGTCCCGCCCATTTCATCTACGATTGAGGCGAGCAGCTCGAGCGTTTGAGGCCTCGGAGGACTGATGCCTTTTAAGCGCCGATCGATGGCATACGCCTCTGGCTTTCCGACGACGATTGGGAAAGTCCGCTCACCATCAACCTCACGCAACTCAATGAATTGAGCATCCGCGATTTCGCGTATCAAGATTCGTGACAGTTCCATTTTGACAAGCATTTGGGGGGTTCCTTTTGATATAATACTCCATCCTTAGACACAAATTATTGTGTTTTTACACGCATAACCCATTATGGGGAAAGAACTCACGATGACAAACACTCACTTGTTTACTTCAGAATCCGTTTCTATGGGGCACCCAGATAAAGTCTCTGACCAGATTTCAGACGCCATTCTCGATGCCATGCTAGCCGTCGACCCAAACAGCCGAGTTGCTGTTGAAACGATGGTGACCACTGGATTGGTTGTCGTTGCAGGCGAAGTCACCTGTGATGGATATGTTGATATTCCAAAGGTCGTTCGCGACACAATCAAACGAATCGGTTACACCGATGCAACACTTGGATTTGACGCAGACAGTTGTGCAGTCATGGTGACCCTCGATAAACAATCACCAGACATTGGACAGGGTGTTGATACTGGTGCTGGCCTCCACAAGGAGCAAGGCGCTGGTGACCAAGGTCTCATGTTTGGCTTTGCATGTAAAGACACAGATTCATACATGCCCCTCGCCATCGATTTGTCACATCAACTTGTTGCAAAACATGCTGACGTCCGCCGCGAGAATGTCATTCCAGAACTTCGCCCTGACGCAAAATCACAAGTGACTGTTGAGTACGATGGTCATGAACCAAAATGCGTGAAAGCGGTCGTACTCTCTACGCAACATGGACCTATGTGGTCAGAAAATCAAGAAGGATTGCGTGATGCAATCATTGAGCATATCTTGAAGCCAGTCCTTGGCTCATGGTGGAATGATGACATCGCAGTCCACGTGAACCCAACAGGTAAGTTTGAAATTGGTGGTCCTAAAGGCGACTGCGGTCTGACTGGTAGAAAAATCATTGTTGATACATACGGCGGTATGGGGCGACATGGTGGCGGCGCATTTAGCGGGAAAGACCCAAGTAAGGTCGATCGCTCTGCTGCATACATGGCTCGATACATTGCAAAGAATATCGTTGCTGCGGAACTTGCAGACCGTTGCGAAGTTCAACTCAGTTACGCCATTGGTTACCCAGAGCCGATTTCAGTGTACGTTGACTGCCAAGGCACAGCAAAGGTTGATGAAGAGCGACTAAGCGAACTCGTTCGTGATCACTTTGAGTTAACACCAAGTGGAATCAATGAGTCACTTGGTTTGCTTTCACCGATTTACACACACACTGCGTACCACGGTCATTTTGGCCGAACGCCAAATGAATGTGGCGATGGTTCCTTCTCATGGGAAAGAACAGACAAAGTCAGCGCATTGCGTGATGCATGTCAATGCACAACAGCACAATCACAATGAACAACTGCCCTCGCGCGGTCGTGATGCGTCGCATCAAACCGATTTATAAGCGATTTCCACAGTTTGATTATGCTCCCCTACTCACCGATGGTCTAGAACCAAGAGATGCCGCATTAGCGAGAGCCATTGACAGGGCTGTGTTTCGGCGCTGGATTTCATTGACGACGCTGATTGATGCAGCAACAGAGCGAAATGTAAGACGCCTAGACGGTTCCGTTGGCGCAGCATTACTTGTAGGCGCGGCACAATTGTTTTTGTTTGACAGAATCCCAGACCACGCCATCATCAACGCTTCTGTTGAATGGGTAAAGCGAGAGAGCGACAACAAACGAGCAGCCGGCTTTGTCAATGCAGTGCTTAGGAAACTCACGCGCTTAAGAGGCGAGAAAACTGAGGCGTTTGACGCAGCTAATCCTCATCACTTTTTAAGACCCGATGGCAGTGCCTACGTCATGACTGAGCCAATATATAGCGATGGCATCGCATCTTCGACTGGCCTCGAAGAAAAAGTCTACGCGCGACTTCAAACGAAACTTGGCGTTGAGAAAGCAAATGACATTGCAGTAAATGCCATCCTTGAGGCGCCGACCATCTGTTCTATACCAACTGGTTCACTCCTACCAGAGGGTGTTGAACAACACGAAGATTCCCATTGTTTTCTACTTCCACACGACGTTGATGTCATTGACTTTTTAACTGAACACCCAACAGTCCGTATTCAAGACCCAACTTCAACAAAAGCGCTATCGCTTTGCGAAATGCTCAGACCACAACGAATTCTTGATGTCTGTGCAGGGAAAGGCACGAAAACAAAACAACTTCGCGCTATGTTCCCTGATGCCTATATTGCAGCGACTGAACCAAATGAAGCTCGCAGGATGGCACTACTAGAAGTTGCAAGCGAACACGATGTGACGGTGTATACACCAGACACGGCCGGTCCCACCGAGCCGTTTGATTTAGTTGTCGTCGATGCGCCATGCAGTAACAGCGGCGTCTTCGCCCGAAGGCCCGAAGCGAAGTATCGATACAAAGAAAAAACAATCGCATCGCTCGTTGAACTTCAGCAAGACATCCTCAGAGAATCATGCGATGTGCTCAGTAATAGTGGACACCTTCTGTATGCGACGTGCAGCATTGATTCCGAAGAAAATGATGCCCAAGTAGCGTGGCTTACTGAGAAACGAAAACTCCAATGTGTGAACCGAGTGTCGACACTCCCGCAAGGATTGCCCTGCATGCCAAACACATCATGGCATGATGGTGGATTCGCAGCCCTTCTTTCGCGGGGATAGCCACACATGATTGAGATTGATACAATCCCCATCTTCGACTTTTAACCTATGAACCTTCTCGACCTCATCCAAGAACGCACGATTCGTGTGCCAATCGAATCAACTGACAAGCAGAGTGCCATCAGTGAATTGGTTGATGTGCTTGGTGAAGAAGGCGAGATTAGCAACACCGAAACCGTCAAGCAAGCCGTGTGGGAACGAGAGTTACAACGCACGACTGGAATCGGCGAAGGATTGGCAATCCCGCATGGTCGTTGTGAATTGTTGTCTTCAATGGTGATGGCAATGGGCATTCCTTCGCAGCCGATTGACTTCGCAAGCCCAGATAAGCGCCCCGTTGAACTCATCATCTTGCTCGTCTCCCCTACGAATAACACTGCTGATCACATTCAAGCACTTGGACGCATCAGTCGCCTCATGGTTGACCGGACATTCCGTGAAAGAGCATACAATTCAACAAGCGCAAGTGAACTCTATTCGATGTTTAAAAATGCGCTCGATGCGTAGGTAATCTACTCCCTCGTTTGCAATGCACTTCCGCGTTCAAACGCTTCGCGTGCAGAGTCCTGATTCCCTGCGAGGGTGTGCGCTTTCGATAGTAACATCCACGAGGCGGGGTCAGTTGGCATTGCTTCTGTCATTTGCGTGAATATGGTCACAGCAATTGTTGGATCACCAAACTCCATTTGTAACAAACCATACTGCAAGATAAGGCGAGGATTTGTTGGGTGATATGCAATCGCATGTTCAGATGCTGCAATTGACGCATCAAAGAGTTGTTGCCGCTTGAGCCACGCAACATAATCTTCCCAAACGAACGCCCACTCTGGATTTTGAAGCAAGTTATCTGAGTAAAAAGAGTCGACTGAGATGCGCGAGCCCGTCAATTGCTTGGTTTGCCCGATGAGCATATACATTCGTTCATCACGACCAACTCGGTCTGCTGCGCGCCAAAGGAGGCGTTCTGCTTCATCGAGGTTTTCTTCTTGCTGATGAAGTTTCGCAAGTGTGGTGTCGATGTTCGGATTGTTCAAGAGGCCGATGCCTCCATCCCCCATTGGTCCTGCAAGGGTGTAGTAATCCATTGCCTTTTCGACTTCGCCCCTACCTAGCGCCCTGTCTCCAAGTGTATGGAACCCTGTGACTGCAACACTTTGCACGCAAAAAGCCGTGATACAAAGCGACAGTGCTAAAAATGCAATGCCTGCAGGTTTTACCGTGCCATGAAACTTAAGCTGCGTCTTGTGCACACTGACATTTTCCAACTTAATGAGAGACCACAATTTCACAAAGAACCACATCGTCACGAGTGCCATGCCAACTGCCATGAGCATTGGCGTTGACGCATAGATTCCCCGATACCCTAGGAACGCAATGACAAAGAGCGCTGCAAAGACAACTTCCTCAGTCGTCGATAAATCTTGTTTCTGTTTTGTGTCTTCTATACCAAGCGCAGTTGAACCAAACCCAACTGAAAGCGCTTCGTTTGGACACGCGTCAACACAATCCATGATTTTCATACAGCCAGAGTCAATGACCATCTTGTGAATGTTCACTTCCTCGTGCACTCGCACATTTGAAGTGCATGCAGCTGTGCATTTGCCACATTGGCCGCAATCATCATTCACTCTGATTCGCATTGGTGACACTTTGTCGAGCGGCTTAAAGAACCCGCCATAAGGGCATCCATAAGAACAGAAACCCTTCGCGCCTAGCACATACACCGTCACAAATCCGCAAATGAACAAAAACGGAACTGCAACGTGCAGAGGCGGAAAGGTGTTCCAGAATTCCGTTGTAGTTAAATGGGTTGTTAGCTCAGGCCAAGGCAACTCTGGATGCGTAAATGGCGCAACCGCAACTCGATAAAAGAGTGGCCATATAAACATGTACACACCAAGTGCAAACGGAAACCACATGAGCAAGCGTGAACGAAATGGTTTTGGACGAATGCCAAGTTTGCGAAGAAGCCAATAACACCCATCTTGCAAAAGAACGACATGACAACCCCATCCACAAAACCATCTCCCGAACACAAGCGTTGAGAGTAACGCTAAAAGAAAGAAAATCGCCCCTGCGTTAACCACGCCATTTTTGACGAGTTCCATGCCTTCAGATGGCTCAATCGGCGTGATGGTCGCACCACCAAACCAACCATACTTTTGACTCAGTGCCCAGATGACAATATGTGCAATAATCAGAAGCTGGACAATCCATAAGACAGTCCAGCGTCTCTTGTAATTTGTTTTTCTCAAGACGGGTAGTGAAACATCAGCATTCAATTTGCTTGATTCCATGCCCCACTACTCTAACACAATCTTTTAACTTGCCAACAAATCTGAGTGAAGTTGAGTCTCAAGTGAGTTTTGAATTTTTTCTAATGCCCGAAGTTGTATCTGGCGTACGCATTCTTTAGACACGCCCATTTGCTTCCCAGCTTTAGACAGTGTGAGTAAGGGCGGATTCTGTCCTGCATGCAATCCGAATCGCCATCGAAGCACGTCTTGTTCACGAGGCGTGAGGTCTTGATCTGCCGCTCGAACAGCGTTTCTTACTTTTTCAATGAGTTCTTTTGATACAGAATCATTGAGGTCTTCATGTGATAGAAAATCTGGTTGCGAATCATCATCAAGTCGTACGGCATGATTGTGCTTTAACTGGTTAGTGCCAAAACGATTAAACGCAGTACTTAATGCTCGACACGCATACGTTGAGAACTTGTACCCAAGTTCAGGATCAAACCTGTCGACACATTTGCAAAGTGCAATGTTGCCTTCAGCGACCAAGTCAGCATACTCGCCAAAAGCCCACGACCGCTTCGCCATTGCCAGAACGAGCGCAAGATTACATTCAACGATGTGTTCTCGTTTTTCCTGCGACACGCTGTGCCAATGGAGAAGTGAGTCGAGGTCTTTGTCTGAGCGTTTTGCCTTTTTGTTTAGTTTCTTTTGCAACTTAGAAACTCGCATGCGAGCGTAGTTGTATTGCCTAAACAAAATTTGTTCCTGCGTTCTTGTGAGAAGCAGTTGGCGTGACGTTCGGACAGAGGAGGGTTCACAATCAATCGCAGGGCAGTACCAAGAAGTTGAATTTCTTGGCACGTCATCGACGTCATCAAAGATGAGGGCCTGTGCATGCTTGCGCCGGAGGAGTGGTGAAGGAACAAAGAACACGGGGTTGGAGAGAATTTGTTCAATCAGTGCCATTTCCCTATCGGAACGGCGGCGATTGCTTTCCTGCGCAAGTAACGACGATGTGTCCTGCTTATGATTGTGCTTTGAAGAGTGAGCCATTTGAATTGTTCCCCCTTTTGTAAGACATGACTACGCAATGACGCATAGCACCCCCTCCTACGAGGTTCAATTCAAAGTGCGAATCGGATTTTGATTAATTTTTTACTTTTTCTCGAAAAGCGGCGTTAATGAGCTAAAAACTCACTCTGGTTCGTCACCAGAGAGGTCATAGACCCAGCCTTCAATCGCTCGATCCCATGACAGAATCTCACCATCTTGGAAGAACAAGCCCAATTCTTTGGTTGCTGCTTCTGGGCTGTCGGAGCCATGAATGAGGTTAAAGCTGTTTGAAACGCCATAATCGCCACGAATTGTGCCTGCAGCGGCCTGAGAACCAAATGTCGCACCCATCATCGCTCTGCAGATTGCAATGGCTCCAACACCTTCAAGTGCAAGCACAAGCACGGGTGAGCTCGTCATAAAGTTCACTAATCCAGCGTAAAACGGCTTTTCAGTGTGTGCCGCATAGTGTTCTGCAGCAAGTTCAGGCGTGATTTGCATCATTTTTGCGCCAACAACTTTTAATCCCTTTTCTTCGAAACGGGAGATAATCTGACCCATAAGTCCGCGTTGCACGGCGTCTGGTTTAAGAATAATGAGCGTTTGTTCCATCTGAATAAATCCTTCACAATTGCGTGTAAAAAAGTATCCCCAAGAGGGAGAAGGATACCAAAAACAAGGAATTTCGACCACTCCCGCGTGACTTTTTGAGTATTCTGCAACTACTTGGGTACGGATGCCCATATTCAACAAAACTGATGAAATTGGACTGTAATGGATTATGCCCAACGTCAAATCTCCTAAATCAAAAAAGAAAAAGAGCCGCGCAAAAGTAACTGCTGAAACGATGGCAGCTGGCCAGCGCGATATCTCAGTCAGCGAATTCTTTGCAAAAAATAGACATCTGCTGGGTTTCGACAACCCGCGGAAGGCAATGCTTACCGCAATTAAGGAAGCCGTTGACAACGCACTTGATGCTGCTGAAGAAGCAGGCATCTTGCCCGACATCTATGTCGAAGTTATGCAACAAACCGAAACGCGTTTTAAGTTAACGATTCGAGATAACGGGCCAGGTATTGTCAAAGCACAAATCGAAAACATCTTCGGCAAACTTTTGTACGGTTCAAAGTTTCACCGTCTCAAAATGAGTCGTGGTCAACAAGGCATTGGCATCTCCGCTGCTGGCATGTACGGGCTCATGACAACTGGTAAGCCCGTCATGATTATCTCAAAGACTGGAAAGAAGAAGCCTGCCCATGAAGTCGTCCTGAAGATGGACACGTCAAAGAATCGCCCAACAATTATTAGTGATGAAGAACATCCAGAAGATGACAGCTTGTTTAAAGATGGCCATGGCACGCAAGTGGCAATCGAACTTGAAGGCAAATATCAAAAGGGTCGTCAATCGATTGACGAATACTTAGAACAAACCGCAATCGCAAACCCACATGCAAAGATTACATACGTCACGCCAAGTAATGAAACGATTGAGTTTCCCCGTGCAAT
This sequence comes from Phycisphaerae bacterium, assembly GCA_016845245.1. GTDB lineage: Bacteria > Planctomycetota > Phycisphaerae > Phycisphaerales > SM1A02. Next base: position 20,274 of record JAERSY010000015.1, read on the forward strand.
CAATGAACTTCCTGATGAACCAAAAGAAATTAAGCCCCACCCTAAGGGCATCGAACTCGGCACGCTCATTCAAATGCTTGAGCGAACTGATGCAAAGCAGTTAAGTGGATTTTTAACGGGCGATTTTTGTAGGGTTGGCTCAACAAAGGCAAGAGAGATTGCAAAAGGTGCAGGACTCACGGGGCAAACATGGGTCAAGACCATTGGTCACGATGATGCTGAACGATTGTACGACTCCATCCAAAACACACGCATCATTGCGCCAAACACAGATTGTCTTGTGCCGATTGGCTCCAAAGCACTTCTTGCTGGACTTTTAAAGGAAGTGCAAGCTGAGTTCTTTGCAGCATCTACGCGACCACCAAATGTATACCGCGGCAATCCATTCCAAATTGAAGTTGCGATTGGTTATGGCGGCGGACTTGGCAGAGATGATTCCGCAAAAGTGCTTCGTTTTGCAAACAGAGTTCCCTTGCTCTACTCGCAATCAAGTTGTTGTTCGTTTAAGGCAGTCGCTGAAACTTCGTGGAAAAATTACGGGTTAACTCAGCCCCGCAACTCTATTCCAACTGGGCCACTTGTAGTCATGGTGCACATGATTAGCGTTTGGGTTCCATTTACGAGTGAATCGAAAGAAGCGATTGCTGACTACGATGAGATTCGTAAGGAAATGAAACTTGCGCTTCAAGAGTGTGGTCGCAAACTCGGCACGTACCTACGAAGGCGCAAGAGAATGGCACGTGAGGGTGAACGCAGAAGCGTGTTCGAGCGATACATCGGTGAAATTTCAAGAAGTTGCAACGCAATTACTGGCACCGATGCAGACAAACTTTACAAAGCGCTCATGAAGCAAGCAAAACGAAAAACCGAAGAAGCAGATGCGATGCTTGATGATGAAGGTAACCCAATCGATGGTGGTGGGCGTCTCAGCAAAGATGAAGACGTCATCATTGTTGATGATTTACAAGATATTCCCGAGATGCAAGATTCTCTCTTCGATGATGGAAAGCCAAAGAAGAAGAGTGCTAAAAAGAAAAAGAAAAAAACAACGCGTAAGCGAGCGAAGAAATAATGGCAAAGAAGAAAACAACTAAAAAGAAAACTGTTCG
>JAERSY010000016.1 GCA_016845245.1 Phycisphaerae bacterium
CTCTGGGAGGGTGGCATTAAAGTCCCAACAGTTGTGTATTGGAAGGATCGCCTAATACATCAAACAATTGACGAACCAACAGCATTTTGGGATTGGTACCCGACGCTCGCGTCAATCGCGGGTTGCGAGTTGCCAAGTGAACATGATGGAGTTGATTTGACCTCAGTCATCACTGAGGATGAACGAATTGGTCAGCGAGGGCTCTATTGGGAGTTTGGAAACACGATGGCATTTCGAAACGGTGATTGGAAGTTGCTTGAGTTCAACAACAAAAAAGGTATTGATGTGCACTTGTATAATCTCAAAGATGATCCAATGGAATCAAACAACCTTGCAATGCAACTTCCCCAACAAGTTGAACTCATGCAATCACAAGCAAGAATGATGAGATGCGAATCCAAAACATTTCCCTCTTTTCTGGATCGCAAGAATTAATCACGATGTCTTCAAGCAACAAAGAACAAGCAACAAATCCTGAAGTCGCTACGCTCTGGTTTTTAGCAGCAAGAACGATGGCAATTGCGGGTGGCGAGTTACCTTCCGTTCAGGAAGCAGCGACGGGTTTGTATGCCCAAGCGATTTTGGGTTTCTCGGAGGACGATTGCAGGCAAGCCAAATCTCCTGACCAAATCGATAACAAAACGCTCATCGATTGTCTATCAGGTGTACGACAACTCTCAAAGGAACTCGCCGAAAAGATTCTTACTGGCGTCATGATGATTTCGTATGCAGACAGAACAATGACACCCCTTGAAGTGCGGTGGGCTTCAATGCTTGCTTCTGCCATCGAAGTGACACCTGATGAATTTCAGAAATGTTGTGTGAACGCAAGAGTCATCGCGTCAATGCTCAGGCCTCAGGGGAGTCAATCATGACTGAGCAAGAAACTAACTTCCACTTTTTAGAACGATTCGATAAACGTGTTGCTCAACTTGCGAAACAAGCGGAAGAGTATGTTCATACTGACCCAGACTCATGCATGTTTAAACTTCGATTGATGATCGAAACGATGGCAAAGAAGTTAACTGAGCTTCAAATGCGTCAAGACATTTCGCAAGACTTGGGATCGATGCTTGGCGCATTAGAACGCAATGGCATCGTTCCAAGAAGACAAGCTGACAGCATGCATGCAATTCGCAGAGATGGAAACGCCGCAGTGCATGGAAATCCGACCCCAGTTCCAACGGCGATGCGCCGCCTCAAAGAAGCGTACAACATTTCTGGTTGGTTCTGCAAAATTGTGAAGCGTGGTTCAAAAGTCAAACTCGAGCACTTTGTTGAACCAACACCGCCGATTCCAGTAGACCAAGAAACTCAGCAGTTGCACACTCGAATTGAAGAACTTGAAGATTCGATTGAGCACCGTCGGATGACAACTAGAGAGTCTCTCTTGATGTTTGGGCCGCATGAAGATATCGACGTCGTGACGAAGCGAATCTATGATGAACTTGAAGCCCTCGACAAAGTTGCTGCGACAGCAGGTGAACCAATCATCGATGCGGAGTTGGTTGCACTTGTGATGGCGATGGATCTGGAACAAATTGAAGAAGACCCGAGACATGGGGGCGATAGTCGTGTTGCGAAGCGGGAAGCGGAGAAACAGCTTGAGGCAATCAAATTGCACCTTGCATCGCGGGAACAAGAGTTTCTTGAAGAACGCTCAAAATTGATGCGGAATCGCGACGATACAATAGATTCATGACCATCACGACTCAAGAACTCGTCATACGCTTAGTACTTGCTGCTACACTTGGAGCAATCATTGGACTCGATCGAAGACTCCATTCAAAGCCAGCTGGTCTGAGAACGATGTCGCTTGTGAGTTTAGGTGCGGCAACGTTTACACTCGTGGGCGTTTCAGCGATGTTGCAACTTGTCGCTGCGGAACAAGAGGCGGGACTTACTCAAATGTTGCGACTCGATACGAGCAGGGTGATTGCAGGAATCGTTGGGGGGATTGGTTTCCTTGGAGCTGGTGCAATCATTCAATCAAGAGGTCGAGTTCAAGGGATGACCACAGCATCAGGCATTTGGATGACTGCTGCAATTGGCGTTGCAGTTGGATTAGGACAATACGCACTGGCGTTTATCGCAACGTTCCTTGCGTTTGTCATTCTAGTATTGCTTAAACGGTCAATTGAGGAAGAGTCTTAATCAGTCCAAGGATTCGTAACGTGGCAAGCTCTGCCAGTGCGTTCGATGTAATCTTGATGCCCATCTTCAGCAGGAAAATATGTTTCTGCTGATTCTATCTCAGTCACGATGGGATTCTTAAACGCTTGTTCTGACGTTAACTTTTCGACGTACGCTTTTGCGAGTTTCATTTGAGATTCACTCGTTGTGTAAATGCCGGAACGGTATTGCGTGCCGATGTCAGGACCTTGCCTGTTTAACTGTGTAGGATCATGCATTTTGAAAAATGCTTCAAGAAGTTTGTCGTACGAGATGACGTTAGGGTCAAACTGAACCTTTACAACTTCCGCATGACCTGAGTCGCCGCTGCATACGTCCTTGTACGTGGGGTCTTCTGTTTTACCTTGCATGTACCCACTTTCCGCGTTGACTACACCGTGACCTTTCTGGAAATAATGCTCGATTCCCCAAAAACAGCCACCAGCGAAATATGCGGTTTCCAAAGTAACTGGCTTGGAAACTTCAGGGAGCTCGTCGCCATCTTCATAGAAATGAAGCGATGCTGAGTTCAGGCAAAAGCGCTTGCCCGTTGGCTTGGGGCCATCTTCAAAGACATGCCCTAGATGTGCATCACAGCGAGCACATAAGAGTTCAGTCCTCACCATCCCATGTGATTCATCAGATTCTGTATTGACGTGTAAGGGGTCATACGGCGAGAAGAAACTTGGCCAGCCAGTCCCAGAGTTAAATTTGTGTTCACTTGAGAAAAGGGGGAGGCCACAAACGACGCAGGCGTAGAAGCCATCCTTCTTATTATCAAGGAGCGTGCCACAAAATGGACGTTCAGTGCCAGATCGTTGCGTAATTCGTTTCGTTTCAGCGTCTAACTTGGCAATGAGGGGCTTCTTTTCTTCATCACTCAGTGGGGTGATGAGATGCCCTGATCGGGAATACGTTGGCATTTCAGGCTCCGAACCTAGGAATGTGAGAATAGTGAGGATGAATGCAATCATTGACATCTATCTATAGTACGAAATGACCTCTAACCAGCGTAGTTCCGCGTCTAAAAAACATCGAATTCCTCTCCCATTCTCACCAATTGAATCACCTCTAATCGCCCTGAACTACGGTATACTGCCCGCTTTACCCATCGTTTAGCCCCCTCACCATTAGACTCATCTGGAGCATGACCATGGCAGAAAGCCACGAACTCAACCTTCAACATCACTACCGCGACATGGCTCAACAGCATGATGCGGCGAAGTTGGGAATCTGGTTGTTTTTAGCAACTGAAGTTCTCCTGTTTGGTGGGCTCTTTTGTGGTTACGCGATATTCAGGGGCAATCATCCAGAACTATTCAAATGGGGCGAGCAATTCCTCGATGAGTTTTGGGGTGGACTCAATACAGCAGTGCTTCTCATCAGTTCTTTAACGATGGCGATGGCAATTACATATGTGCAACTTGAACGCAAACGCGCCGCGATGATTTCCTTAACGGTGACGTTGCTTTGTGCTTGTGGGTTTATGGTGATTAAGTCAATCGAATACTCACACAAGTTCCACGACCACTTGCTCGGTGGACTTGCTTTCTATCAAGTCAGTGAACACGGAGATGGGCATGGCGAACCAACAGTTGCATTAGCACCAGGGGATGCAGAAGCAGGCAAGAAATGGTGGGACGCAGCGTGTCGTTCATGTCATGGACCAAACGGCGAAGGTGTTCCTGGACAAGGGACTGCGTTAAACAGCAGCCCATATGTTCACAACCACACAGATGCTGAACTTGTGCATTTCATTGAAGTGGGGCGGACTGCAAATGATGAAGCGAGCATTACAAAACTTGAAATGCCAGCAAAGGGCGGAAACCCAATGCTCAAAGAACAAGATTTGTATGACGTCGTTGCATATCTACGAACACTGCAAACCGAACCAGTCGAGGTCACAGCACATCAAGTTGCTGACGCATCAACTGCAGCGGCGACGCCATCAACTGAATCATTGATTGATGACATTCCTCGATCAACGATTCCTCTAGCAAATCAAGCACCGACAGGGCTTGCTCCAATAGACGACACTGAAGCTGAAACGATGGCTGTCTTTTTGCCAGCGAAAAAACATGAAAAGCCAAAAGTTCCACAACTCGCTAAAGACCGACCTGCAAATGCACACTTGTTCTTTGGGTTGTACTTCATGATGACAGGCCTTCACGGCATCCACGTCTTGATTGGTATGCTTGTCATCATTTGGCTCATGTGGCGACTGCAAAGAGGTGATTTCAATAAGCGTTACTACGCTGCTGTCGAATGTGGTGGATTGTACTGGCACATTGTTGACGTGATTTGGATCTTCCTCTTCCCGCTCTGGTACCTCATTTGACCGAACCGAACAAATCATCTTACGGCGTGCTCTGCGCGATTCTTGCGTACTCGTGGTGGGCCGCAGTAACCCCTATTTACTTCAAGTGGCTTGCCTCAGTTCCATTAATCGAGTTAGTCATTTGGCGAATTCTTTCTGGGTTGCCTATTTTGATTGGGATTTTGCTTGTCAAAAAACAAGTGGTTAATTGTTTTAAATCCCTCAAAGATCGAAAAACCTTACTTTATCTGATTGGTTCAACGTTCTTCATCGCAATCAATTGGATTACGTTTGTTCTCGCGATTGTGCAAGATAAACTCACTGCAGCAAGTCTTGGGTATTACATCAATCCGCTCGTTACCGTTGCGATTGGATTTTTAATCCTCAAAGAGAAGATTAGACCACTTCAAATTGTCGCAGTTCTATTGGCAATCTCAGGCGTCGTCTTTCTCACATGGGAACAGGGTGAGTTGCCTTGGATATCGCTTGCACTCGCTGGGACATTTGCGATGTACGGACTTCTTAGAAAAGTCGTCTCTGTTGGTTCTATTGAGGGGCTGACAGTTGAAATGACATTTGCGTATCCAATCTGTCTAGCGTTTCAGTGGTATGCCGTATCCACACAACAAACGATTTTTTATGACTTCAATGGGATGTACATGTTCGGTCTTTTGCTCGGCGGAATCATGACGATTATCCCTCTCGTTTTGTTTACGGTAGGTGCGAGAAGAGTTCGGTTATCAACGATGGGCATTCTTCAATACATTGCACCTACTGGGCAACTGATTCTTGCAGTCGTTGTCTTTAAGGAACCCTTTGAGCAGACGCAACGCATCGTCTTCTTGCTCATTTGGGCGGCTGTGTTGCTTTACTCATTTGACTCAATACGAGCAGAACGAAAAAAGTCCAGCACCTAAATGCTGGACTTTTTAAGTTGAAGGGTGAGTGAGTTTAGTCGTAGAAAGCTAACTCGCCAAATCGTTTGCAGTTGCAAGAACATTCGCAATCATCTGACCAGTCATCTTGACTTCTGTCCTGTCCATTATTGTTGTCGCAGGAACCGCCACGTTTTTTGCGGTCATGACGTTTGCCCTTTCGAGTTGAACGTCTGTCATCATCGCCGCTACTGCAAGGAACATCTTCATAACCATTTTGGTCATCTTTTCCATTTGAAGAATAGCGGTCATCGGATTGGTTGCCATATTTACCGCCTGACCCTCCGCTATCATTGTTTGAAGATGAATCGCCGTAGTTGTCGTCCCAGTCATCTGAGTTTTCTGTTAAATCAATGCTACCGTCTCTGTTTAAATGGCAGCAACAATCACATGCGTAACTTCCTGGATAGGTGATATCGTCATCGTAGTTTGGATTGTCATCTGGACGTTGTGAAGTGGATGTCCCATTTGGACAATTGCCGCGAAGTACGAATCGTTTTCTTTTTGGAGCTGTCCATGTATCGATTGGGGTGCATTTTTCTTTTTCGTACGTTTTAACTGTGTAAATCCAACTGTATTTTGGTTGAACCCAATTGAGCCACGACTTGTCGACGACATCCACGGAATCAGCCTGACTAGGCACGTCCTTTTCATCGTTTTCTATGGGTGTTTCTTCAGGTTCATCATCATCAGAAGAGCCAACTGGTTCATCCTGTCCACCTTCGTTTTGATGGTCGTCATTTGGAACAACTTCGTTGTCATCGTTGTCATTAGGCGGGCAATCATTTTGCTGTTCCTCCTCAGGAACATCGAGGTCTACCCCTCCAAATCCTGATGAATTGCCTCCCATGCCTGTCATTACGGTGTCCTGGCCAAAAGAGATTGTTGTGAGTGTGAGTACCGAACATATTGAGAGAAGAGATGTGTATTTCATGCTTGTGTAGTCGTGACAATCGCATTCCATCTCTACTTCGAACTCGAAGTAAAGTCCGATTATTCATGTCATGCTGTTCATGCAACCCCCCAATTAGAACATTAAAAACACACTGTTATCCGTGATTTTGCTAACTGAGCATTGTTTTCATTAGGCAATATCATGCTTTTGTGATACGTTTATTGCGAGTGTCAAAGGAGAACGCATGAATTACATTGCTGGTTGTGGATTTTATTTATTGATGAGCGGTACAGCTGCAGTTTCGATGCCATATGGTTTAGGTTGCGCAACTGACGTATCAACAGATGGGGTTGTGGGTGTCAATGATGTGTTGTTTATTGTTGATCAGTGGGGCATGAATGATAGTCCTGCAGATTGCAACCGAGATGGAGTCGTTGGAGTTGGTGACATCTTGATGGTGATTGATGAGTGGGGGACTGATTGCAACTCTATTCATCCATTTGAAGGAAACACCAGTGTTGAGTTTGACTTTATCAATTCAATGATTGTCATCTCATACAACGGCATTCCAAATCATCCAACTGGTCCATTTGATGGTTCAACGGGTTGCTATAACCCGAACGATGTTTCGATGCTCGACATCACCTATTCAATTCCAATGCAACCAGAACCAACTGATAATCCTTCTGTCGATTTGATGGCACAAACGGGCCCTATTGCAACGGCGATTAATGGGGTGCCTTTTTACAACCCTTACGATGCGGGTGGTATCGATGCGCCAAGTACCATTTGCTTTGATGACTACAATGGGCATCCTTCTCCAGATGGTCGATACCATTATCACCAGTGGTCACCAGCATTTGATGATGCTAAAACGAATGGACATAGTCAAGTCGTGGGATACGCATTTGATGGTTATCCAATTTTTGGACCATGGGAATCTGAAACAGATTATGCA
>JAERSY010000017.1 GCA_016845245.1 Phycisphaerae bacterium
TGCAGTTTCGCTTCTGCAGTTGCGGCTCTCGAAGAAAAGATGTCTAAAATGAGTTCACTTCTATCAATGATTTTGCATTCCGTCGCGCGCTCAATGTGCCGAATCTGGGATGGCGTTAAATCATGGTCAAAAATGATAAGCGTCGCTTTCGTTCCATCAACAAGGTTCTTTAACTCTTTCAGTTTCCCTGAGCCAATGTACGTTTTTCCGTAAGGCAGTTTTCGCTTTTGAGTGAGATGACCCACAACAATTCCACCTGCTGATTCTGTGAGCGCACTCAACTCTGCAAAACGATCATCGAGTGGTATCGTCTCTCCAAGTAAAGTCACGGCAACCAAGATTGCGCGTTCCTCAACAACATTTAAATCTTCTCTTTGTTGATATCCCATTTTGCACCAAAAGAAGTGGTCTATTTGGTATTGTAAACAACGAAAACACCTTTAAGAACAACGAAATGGCGGGGAATTGAAAAGGAATTGAATCCATGATTCATCGCGCAAAATACCTACAGGGGTTGTTAGTCGTCTTGGCAACGCTTTGCATTGTCAAACTATCGATTGCAATCACCTCATCTGCTCCGAGTTATGAGTGGTTTGACCCGCTGATTGATGTTCGTGGGATGCTCGTTGATCGGCACTTACAAGACCCTGACCAAGAAGCGATGCAAAAAGCTGTCATCGAAGCGATGGTTGAATCGCTCGATGACCCATATGCCCTCTTTGTGCCAGATGATAAGGAAGATGCCTTCATCAAAGATTTAGAAGGTGATTATGCGGGCATCGGCGCAGAAGTCAGGATGGTTGATGGAAACCTCACCATCATTACACCAATGGAAGAATCGCCTGCACTTAAAGCAGGCGTTCAAGCGGGTGATGTTGTTGAGAAGATTGACCATGAGCCAGCGAAAGATGCAACCATCGATGCGCTGATTGACCGGCTCACAGGCCCAGTGGGTACTGAAGTCGTACTCGATGTGACCCACAGGGATGGCTCAATTGAACAACTCACAGTTGTCAGAGGTCACATCCGTTCACAAAGCGTGACAGGTATTGTTCGAAAGAATCAACAGTGGTCATGGTGCCTTGATGATGTCAATGGCATTGCTTACATTCGGATTAGGCAGTTCCTTGACACAACGCCGCAAGAGTTACTTGATGCCATTCAACTTGCAAACGACGTTGTGCCAATCAAGGGACTTGTGCTTGACTTACGTGAAAATCCTGGCGGCTCACTGCCTGCGGCCATCACGATTGCAAATATGTTCCTTAAGGAAGGCACAATCGTTTCAGTTTCGGGAAGAAGAACTGAATCGCGTTCGTGGGAAGCTCAACCAGACACGATGCTCAATGATGTTCCCATGCTCGTTCTTGTGAACAATACGTCCGCGTCTGCATCAGAAATTGTCTCAGGCAGTTTGCAAGCAAATGATAGAGCTGCAATCTTGGGGATGCGAACGTTTGGTAAGGGATCTGTGCAAGAAGTCATGGAACTCGCATCAGGTGGCATGCTGAAATTCACCACCGCACGGTATGACCTTGCAAACGGAAGGACGATTGATAAGCGGCTCTCTGACGATTCTGGCTTATGGGGTGTCGATCCAACAAGTGGACTTGTCATCAGAGAAACGCGTGAAGAAACACTCGAACGAATTCGTAGTCGAGAGCCCTTCATTGTCATAACAGACGACGAGCCCGAAGCATTTGCTTGTGGCGACAGAGATTGGATTGTCGACGTGTTAAAAGATGTTCAACTCGCCGAGGGACTCGTTGCAATGCAACACTATCTTGAACAAGAAGAGTGGCCAATCCTCAGCGAAGAAGACCCTGTCCTTGTCGGCGTGACTGAAGAAATGACCGCGCTTGCGAAGGATCGTATTGAGTTATTGAAATCACTCGTTGAAATTGATAACCAGTTAACTGAACTCCAAGGCGAAGTTGTAGAAGAAGTCGTCATCCCTGATGAAGTTAATGACAGCAACAACACCATTACGCTCACTGACGAAGAAGGCAACATCATTGGTTCGTGGAATGTGTCACGAGGTGATGTGAAAGGCGCACTGCAGTCACTGATGCTTGAACAAACAACCGAAGAGTAATGCTGGTCTTAGGCGTCGAATCGAGTTGCGATGAAACTGCTGCAGCAGTTGTCGAAGATGGAACAATCGTTTATTCCAACGTTGTTGCATCGCAAGATGAATTGCACATTGAGTATGGCGGCGTCGTCCCTGAAATTGCAAGTCGAGCGCACGTCGAACGAATGCTCCCTGTCATAAAGCAAGCCATAGAACAAGCTAACATCAAGCCCGAACAGCTCGATGGCATCGCCGTTGGCAATAGACCGGGACTCATCGGAGCATTGCTCGTTGGCATCACAGCTGCCAAATCGATGGCATGGAGTTTAGACATCCCCTTTGTTGCGGTCGACCATGTGCTTGCTCACCTCTATGCACCGACACTTGGCGGTCAGTCGATTGATTATCCCGCACTTGGGCTTGTTGTGTCTGGCGGGCACACTGCGCTATTGCGCTTAACTTCTCCTGTTGAAGCAACATGCATCTGTAAAACACTTGACGATGCTGCAGGCGAAGCATTTGATAAAGCCGCTTCAATTTTAGAACTCGGCTGGCCCGGAGGCCCACTCATCGAACAAGCATCGCGCGAAGGTGAGCCAGTCTTCAGATTACCGAGGCCAAAAAAGAATAAGAGCGAATCGTTCCACTACTCATTTAGTGGGCTTAAAACTGCTCTGCTGTATGGCGTCAAAGGCATTCCGAAACGAGTGGATGGCGTACTCAAGTATGAACGCGAAGCCAGTGAGTTATCCCGCAAGGAACAATGTGATTGGGCTGCATCGTTCCAAGTTGCTGCGGTTGACTCAGTTATAAACGGCGTCAAGTATGCATTTGAGAATGACGAATTCAAAAGCATTGTGATTGGTGGCGGCGTCACTGCAAACACTTGCTTACGTGAAGCGTTGCAATCATTTGCAACGGAACATAAGACGCCTTTGCATATCCCAGACTTTGAATATTGTGTCGATAATGGCGCAATGATTGCTGGACTTGGCAATGCCCTTTTAAGTCAAAAAATGACGAATACATTATCAACAACTGCATCCCCTAAAGGCATTGCTTCGTAGATAACTTCAACTATTCATTTCATGAAAGAGAGACATGAAACATAAAAGAAAACAAAGCGGGCTTGACTGGCTTGATCCAGTTGATGTCTTTGAGGCAAAGGACATTCAGTTCATCGAAGGAGAACATCCTGCGATGCTTGATGATGAGTTATTCCTAAATGATGTTCAGTTTGATTTTGGACGAACTGGCGGTCCGGGCGGTCAACATCGGAATCGAAAAGCGACAGCGTGCACAGCGACACATGTGCCAACGTCAGTGAGTGGAACTGCATCTGAACGAAGAAGACAAAGCGAGAATCGAAAGATGTCTGTCAGCAGACTTCGCCGAGCGCTTGCAATTCGAGTTAGGCGGAACATTGAACCCAAGACGTTTAAAACTTCACCACTATGGGAAGAACGACGTGACGGGGACGTGTTACCGACCAATCCAAAACATCGTGACTACCCCCATATCTTGACTGAAGTGCTAGACGCGCTTCATGCAACTGGGTTTGACCACAAAGAAGCAGCGGAATTGCTTTGCATCTCACCGAGTCAAGTTATAAAACTCGTTGGGCACGACAAAGATGCACTATCATTTGTAAACGAACAACGCAAAGCAACATCCTTACATCCGCTGAAGGTTTAACACATGACAACAATTAAAGATCGAGTCCAAGCCATACTTCCTCAACTCATTGAATTACGGCATGACATTCACGCGCACCCTGAACTTGGTTATCAAGAAACAAGAACCGCGTCCGTCATTCGTTCGTTTTTGGAGGAACGTGAAATCGATTTCGCTGGTAACCTTGCAGGAGGCACTGGCACGCTCGCATATATTGAAGGCGAAAGTGATAAAGCCGTGGGCTTACGTGCAGACATTGATGCGCTTCCAATCACTGAAGAAAACACGTTTGATTATGTTTCCACGAACGAAGGTTGCATGCACGCATGTGGTCATGATGGACACACAACAATGCTACTTGGAACTGCAGCAATTCTTGCTGAGATTGCAAAAGAAAAACCGCTTCCAAACAATGTGTCGA
>JAERSY010000018.1 GCA_016845245.1 Phycisphaerae bacterium
TTGGGGCTGAATCAAACAAACGTCGCAACACAAGTAAGAGGGGCGGTATATGGCTTAGATGCTCATGTGTTTGCGCAGTCCGGTGAAGAAGTTGATATTCGTGTAAAGATGGGAGATCGACTCCAGCGCAGTCTTGGGGCGCTTGAACATATGTGGATTATCTCACCGATGGGCATGAGCATTCCACTGGTAGAGATTGCTTCAATCGAAGAACAGCGCGGATTCTCCTCAATCTCACGATACAACCGCGAACGAACGCTTGTCATTACCGCTGATTGTGTTGAATCAGTTAGCCCAGAAGCAGTTTATGCACAGTTTCCATTTCAAAAATGGATGGAGGCCTTCCCCGATGTTGATTTTGCATCAGGTGGCAGGCAAGAGCAAGAGATGCAGGCGTTTGAGTCGCTGCCTCTTGGATTTGCGGCGGCATGCCTCATGATCTATGTCATCCTTGCGTGGCTCTTTGGCTCTTATGCTCAGCCACTCATTGTGATGCTCGGCATTCCTTTTGCCTTGATTGGAGTGATTTGGGGGCATTACGTTGCAGGGATTAACATCTCATTCTTAAGCTTAATTGGTTTTGTCGCCCTGAGTGGTGTTGTTGTCAATGACTCACTTATTCTCGTTGAGTTTTACAACTCAAGGCGAAAAGCAGGAATGTCTACTTTTGACGCGCTTATTGAAGCGGGTGCTGCTCGATTACGACCAATTTTCCTAACAACAGTGACGACCGTACTGGGTCTGACTCCATTAATGCTTGAGCAATCAATGCAAGCGAAGTTCCTCATCCCGATGGCGATTGCAATCTCCTTTGGTTTAATGAGTGCAACTGTGCTTATCTTGTTGTTATTGCCTGCTTTACTGATGATTGGCGTGGACCTGAAGCGATTCTTATCATTCCTTTGGACAGGGCAACAAACGAGACCTGTATAATATGAAGACGTTCAGTACATCCGTGTGGGACTATTGAACAGACATTCATGAAACTACTTCAAGGCATTCCAGTTAGCCCAGGTGTCACCATAGGCAGGGCTTTGGTTCTCGAGAAATCGCTTCATCGAGTCCCATTTCTTATTCTCAGTGAAGAACAGATCCCTATTGAGCTAGAACGGTTTGATTCAGCAGTGCAGCGAGCACGAGTTGACCTTGAAAATGACAAGCAAAAAATTGCAACAACACTCGGCGCTGAGCCAGCAAAGATTTTTGAGTTTCACCTTGGTCTACTCCAAGATGAAACGCTGATTGACCCTATACGTAAGCGAATTCAAACAGAGGGCGTTAACGCAGCCTTTGCGGTCGTTGAAGCATTTGGCGAACTTGCCGATCGCTTTCGTTCAATGGATTCGCCAATATTCAGAGAAAAGGCGACCGACGTCTTCGATTTAGAGCGTCGAATACTCAATCAGTTAACAGGCGGAACAGAAGATCGGCTTGAATCGGCAACGGATCCAGTCATTGTGATTTGTCACCAAATGACTCCAGCTGATGTTGCCTCACTTCATCATGAAAAAGTTTTAGGTGTCGCGACTGATGTTGGCGGCCGAACGGATCACAGTTCAATTGTCGCTGCTGCGATTGGCGTTCCAGTTGTTGTCGGTTGTAAATCTGTAGCTGAAGAAGTGAGCGATGGTGATTTAATCATCTTGGACGGAAAGACTGGCAATGTCATCCTGAATCCTGATGAAGAAACGATTGCAAAAGTACAACAAAGCATCGAAGCGCTCGAGTCTTTTAAAGCGCAAACAAGACAAGTCGCCCAAGAAGAGTCAGTAACCACTGACGGAACACACATTCATCTCTATGGAAACATTGAATTTTCTCATGAGATCCCACACATCATAGAACATGGCGGTGAAGGTGTTGGCCTATACAGAACAGAGTTCCAATATTTAACGAGTAGCAGTACGCCGACGGAAGACGAGCTTTATGCGGAATATGTGAAAGCGATTGAACTTTCTTCAGGCCGCAAACTCACGCTTAGGACATTAGACTTAGGTGCTGACAAATACACTCAAGCTCAAGCAATGGAGCCTGAGCGAAATCCATTCCTTGGACTTCGTTCAATTCGATATTGCCTCCAAAATCAAATGCTCTTTCGGACGCAACTCCGTGCGATTGTAAGAGCTTCTGCACATGGCCCCTTGAGAGTGATGTTCCCGCTCATCACGTCAATGAATGAGTTGCGGCAAGCCAAGCTCATTTTCAAAGATATCCATGGCGAGTTCAAGGAACAAGATACGTCAGTATTGAATGAAATCGAAGTTGGAATGATGGTTGAAGTTCCGAGTGCGGCCCTTATGGCAGCGACGTTTACAAGAGAGGTAGACTTCTTTTCCATAGGCACAAACGACCTCATCCAATACACCGTGGCGGTTGACAGGGGAAATGAGCGTGTTGCGAGTCTCTACTCAGCGGCCAACCCAGCGGTCGTAAAATTGATGAAATCGGTCATTAGGGCTGCTAGAAGGGGCAAAATTGAGACTAGTATTTGTGGTGAGATTGCGGGCGATCCGATATATACTATGCTTCTCATCGGTCTTGGATTACGCCATTTATCAATGGTCCCTTCACAGATTCCTGCAGTGAAGCAAGTCATACGAAGGGTCAATGTATCTGACTGTGAGCGGTTGGCTCGTAAGATTGGGTCACTCGATTCGGATCGTCGAATTTTAACGACGCTACGCCGAGAGTTAAATGAAATCGTGCCTGAGGCATTACGCGGTTGGTCCGCTGAACAAACACCTTAGGTTTACATAAACATAGAATTGTAAGAGCACGCACTCGCGATCTTTCAATTCAGCCGAATACGGAAGCAGTGAAGTGCTGCATGAGTCTCGATACATCGATTGATGTTTGCGATTGGCTCAAGAGTGTTTGGAAATCGCTTTTGCGAAAGGGTGGTACCGACGTGCCAGTTAATAAGAAGCGTTCATCAAAGCAACCTCATGAAATCATGATTGTGAATGATGAACCCAACATCGAAACACGGATTGCAATTTTAGAAAACGGGGTCCTAGAGGATTTGTACTGCGAGCGCCAAAAAGAGATTACTGGTGTTGGAAACATCTACAAGGGGAAGGTGACAAATGTAGAACCCTCAATTCAAGCAGCATTCATCGAATATGGAGCCGAGCAACGAGGTTTCTTGCATATCACCGACGTCCATCCGAAGTACTTTCCAGGTGCAAAACAAAGTGAACGCGTCGGCAAAAAAATTGCGAAACACCAGCGTCCGCCAATTCAAAATTGTTTTAAGCGAGGGGATGAAGTTCTAGTACAAGTTTTGAAAGAGGGGATTGGCACAAAAGGGCCAACGCTCACGAGCTATCTCTCTATACCTGGTCGTTTGACAGTCATGATGCCTTACATGGACAGGGTTGGCGTCTCGCGTAAAATTGAAGACGAAGACCAACGCAAAAAGATGCGCAAGATTCTTGATTCAATCCAACTTCCAGAGGGGTTTGGATTCATTCTCCGAACTGCTGGTGTTGGAAAGAGTAAAGCCGAAGTCAACAGAGACATTGCTTATCTCATGCGTCTGTGGTCCATGATTGAAACACGGATTAACAGTGTCGGAGCACCATGCACGTTGTACAACGAGTCAGACTTACTGGTGAGAACTGTCAGAGATGTCCTAAGACCATCAATCAGTGAAATTATTGTCGATTCAAGTTCTGCATTTGAGCGCATCAACAGCTTCCTTAAGATTGCTGCGCCTCGTTCATCACGAAAAATAGTGAGGTACAGAAAAGACTCTCCAATCTTCCACGCATTTGGCATTGAAACACAGATTGAAGAGCTTCATTCGCGCGAGGTTCATTTAAAAAGTGGTGGCAGACTTGTTATTGACCAAACAGAAGCGTTGGTTGCAATCGACGTCAACTCAGGCAAGTCGAGAGATGCAAAGAACAGTGAAACTAACGCGCTGAACACAAATTTAGAAGCAGCAGATGAGATTTGCAGGCAACTCCGTCTTCGTGATTTAGGCGGCATCGTTATCAATGATTTGATTGATATGGGTCTTGCTGGAAATCGCAGAAAAGTTCAAGACCGTTTCAAATTGTTACTTAAGCGAGATCGGGCGAAGACCTCAGTCTTGCCACTCAGCCGGTTTGGTCTTCTTCAGATGACGCGTCAGCGTATACGCCCAAGTGTCATTGACAGTAACTATTACACATGCCAATCTTGCACTGGTACCGGATATGTTAAATCGACTGATGTCGTTGCCTCGGATGCAACAAGGCACGCTGGATGGCTTTTAAGTCATAAGAAGGTGAGAAAGGTTGAATTGACGTGTTCACCGAAAGTCGCAACTGTATTGCTGTCAAGCAAACGAAAGGAACTTGACAGATATGAGACTCTCAACAGTAAGCGAATCGTTGTAAGAGTCAGCGAATCACTCGCCGTTGATCGTATTGTTTACTATGCCTACGACCATCATGGGGCTGATATCGAGCTCAGCAAACTTGAGTTCGATGCGCCGCCAACCGTGAAGGAGCTTATTGAGTTAGACAAGTCTCATCAAGAAAGTGATGAAGATCAAAAGGGGAACAAGAAGAGGAGTCGTTCAAGACGCAGAGGTCGAAGAAAGCCGCCCCCAGCGGATGCGTCCTCGATTGTTGATGACCAATCTTTTGAAGAAGAGTTGAAACAGTTAGAGAAGAAACCAGCCAAAAAGAAACAAACCAAAGCATCGACGCCAGCTGATAAAGCCATGCGGGTGTATCAGTTTGCGAAGCAGCTTGGCAAGACCAGTAAGGAAGTCATCGAGTTATGTGAAAAAGGAGATATTAAACTCAAAAATCATATGTCAACGCTTACTGAAGAAGTCATCACGAAGATACGCCATTTGTTAGGCGATGATCAACCGGAGAAAAAGAAGAAACGCTCCAGAGGTCGAAGGCGTAAAAAACCAACTAAGAAACCAGCTCAAGAAGCGTTATCAAGCTCATCTAAACAACCAAGCAAGTCTGGAAACAAACCAAAGAAAAAGACTTCTAAAAGGAATACGAAAAAGAAAACAGCTGTTAAAAAAGCAGCTGAAGTCAAAGAAACAAAACAAAGTACTCCTAAAAAGACAAGGCGAACACTTTATGGAGGAAGGCGCAGAACGCTTTCTTCAGAAGAGCTTCAGACAAATAGAGATGACCGCGCATGAGTAAGAGAGTCTTCATTCTTGGCTCTACCGGGTCGATTGGCAGATCAACCATTAAAGTGATCCAGCACCTTAATGCAATCGAGCATGACGCATACAAAGTGGTTGGTCTTGCCGCAAAATCAAGTCATGAGTTATTACTATCCCAAGCGAAACTCCTTGATGTTGAAGCAATCTCGTTAGAGACAGGCGGCGTCTCATATAAACATGTCACCCAAAGTGCAGTTCAACTCCTTTCTGAATTCGCACAAGAAGGTGATGTAGTCGTCGCTGCAATGGTAGGGTTTGCAGGGATAGAGCCAGTATTGAAGGCAATTGAGTTAGGGTGTGATGTTGCACTTGCAAACAAGGAAACACTCGTTGCAGCGGGCGAACTCATCATGGATCGATTAAAGAAATCTTCCTCTTCGATGATTCCTGTAGATAGTGAACATTCTGCAATCTATCAAGCGTTGCATAACAGTGACACTGCTGAAGTTAATAAGATTATTCTCACCGCAAGCGGCGGTTCGTTGCGAGATTTTAGTACTGATGAAGTGAAAACAGCGACGGTCGAACAAGTGCTCAATCATCCAACTTGGGATATGGGAAACAAAGTTACAGTCGATTCAGCATCACTCATGAACAAGGGTCTTGAGCTTATAGAAGCAAAATGGCTATTTGATGTTTCCGCTGAACAACTTGAGGCAGTGATTCATCCGCAATCAATTGTTCACGGGATTGTTGAATATGCCGATGGTTCTACGATTGCGCAGCTCTCGCCTCCAAGCATGTTGTTTCCTATCCAGTATGCATTGACGCAACCCTCCAGACGAAACATGCCACTTGAAACGGTGAATTGGTCTGAATGTCAAACCTTAGAGTTTATGCCAATTGACATTGAACGATATCCTTCAATCCAATTGGCAAAGCATGTCATTGAAATGAGTGGAACAAGTGGCGCAGTACTCAATGCGGCAAATGAGGTTGCAGTTCTCGCTTTTCTTGAAAACGATATCCCTTTCTATCAAATCTTCCGAATTGTTGAACAAGTGCTTGAAGCAACATCTATAAACACGTGTGACTCTCTTCAGAATGTTATTGAAGCTGACTCGCATGCACGCGAACGTACACTAAGTGCAATAAGCGCTTTTAAATCAAAAGAAAGAGTCATATGACACTCGATTCATTGTTTCACATCCTTCTCATTATTTTTGGCTTCGGCTTGCTCATTGGAATTCATGAGTTTGGTCATTTTATTGCCGCAAAGTGGGCTGGTATACGGACTCATGTGTTTGCAATTGGCATGGGGCCAACAGTTGTTTCATATCGCCGAGGGATTGGTTTCTGTATCAATTCTTCTGAAATCAAGGTCAAAGAACGATTTGGTAAAAGTTCAACTGAGATGTCAGATGATGAACTGAAAACAAATGGCATTTCTGAAACTGAGTACACCTTAAAACTATTACCACTTGGCGGGTTTGTAAGCATGCTTGGTCAAGAGGATGGAAAGCCAGACGCCGTTTCAAATGACCCTAGAAGTTACAACAATTGCGCTATTGGAAAGCGAATGGTTGTTGTCTCTGCTGGTGTAGTGCTTAACTTTTTGCTTGCAGCACTCTTTTTCGTCATCAGTTTCCAAATGGGCGTCAAATTTGAAGCACCAATCATTGGAGACATTAAACAAAATTCGCCTGCAGCGGTAACTGCTTCGGTTCAAGATGCTGATGTATATCTTTCTTCTGGCGATGTCGTCCGCTCAGTTAATGGCAAGCAAGCAGACACGTTTACAGATATTCAAATTGCTGGCGCGATGGCAAAACCAAATGAAGCAGTGTTGCTTGAAGTTGAGAAAGAAAACGGCAAACTCTACTCTTTTGACATCAAGCCACAAAAGAGTACTGATACAGGACTCTTAGAGATTGGTCTTTACCCTGCATCATCTCTCACTTTAAGAGGGGGTCAATCGACTCAATCTGTAGATTTGATCTTAAAAAGCGCGTTTGCTGAAGAAAGCCATGTCCAATCGGGCATGACCATGTCTTCAGCAAACGGAAACGCTGTGCACACATGGAATGAGTTTAACGCTGTAGTGCAAGAGTCTAATGGAGAAACAGTCCATACAACTTGGGAAAATGGAAACGGGCTTACTGAAGCAACGTTGACAATTTCGCCAGAGTTTCAAATTCTCAGACCCACTGGAGTACCACAAACAGCACCACAAAACTATGAACACGGCATTATTGGCCTTGTTCCACTGGTGAAGATTAGTTCGATTCTAGAATCGTCACCAAACATTAATGCATTACAAGAAGGGGATGTGATACTTGCTGTAGGTGACAAGGCGTTTCCTCGAATGGGACAACTGCGAAACTACTTAGCTCTCCAACCAAATGGCACGCTACCGTCAAAGGTTTTAAGGAATGGAACCGAAGTGCAAGTTAATCTCCAGTTAAGCTCTGGAAAGATTGGCGCGATGCTTGTCAATGCTTGGGAGACTCCAATTTTTGCTTCGCCTTTACTTACACAGTTAGTGGTGAACGCAGGCGCACTTGTTGTCGAGGAGACTCCAATTTTCGATAGCCACATTAAAGGTGGCGAACGTTTTACTTCTGTCAACGACTCGCCAGTGTCAACATGGCTGGAGTTAAGGAAACAGTTATCTAATCCAACGGAACAAGTTACCATAACTTGTACAGATTTATCTGGCGATAATACTTCTGATGCAATCTTTAGCATGACTGACATGCAGTCAAGGTCACTTTCAACCTTAGGTTGGTCAACACCGCTCGTGAATCAAGCATTTGAACCGCTCTTTGTGACTCGTAGCAGTGAGGGTAATCCCGTAAAAGCAATTTCAATGGGCTTTGAAGAAACTGTCGACATGGTCATCATGACGTACCTCACGATTGATCGGCTCATGAGAAGAACCGTTGGCGTTGAACAATTGCGAGGTCCAATTGGCATTATTCATATCGGTTCAAAAATCGCAGATAGAGGGATGAGTTACTTGCTCTTTTTCCTTGCAATCATCAGCGTTAACTTAGCGGTGCTTAACTTTTTACCATTACCAATTGTCGATGGTGGGTTGTTCTTGTACCTCGTGTATGAGAAGTTTGTAGGCAAGCCGCCATCAATTGCATTCCAAAATGCTGCGGCAGTTTTCGGACTTTGCTTGATTGGCATGTTGTTCGTTGTCACGTTTTACAACGATATTATGCGTCTCATTGGCTAGTTTTTGCCATACTTAGGGAATTGATTCCGGTTATTCCGGTTAGCTAACTAAATCGCTACTCGTATTTTTCGTATTTAAACTGATTTAAACATCGGAAAAGGGGGATATCAATCGATAGACGACTGATTGCGAGTGACTAAGGACATGTATTCAACTAAAAAACGAATCTATTTGATTGAAAGCGATGCAGACATTGCAGCACGCCTCATCAATGCAATGATGATGCATGTTTCTATTGAAGGCATGTGTGGCGTGAGTCAAGAAATTGATTACACAATCTGCCGAACGACTGAAGAATTCTTCAAAACATCTTCCGCAGATTGGGACTTGATTGTGACCTCAAGCCATCTTCATGATGGTTCTGGGTTTGATGTGTTGTCATTTGCAAGGGGGCTAAGACCAGATATTGCAGTCATCATGACCGGCGAGCCAGAAGAAACATCAATTGCTGTTGAAGCAATACGTGCCGGTGCAGCAGATTTTTTGCTTCTTACAGGACACGAAGAGGTGACTTTCCCTGTGACAGTCCAGAAATGCTTTGCGCTTCAATCAATCAGGACTGAAAATGACAACCTGCATTCTGAATTGTCGCACTCCTTATCTGAACTCGCTGTTGCTAACAAAGAGTTACAGTTGATGATTCAACGACTTGAGGTCGCTGCTCGAACTGACGATTTAACTAAGTTAAGTAACAGGCGCTGGTTAAACATGATGTTAGAACATCGCTGGGAAGAAACAAGCCGGAATGGTGTTCCACTTGCTTTTATGATGATTGATTTGGACGGCTTTAAATCATTGAATGATAAATATGGTCACCAGAAGGGTGATGAGATTTTAAAATTAGCTGCACGTGTGCTCGATGCTAATTGCCGTTCAGTCGATATCTCAGCACGATTTGGTGGCGATGAGTTTTGTTTGCTCATGCCACATGCTGATCCAGATTCAGCAAAACGTGTTGGCTTTAGAGTTTCAAATGCGTTCAATGAGGCCTATGCAGCAATGGGCATTGAACACGCAATGGTGTCTATGTCAATTGGAATTGCACATTGGGAAGTGAGTTCGCCTAAGACATGCCATGAACTTGTACGACATGCAGATGAAGCAATGTACCAAGCGAAGTTGAAGAAGAATTCAATTGTTCTCTTTAAAAGCCAACAATCAAACGCTGCCTAAAGTCGGCGTTTCATTGCTCTGTCCATCGCTCTAGCAGCATCTTTTTTCGCGAGTTCTTGGCGTTTGTCTGCTTTGTGTTTGCCAGTGGCAAGACCAACGAGCACTTTGACTTTGTTATTTGCAAAGTACATTTTCAATGGAACAAGTGTTCGTCCTTGTTGATGTGTAAATGCTTCTAGTTTACGTATCTCGCGTTTGTGAGCGAGAAGGGTTCTGTTTCGTTGCGGCTTATGCTGATGCGCTGGCGCGGCATTTTGGTACTCAGCGATATGAACACCATAAAGTGTCATATGCAGCGGGCTAGTGGAGGCACGGATCCAGCCCTCTGCAAGACTTACTTGACCATCGCGAACTGATTTGACTTCACTGCCTGTAAGAACAATGCCAACCTCAAGGGTGTCCTCAATGGAATATTGATGACGCGCCTTTCGGTTTTCAATCGTCTTAGTTGAATCCTTTTTTGGTTTAGGCATTAGTCTGTTTATTGTAAAAGAATCGAATTATTAGGCATGAAAAGGTGCTTTTAATCAAAAACCTTTTTGTTTTATAAGAGATTCATTGTAGATTACAGCAAAGGAATCTTCTCATGCTTGAACTTATTCTTACCACTTTGATTGGATCAGCACTAGCTGGACCTCCTGACGGAGACACTTGGCAATTCACTGCAACATCCGGAGGTGAAAATTTTGCATGGAATAGTCCAACATCAATTGTTCCAGATGGTTCTTATTATGAGATGAACTACCACGTTATTGAAGCAACTGTCATGGTTAGTTACATCGGCATAGACTTTGGTCCAATTAGTGTATTAGACATGCTTCCTGAGGACGTCATCGATACTTGGCGATCCGCTGAAGGCCCAGCTGCACTTGACTTTGGTTGGATTGAAGTAGTTGCCCCAGAAGACCAAGACCCACCATCAATTGCCTATGACTGGATAGTAGAGTTAAACGAAAAGGGGCAAGTTAGATTCCGAATGGAAAATGTATTTG
This sequence comes from Phycisphaerae bacterium, assembly GCA_016845245.1. GTDB lineage: Bacteria > Planctomycetota > Phycisphaerae > Phycisphaerales > SM1A02. Next base: position 10,535 of record JAERSY010000018.1, read on the forward strand.
CTGGTCAAGCTGAGTATGACCTCGGTTGGCCGTGGGGTTCAGTTACTGTAAATGTCGAATCTGGTTCAATCTTGGCAGACCTTTGGGTCTCAAAAGTTCCGACACCTTGTTATGCCGACATCAATGATGACAACATGGTCAATGTGAGTGATTTGCTCGCGGTGATTTCAGACTGGGGGTATTGTCATGAATGCGTGTCAGATACCAACAATGACTCCTACGTTGATGTGACAGATTTGCTCTACATCATCAATGCTTGGGGACCCTGCGAAAAATAATCTATTGTGTAAGTGATTAGCAATGCGCGAGAGAGGACTCGAACCTCCACGGGATGTTACTCCCACCAGCACCTCAAGCTGACGCGTCTGCCAATTC
>JAERSY010000019.1 GCA_016845245.1 Phycisphaerae bacterium
CCCGCATGGTGTTATATTCCGTCGTAACTGATCAATCAATCGGCTACTGTGGACGCGGAGTTTACCATAAAAAGTGCCCTCAGGAAGGGGTAAAATCGCTTTGGATTTCAGGATAGCCCACCATTGGATTGAGAATATCCACTCTCTTTCACTCCGAAGTGAATCACGATGCCAAGCATTGGCAAGGCAAGCAGCACGAGCCCAACAATCTGGAAATGCTTCACGTCAACTCCGCCAGCGACGAACGCCATCACGCCGGAGATGAGAAATAAACATAACACCATGACCGCCGAAGCGACCGCTCTAGAATTCGGAAACGGTTCGCATGCAATTTTATTTGAACCAGAAAACACGAGGCCGGCCGCAAAAGCAAGAACACACGTGGATGAAACAATCACGACAACTATGGAGAGCGGTGTCAACGTGAAGAAATCAGCAAGAAGCACAATCAGCCCCGGAATCGCAGCGATGACAAGCCCAACTGGAACAAGCGATTCAATCGGTCTTGTTCGACTTAGTTTATTCGTCGTAACAACACCAACGATAAACGCCATCACGTTAAAACATGCAAGGTACGGATAGACGTAGGGTTTATACCCAAGATCAATGATGTACCAATAAGGCATTGCTGCGTAGTAACCAAAGAGCGTGCCTGTGCATGCCATGTACGAAATGCCCCATTTCCAAAACGTTTTTGAGGGAAGAATTTTTCGAAGTGCTTTAAACACATGCTCTGGTTTTTCTTTTGAAACGTCAAGCGTTTCATCGAGTCGAACAAACACCCAAACAGCAGCACATGCAACGAGCATTAAGAATGTTGCAAAAATCCAGCGCCAGCCGGCAAAAGCCATGAGGTAACCGCCTGTAATCTGTGCAACCGCTGGCACAATCGCGCAAATCATACTGATGGTGCCGAGTTGTTTGGCTGCGGTGTCGAGCGGCCTAGATTCAAACATCATCGCGCGTGCAATTGGACTGATTGACGCAAGCCCGAAGCCCTCTAAGCATCTTCCAAGAACATAAACTTCAATCGAATGACTCATGATGACAACAACTGTGCCAACACATGAGATGCACAACCCAATGAGTAGCGGTTTCTTCCTTCCAACTGCATCTGATATTGCGCCCCATACAATTTGACCCGAGCCAAACGCGAAGAAGAACGCCGCAACAGAACCCCGAATCGCAACTTCAGAAACATTAAATGCATGCTCAAGAAATGGTAGTGCTGGAAGCGAAATCTTTAAGCCCACGAGCGTGAGCATGTATATATATAGGAGTAGGAGGGTTGAGGGAATTCGCTTCATGCCGCTACGTGTACAAAGTATAAAAGAATAACCCCGCTGTGGCTCGAGGCGACAGTCGGGGCTCTTTACTGTTCGTCCGGTCAACGAACAGGAGGGAGAGAGATTGAGTACTTGATTATTCGCTAGTGGATCTGCGTGGTTTCATAAATTCATACTATTTATGGATTTATGTATCCAGCAATCTCTCGTTTTAGACTTGTACAACAATTTGAAGTAGGATGAGTACATGTGGAAACTTCATTCATTTGTTCTTTCACTTGCTTTGTCTGGTTTTGCATCCGCTGAGATCGTTCTTTCGCCGTTACCACCGGATGCCCCAGATGGATTTACAAAGGTTTTTACAAAACATGTAGACGTACTTGGGCTCCATATCTACGCAAAGCAAAATGTGCCAAACAATCGAGTGCTCCATTGCGCAAACATTCTTGCGCAGTGGGTTGATAACAACCAAGATGGCGTGGTGGACAACGCGATTGTTCATCAAGAACTTGTCAGTAGGCATGCATCGATGGTGATGTGGTGGAATGAAGAGCAAGCTGAGGAAGACTTTGACAACATTCCTGATGACGTACTTGATAACTATGCACTCCAAGCGCTCTTTGGTGATGAAGTAAACATGGAGTATCCTGAGAATCAAGAGTTCGACGCAACACTTGAAGAGACACTCCATTTAGTGACGCACGAAGGATATTCTCGCGTGTTTCCTGAAACGTGGGGCGAGCAGCAAGGAAGTGCGATGACGAATACGATGGATGCAGTCATCAAGGGTGGTTGGTACCACTATGACGACCCGACATGCGATTACGAGTGCGACGCAACTGAATACTTTTATTGGTCACTGACTTCGATTTTAGGCGCGCAAGATTATCCATGGCGAATATGGGAAATCGCAGACGAATGGGAGCTTCCAACACTTGCACTCATGCAACAACACAATCAGGCAATGGTCGACTTGTTAACTGAGAGCAGTTGGGGACTTGCAACCGTGTTGCCAGATGGGTCGTACGAGCCGGTTGTTGATTGCCCCGCAGATTTCAACGATACTGGGGCAGTCGACGTTCAAGATGTACTCTTTGTGATTGGGCAGTGGGGCGAAGAGGGTGAGGGTGATCTCAACGGCTCAGGAACTGTTGATGTCGGTGATGTCCTTATCGTGATTGATTCTTGGGGAGATTGTCCATAAATCCCCATTTTTTCTTGCTTTTTACCCCATATTGAGCAATGATTAGGGGCGTAACTTCGGAGTCATTTTTTACATGTTTCTATCACTATGTTTATCTAGTTTATTAGCCATTGCTCCTCACGAGTTTTCGATTGATGGAAGCGTTGAAACACCTTCCTACATCTCTTCGTTTGGTGGCGTAGGCATTGCAATTGAGCAAGATGAACTTGAAACAGTTCCACTCGGGGGGGATGTCATCTTAAAACAGTTTCCGCTTGGAGAAGATGGTGCGGTGGATTTGCAACTCGAACGCTTTGATGCATTCACCGAAAATGCAGAGGTCGTGATTGGAAGGCAACTCAAAGATGGCAGAGTGGTTGAAAGGCAAATTGAACGGCCAGACGTCGTGTTACTTCGCGGTTCAGTCTATAAACAGCCAGACACGCATGTCTTTCTTGCCTTCGGCGAACACACAACAAATGGTTTTGTCACAACAGAAAGCGAAACGTTTGTCTTAACAAAGCACCCAGAACTTGAAACGACTTTTGTGTACAACATCACGAATGTCGACCCTGAAAAAATGAATTGGGCGGATTTTCAGTGCCAAGTTGAGGATGTCATCCTTCCAGAGAAATCACAGCAAGTCGCCCGCTCGCAAGCAGGCGATTGTTTTGCACTTCAGGTTGCAATTGATACGGATTGGGAGTTCACAGGGCACCTCTTTAATGGTGACACAAGCGCTTCTGGAGAGTATGCAACAACTGTGGTTGGCGCAATCTCTTCAATCTATAAGAACGATATTGACGTGGCGATGCATATGTCATACTTAAGATTGTGGGACGCACCCAATGATCCATGGAATGGAACTGGTACTGGCCCGCAACTTGGTCAGTTTAGAGAATACTGGCAAGAACACATGGGAGACGTGCCAAGGCACCTTGCTCATTTGTTTAGTGGTCGCAATTTAGGCGGCGGAATGGCGTACGTTGGGGCAGTCTGCACACCGCACGGTTACGCAGTTTCCGCGAATCTCAACGGTTACTTCCCGCAACCGCTTGAAGACCACTCCTATCAAAACTGGGACATCATGGTGATTGCACATGAGCAAGGTCATAACTGCGGAACATGGCATACACACAACTATTCTCCGCCAATCGACAATTGTGGCAACGGTGATTGCGAAGACGCTTATGGTGGAACAATCATGAGTTATTGCCACACGTGTTCGGGCGGTCTTTCAAACATCGTCCTTGAATTCCACCCACGAGTTCGCGAAACGATGGAAAACTACTTGTTCAACAGCATTTCATGCTCGCTTGAGTGTGACCAGTTCCTTAACGGTTCCTGCTGTCTTGAAGAAGAACTCTGTGATGAACTTACGGAGGAAGAATGCGGCGATGTTGAAGGCATCTTCCTTGGAATCGGAACATTCTGTTCAACAGGTGGCTGCGAGCCAGAAGAACCGGGTGCTTGCTGTATCGATGACACAGGAACATGCGCCGAACTTGATGCAAACACATGTCTCTTTGCAGATGGTCTTTTCCTCGGCATCGGCACGACATGCGACTTGGGGTGGTGCGACCCGAATGCGGAATTCGCTTGCTGTTTAGGAACAGAGTGTGTTGAACTTTCACAAACTGATTGTGAAAACGCGGGCGGCCAGTTTGATGGAATTGGCTCAAACTGCACAGACCACTGTCAACCACTACATAATGACTTCTGTGAAACTGCCTTTGACGTTTCAACAGGCGCGTATAACTTTTCAACGTATGACGCAATTTCCGACAACGTTCCCGTTGATAACGAGATGTGCATCTCAGATTATCTTGGTGAAGTGAAAGCAGATGTTTGGTTTAAGTATGAAGCGTGCGAGTCGAGCGAGTTACTTGTTAGCTTGTGCGGCACTGTAAACTTCGACTCCGATCTCGTCGTCTATAACGGTAGTTGCGAAATGTTGAACCAAGTTGGTTGCAATGGTGACGGCGTTGGATGTGCAGGATTCACAAGTGAATTGACACTCGATGTAACTGAGGGTGATACGTATTACATCAGGGTTGGCGGCTTTAATGCAGACAGCTACGGCCATGGCCAAATCGTCTTCGGCGGTCAACAATGTTCACCAGATACGCCTTGCCAAGGTGACGTCAATCTCGACGGTTTCATTGATATTTCTGATGTCCTCCTCATCATTGATCACTGGGATGAGACAGAAAGTGAGTTTGACATCAATGAAAATGGTGTTGTTGACCTTGGAGACCTCCTCATCGTGATTGCCTCATGGGGCAATTGTGAGGACTAATCGACCTAGACGTCCTTTAAAAACGGTGATTCTGAGCGGTGAGCCCAAAAAAAGGGGTTTTTGCTTGTAAAAAACATGAAACCTGCCACACTAAAAAGCGGTATATATGGTTGTAAACGACATTTTTAACTCTAAAACAGGAAAAGAGAGACCATGAAAATCATTTCTATACTTGCGTTTGGCGTATCTTCGCTCGTTGGTGCAACGACGCATGCAGCTGATACCGCTGCATCAGTTGCGATGAATCAAATGAAAGAAGCACATCCTCGTATGCGTACGATGGATCGAGCTGGAAACGTTCATAAGATTGTTGACAAACAACTTTCAACTGGCAATACCGCAAAAGCATCTGCAGACGCTTTTGTCAGAGATTGGGCGCCAGCACTCGATGTCGATGCAAATGGATTTATCGAAAGAGGTCCTTTCATTGACGGAAGACATGAACAAGGATTGATGTACAACGCTCAAACAGGAGAGTACAAGTTTACCGGCTATTACTACACGCAAACAATCGATGGTCTTCCTGTGTATGACTCACGATTAATGGTACTCGTTCGCAACGCGAAGAATTTTCCTGCAGTCAGTGCAACAACAGTACTCAAAGATGTCAAAGGTTTTAAAGCACCTAAGCGTGCTGTAGCAAGCGAAGCAGTAGCGCTCATGGCAGCGGCAACTCATCTTGGTCGCGGTACAACTGTCACGATGCCAGAGTTAATGGTCTACGCGGGTTCAGAAAAGACTGGACACGTTGAACCAAGAGCAGCACTCGTATTCCAAGCAACCAATGGCGGTGCTTGGGATTTTGATAACTACCGAAAATTCGAACTTGTTGTTGATGCAATGACAGGTGAAGTTCTTTACGAAAAGAATCTCATTCTTCATGTTGACGGAAACGTTTCAGGCATGGCAACTGAAAGTTCAGGCGCTGATGTTTGTGAAGTCGAATCAGCAATGGGACTTCCTTACGCTCGCGTCACACAGGGCGGTCAAACTGCGTACGCAGATGAAAATGGCGACTTTACGATTAATGGTTCAGGAAACATCACTTCAACACTTGAAGGCACGTGGTTTAACGTCAACAACCAATCTGGTTCTGATGCATCTATCACTCAATCCGACCCTTACATCATGCATAATGAAGCGAACAACAGTGAGCAAGTTAGAGCACAAGTTAATGCGTACTTGCATTCAAACGTTGTTCGAGATTACACGCTTTACTACGCACCGAACTTCCCAACAATCGGAACGCAACAAGGATTCCCTGTAAACACAGGTGTGAGCGGAACGTGTAACGCGTTTTATGATTACTCATCAATCAACTTTTACAACTCAGGTAGCGGTTGTTCAAACACCGCGTTCTCAGTTATTGTTCATCACGAATATGGCCATCACCTTGTCGCAGTAGCAGGCAGTGGTCAAGGTCAATATGGTGAGGGAATGGGCGACGTCATGGGTGTTCTCATCACTGGTGACAATCACCTTGCTCGCGGCTTCTACAGCAACGACTGTGATAACGGCATTCGAAACGCAGACAACAATCACCAATACCCATGTTCAGGTGGTATTCACGACTGTGGTCAGCTCATCTCAGGTTGTGTTTGGGATGCACTTCAAACGGTCGAATCAGCGCATCCGGGCGAAGGTCTTGATGTTGTTTCATCACTTGCGATTAACTCAATCATGATGCACACTGGCGACACGATTGACCCAACAATTACACTCGACTGGCTCACACTTGATGATGATGATGGCGACCTTGATAACGGAACGCCACACTCAGAAGCAATTATCCTCGCCATGAACATGCACAGCATGGGCGATCTTCCTGAGCCACTTGATAATGACTTCTGTGCAGATGCACGTGAAGTCACTGATGGCGATTTTAGTTTCTCAACAGTTGGCGCAGTTTCAGATAGCGTTCCATACGACGAAACACAATGTGCTGGCACATACCTTGGCGAAATGAATGCAGATGTATGGTTCACTTATGTTGCATGTGACAATGGCTCAATGACAGTTTCAACATGTAACCAAGTGACATTTGATACAGACATCGTTGTCTATCAAGGTGAGTGTGACAACATGAGTCAAGTCGCTTGTAACGGTGATGCGGAAGGTTGTGCTGATTACTCATCATCAACAACATTTAGCGTCATCGGCGGTGAAACATATAAGATTCGCGTTGGTGGCTGGGATGGCTCAGCGTCTGGCAGCGGTACGCTAACCATTGATGGTCCTGGCGACGGCGACTGTGCAGGTGGACAACCACTTGTCATCACTTGGCCTGATGGACAGCCATCACTTATTGACCCAAATGGCGGCACTGAAGTGTCACTCATGGTTGAAGATGGACTGTCTTCACCAGATGGCACTGGCGACTTGAATTACAACAATGGTTCTGGCTGGATGTCAATGCCGCTCGATTACAACGGTTCAAACATGTACACAGCGACCTTCCCAGCATTTGAATGCGGTTCAAAGGTTGACTGGTTTGTTTCCTTCACAACCGTAGATGGTGATGATGTGACAAGTCCAAACGGCGCGCCTGACTATACATTTAGCGCTACCGCTTACAACGGTCTTGAAGTCGTCTTTGATGATGACTTCCAAACTGACGAGGGCTGGACAGTTCAATCTGATGCGACTGAAGGCGGCTGGGTACGCGTGATTCCATCAGAGGGTGGTGATCGTTGCGACGCACCAAGTGATGCTGACGGCTCAGGCATGTGCTACGTCACTGGCAACAGTGGAACGGAAGATGTCGACGGTGGTACGACAACCTTGTACTCACCAACAATGGACGCTTCAGATGCACCAATGCTCAGTTACTACCGTTGGTACAGCAACGGTGCAAACTGTAATGGCGCTGATCCAAACAATGACTACTTCTATGTAGACATTTCAAGTGACGGTGGCGCATCATGGTCAAACCTAGAAACAGTTGGTCCAACTAACGAATCAAACGGTGGTTGGTACTTCGTTGAATTCGACCTTTCAGCTGTCGATGGCTTTGAGCCAAGCGATGACTTCCAAGTTCGCTTCGTCTGTGGAGACCTTGGTGAGGGCTCAATCATTGAAGCAGCAGTTGACGGAGTTGAACTTACAAGTAGCTACTGTGATGACGATGGTGGATGCGATGAAGATGTGAACGGTGATGGTTCAATCAACGTCTCTGACCTCCTTGAAATCATTAGCGTCTGGGGTACTGACGATAGTGACGCGGACGTAAACGATGACGGAGTCGTCAACGTGTCTGACCTTCTTGCAGTTGTTGCTGCTTGGGGTGAGTGCTAAGCTTAAGTTTGTTAAATGAAAAACCCCCTAGCGATTGCTAGGGGGTTTTTTTGTATGAACATTCAATTACTTGCTGGAGTCAATCTTATTGAAGTACTTGGCAGGTTCTCGCTCAACTTTTGGTCTGCAGCCAGCACAGCATAGTCCAACGACTCTTGAACCAACAATCATCCAGTCTGGACCGCCCATGCCATCAAGCGGGCTGTCTGCAACAGCACAAGTTGTCATTGGATACGTTTTTGTTTGTTGTTTAATTAGTTCTTCTTCGATGTACTTAAAGTACTTGCCGGGATTTTTCAAAAACATGTCTTTGCAATCATTACAGCAAAGACGGACGAGGCGATTATCAAAAATGAAATCGACTGCTGAACCATTCACATCGAGTGGTTCATCCATCATGAAACATGTTGTGAGTGGATAGTAGGGGAGTTGGTCTTTAATCATTAAAGCATCAACTTTTTCAGTGTAGCCCTTCTGGTCTTCTTCAAAAAGTTTGACGCAGCCATTACAACAAAAACGGAATTCGCGTCCTTCGTATTTCTTAGTGACCGCTTTACCCTTTGCATCGAGTTTTTCACCAGAGACTGCACAAACGTCTAGTGAGTACGGCATGCCCATTTCATAATTTGCTTTACCAACTTTTGTTGGCTTTGATTCTTTTTGGAGTTTGATGTATTGAGCTTGTTTATCCGCACTCCAACTTGTGAAGCCACCTTTACAACTTGAGCAACAAAATGCGACTTCATCATCACCAACCGCGACGCTTACTTCTGGGTTTACGGGGTTGCCGGTGAAGGGGCATGTTTCGTTCACTGGCTCTTGTGCAAGGGCGATTGCGCCGAGCGTGATGATGGAAATGGGTATCGATAGATTCATTGTCAGGACTCCTTACTTTTGACAGAGGGGCGAGTATAGCCACTCTGAGGGGACTTTTCATTCTGTATGATGCAACAATGCCTTCAAACGCATCTAATGACGCCAATATTGCTGCAGCCATTGAAAAATGGTTTCAGGGTGCAGCAAGGGAGTTGCCTTGGCGGGCTGAAGATTCCCCTTGGGGTCGATTGCTCAGTGAGTTTATGGCGCAGCAAACACAAATAGAACGCGTCGCTGAAAAGTGGACTGCGATGGTGGACAGGTTTCCCGCGCCAATATCAATGGCAGAAGCAGATTTGAATGACGTCATGTTGCTTTGGCAGGGGTTGGGCTATTACCGACGGGCCCGTTACCTCAAGGAAGCATCCGAGCAAATCTGCTCAGAGTTTGGCGGGGAAGTTCCACAAACAGTTGAGGAACTACTTCGCCTCAAGGGTGTTGGGAAGTATACGGCTGGCGCAATCGCTTCAATTGCATTTAACAATAGAGTTCCAATCGTTGATGGCAATGTTCACAGAGTCGTATGCCGTTTAGCTAATGAAGGAAGTAAAGGGGTCAATGATGCGTGGACTTGGGACAGAGCAACCAACTTAGTCGAGCAATGTTCATCTCCAAGTTTGTTGAATGAAGGGCTCATGGAGTTAGGCGCTACAGTTTGCATGTCAAAGAATCCAAAATGTCATGCGTGCCCAGTCCAATCGAACTGCGAAGCATTCAAAAACGAAACACAGTTAGATGTTCCGAAGCCGAAGGCGACCAAAAGCAAGCAAGTCGAGTTTCATTATGCAGTGCTCTTCTGCAAGCAAGGCAAAATTGCACTGGAACACCGAAGTCAGACAGAGCTATGGGGCGGAATGTGGCAAGTCCCAACAATTGAGTCAATTCGCAAACTCACTCAAAAAGAAGTGAGCAGTCATTTTAAGGTGCAAGGAAAGCTTTTAAAACTTGGTTCATTCAAACATACACTTACGCATAAATCAATTGAGTTTCATGTGTTTGAAAGTCCCCATGAATCTGCAGAACAATTGAAGTGGTTTGATGTTGATTCGCTTAGTGAACTGCCATTTGCAAATGCACAAAAGAAAGTGCTTTCGTACAAAGAGCTTGCTGATTAACCAAGCAACTCGCCGTCTTCCTCGGCGTGCTCAATTTGCTCGTCATCCACTTCATCGCCCGGATACTTAATTCTATTGTGATAGATTGAGTTCAAGCGTGCAATGATTGCATCTTCAATCTTCGCCAACTCAGAGAACGTTAATCCGCATTCGTCATATTGGTGGTCGAGTAATCTCTTTCGTGACAAATCGCGAACAAGTGCTTCAATTCTTGCTGGGTTAGGGTCGGGGAGCACGCGCGAAGCGGACTCAACTGAGTCTGCAATCATTAAGATTGCTGCTTCTTTTGTTCGCGGTTTTGGTCCGGGATATCTAAACTGCATTTCATTGATTGGCTCGCCTGAATCTTCAGCGTCTTTCATTGCGGCGTGATAAAAATACTCAACAAGTGAAGTTCCATGATGCGCTTCGATAAAGTGAATGATTTCACGAGGCAAGTCGTACTCTTTAGCGAGTTCGATTCCATCTTTGACGTGACCAATAATAATGAGCAAACTCATCGAGGGTTTTAACTCGCGATGGCGGTTGTAACCAGATTGGTTTTCTACAAAGTACTCGGGCTTGTTCATCTTGCCAATGTCGTGATACAACCCGCCGACATACGCAAGTAAGGAATCACCGCCAATTGCTTCGGTTGCAGATTCTGCAATGTCAGCAACTTGTCTTGAGTGATTGAACGTGCCCGGTGCGAGTTGTTGAAGTTGTCTGAGCAGGGGATTGCGTGGGTCACGCAAGTCAGCAAGGGTCATGCCTGTTGTGATGTCGAACACCTTCTCAATGCTTGGGAGAATGCCAAGAACAAAGAAGCCGACGATGAGTGCAGAGACTGCAGCAACTATCGCGTTAAAGAGTTGTTGTTTCCAAGCAATCGATAAATCAGGCACTTCAGCAAATGCTAGGAAAATCGCACCAAATCCAATCACAATTGCGGTGAGGCCTGAGGCCTTAATCAGCGTTTGTCTATTTCGAACTTCTTTCAACTGACTAATCAGCGTTCCGTTGCCCGCAATGAGAAGGACGAACCAAGCAATTGGTTGTGACAAGCTCATCGTGACCAGTGCACATTGCATAAATGCAATGAAGAGCCCCATTCGCTGGCCATACGCGAGTGTTGCAATGGTGACTGCAAGCAGGGTCGGGACAATCGCGGCAGCATAGAGGAACACGGGTGCTTGGAGCGTTACTGTAACAGTCACAGCGAGCATCAGTGCCATGAGCATGCAGAGCGCAAGGAGCCGCATTGGGTTCTTCGCAATTCGACCAAATGTAATTGTTGTATAGATGCCAATAAAAATTGAGAGCATCGCAAGCAATCCAATTGAGCCGATTCTTGGGAACCATCTTTCCGCGATTGATGCTGATGTAGAAAATTGCAGTTGTTCTCTCAACGCATCTTCGTATTGCTGCGCAGAGATTTCATCGCCTCGTTTCCAGATGATGTCGCCACGCTTGTAATGAGCAATCACTGGTTCAATTGCGTTCGCAGCAAGTTCTGCCCTCGCTTGGGTGTCATCCGCATCAAGTTCAACACTTGGCAAGTGTTCGCTTATAAGTCGCTTGACGATGATTGGGACAACTTTGTCTTGGAAACCAGCCCTGCTCACAAACTCAAAGATCCTGTGGTCCGCGGGATCGCCAGCTTTTGCAGGTAGTGGTGCTGCCTCTGCTTGATATGGCGTTAAAAATCTTCCTGCACCCTCAAAGAGCGCTCTGTTTGCTGGCAGCGTTGTGATGAAAACTTGAAACTCATCGTTCGTTAGAATCGGATTTCGACGTTGAAGTTCTCTTGTGAGTTGTGCAACTCGGTTGACCCAAAGTGTCGTCGCTTGCCCCTCAATTGATTTGCCTTGAAGTGCGAGAAGCGTTTCTTCATCCAATCCAAACTGCGATGCAAGTTCTGGGTTTATTGCGTCGAGTAACTTGCCTTCGACTGCTGCGGGCAATCCGACAAGTGAAGCATGCAATCGGTCGATGTATGTTTGATTGACGGTGTAAATGCGAGGTGAAGCATTTCTCGCTTCTTCACGCTTTGCTTCAGTTGCTGCAATATCTTCAACTTCATAATCGAGTCGAGTGATTCTTGTATTCGTTGCAATCTGCCCATCACTAATTGTGACTTGTTCTCTCGTCCACGTTGCGAGGGAAGAGACAACAATGAGAAAGAGAAAGATGATAAAACTCGTTCGAACAACATCAGGATTTTGAAGAATTGAACTGAGTGAAAAAGATTCCTTTGGCACGTTACGAAGGACAGTCTCACGCCTGCTTTTGCCAGAATTTGGTTGTCCTTGAGATTTGCCCATTGCTGTTATTAACTATCGGCGATGCCTGAAGCTCCGCTTAACGGCTCTGCACGACGATGCACTGCGGCAAATCACCTTGTTTTTTACGTGTGGACGCAGAATTGCGTGTTACAAACTTGCCCGCTTGAACGAGGTAAAGTTTGTTTCCATATTGATCAGTGTTCGGTTTGACCCAAGATTGTCGAATCCCTTTTTGAGCGAGGTCGGTTTTCAACTTTTGGAGTGCCTCATTTGCATTTTGCTCATTTCTAAATGCACCAAATTGAAGTGTAAAAAAGTCAGAAGAATAGGTGGGAGTTGTGCTTGCGCCATTTGATTTTGCAACAGCATGTTGTTTGTCCATGCCTTTAAGATGAGTCGATGCAGCAACAAACAATTTGTTTGCTTCATCAACATCTCCCTCACTCCGCGCGATGATGCCGAGCATCGCTTGAGATTTCGCTCTTACTTCAGGATTGCT
>JAERSY010000020.1 GCA_016845245.1 Phycisphaerae bacterium
AGTCATCTTGATGTTTCACGAGTTTCATCATGTTAGTTTTGTGTGGAATCGTCACACTCGCGCCTTTGAATTGAAGCGACTCATGATTCGTCAATTCTAAAGTCGTTGCTTTTAACTGTTCCCATTCCTTATTGATGTGCAGTGGAAGATAGACGGCGTTCTTTTTTGCTTTTCGGAAGGCGTCATTGTGAAATTTTGGCCCAAGCGAGTGTTCGACGTTGTTGCCAATCACGCCATAGACTTCTGTTTCTGAATCAATCTCAGAGAAATGGTACGTCTCTTGCAAATCATGAACGGTTGGTTGGTTTGGTGCTGTGAGTTCGTGTTCTTGGAACGCCGCGTAGACTCCGAAGTCACCAAACTTTGGTGCGAGTACTCGACTCATTAAACCATATGGTCCTATGCACATTGCAATCATTGGTTGTTGTCTCGATTGAAGCAGTGCAAATGCTTCTAAGTTGTCACGCAAGCTTCGAGCACGCCAAACCATTTTGACAACATCAATGTTTGGCACATCTTGCATGGCAGCTGCTCGCTGAAGTAAATCACTTGGCCTTCCTTCCATGTCATGCCACGAAAGAATAACGCCGGTCTCACCTAACTCAAGTGCGTCAAGAAAGAGAGGGTGATTCATGAGCGTTTCATATTCGACATCAATGTACCGAGGCGGAGTGTCACACTGAAGCGCCGCGTTATACAACGCAGCGCGTTCTTCTTCACTCCCGTCAAAAAGTCCGCCTTCATGTGCACTTCTGCATGTCACAATTGTTGGGCAGGGAGCAGCGTTTAGTTTCGCAGGCAATGCCCGAATCACTTCATCAGTGCTCGGGCCATCAATCCGGAACTCAATAAGGTCAACTCCGGTTGCTTGCGTTGGGGCATCTCCAAATGTCGATGCAATCATCAGTGTCATGATTGGATGATGTTCCTTGCTCGCTTTGCATAAGCATCGTGCGAGGCCCTAACCATGTCCATAGTTGTTCCACTAAACGATGTTAGGAATGCGCTTGCGATTTCAAACGCTACGACGTTTTCCATGACGACGCTTGCTGCTGGAAGGGCGCAGACATCCGAGCGTTCGTAATCAGAGCGTTCGTCTTGCCCAGTGCACAAATCAACACTGTCCATCCCTTGGAGTAACGTTGAGATTGGCTTCATCGTTCCCTTGACAACAATCGGCATGCCATTTGTCATGCCACCCTCGATACCACCAGCATTGTTTCGCGGTCGAGTAAAACCGAAGTGAGATTGGTTTGCGAGTTCTGCGTTGTAATGAATGGGGTCGTGAACATTTGAACCAGTCCGCTTTCCACATTCAGTTCCAAGCCCAATCTCTACTGCTTTAAATGCTTGAATGCCCATGACGGCGTACGCGAGTTTTGCATCGAGTTTTTCTTGCCACGACGCGCACGAGCCCAAGCCGGGTGGACATCCAAAGACAACTGTTTCACACAAGCCGCCGACAGTGTCCTTATCAATCTTTGCTTGTTTGATATGCGCAATAATGGATTTGCACGTCGCATCGTCTGGGCAATACACCGCAGAGTCTTCTCGCAGTGCAATCAGTTCGTCAAGTTGGTCCCGCGTTGGTTCAGTTGGCGCAATGACATCGAGCATGCCTTTGACATAGCCAAAGACTCGTATGTCAAACGCTCTGAGTAAACACCTAGATATCGCTCCTGCAGCAGTTCGTGCGGCAGTCTCTCTTGCACTCGCTCGTTCAAGCGTGTTCCGGCAATCATTGGTTTGCCACTTCACAGCACCTGCGAGATCAGCGTGGCCGGGTCTTGGTCTGTGCACAGGCGGCGTTTTGTCTGCGTCATTCAAGCGACTATCTTTATTGATGACCTGCACAGTGAGCGGCGCGCCGGTCGTTGTGGAGCCACGGACGCCTGTTAAAAACTCCGCGCGGTCGGTTTCGATGGCTTGCCTGCCACCCCGCCCATATCCGCCTTGCCGCCGATTTAACTCTTGATTGATAAACTCAACATCAAGCGTGAGGCCTGCTGGAAGCCCTTCGATGATGGCAAGTCCGCAAGGTCCGTGGGATTCGCCAGCAGTTTTACATGTTAATGTCATGCCTTGATTGTACACAGAAGCCCTCACGTCGAGACCCAGAGCAAACGAGTTTCAATCGTTTGAGTTACGATGTGAGGACGATGAACGCCCGTAAACGAATCTTACACGTCTTAGCGATTGCCTTTCTCCTTCTTGGGTTGGGTGCACTGCTGTTTTTTGTTGTCTTGCCAATCATGTTTAGCAAGCCATTCTCTGGAACGCTTGAATATGATTTTGGCATCGTTGAAGTGAGTGGCGACACAACCACTGTGGAGTACACATTCCAGTTAACAAATGAAACAGGCGGGGCTATTAAACTCGTAAATGCTGTTCCGACATGTGGTTGCACAACGACCGAGTGGCCAAAACACATCGTTCAAGCAGGAGCGTTACTTGAAGTTCCAGTCCACTTAACGCTCAAGCGCTCTGAGATTCGGCGTTCAAAGATACGGCTCGAGTTCGACAATGGGGAGACGCTAGTATTGAGAGTTGAAGGCGCTGGCAGACTTGCTCAGCCATTAAGTTGCAAGCCGCACAACATTAAAATTGTTGATGGCGATCCGATTGGCGCGAGGGGACTTTTAAAACTAGAAAAGTTTGACGATGTGACACCACTTCTTCCAACATTTACATCCCCTGAAAATGTGACAATCAATGTGGAAAAATGGCGTCGCGCGAAAGCCGGCGATGTCGGTCAAGGCAAACCAAGTGAGTGGACACTCGCGTTTGAATGTTTGCTTGAAGGCGAACTTGAAGAAGGCGCATCCTTAACGATTCAATACGAGGATGGCCAGCCCCTTACGATTCAGTTAGAACAATCTAATAGTAGAGAAAAGCCAAGGTTTTTCTGATTCAAACAATGATTGATACCCACTGTCATTTGACGAGTAAACAGTTATGCCAAGATGTCGAGGCGGTAGTTCAACGTGCAAAGGAGCACGGTGTTCGGCAATTTGTTACCGTCGCGCTGAATGGTGAGGATGCGGTGCATGCTCAGGAATGTGCAGGTCATTTTGATGAGGTTTATTTTTCAGCGGGCATCCATCCGCTCTACGCTGATGGGCCTTGGGATTGGGACGCACTGAAAAGCGTCATCAGTGATGAGAAGTGTGTGGCATTTGGGGAACTGGGGCTCGACAAGCATTACGAAGAGTGTGATTTTGAGCTCCAGCAAAAGCTGCTCGACGAACAACTCGCTTTCGTCTGCGAGCAAGAGGGTGATTCGAGGCCCATCATCGTGCACTGCCGAAAGGCGGTTGCCGATCTGCTTCCCGTGTTTGAGGCGTCTGGCATCGAGGGGAGCCGATTCGTGTTCCACTGTTTCACCGAAAGCATGGAAGATGCTCGCAAGGTGCTCGATTTTGGCGCAATGCTGAGCTTTACGGGCGTCGTGACATACAAGAATGCGTCAGAAGTCCTTGATATCACAAAGTTTGTGCCAATTGACAGGATGATGGTCGAAACCGACGCGCCGTACCTTACGCCCGAGCCACACCGAAAAATATGGCCAAATGAGCCCGCATATGTCCGTTTTACAACCGCGTGCATCGCCAAGGCGAGGGGGCTCGATGAAGCGTCATTTGAAGAGGCGATGGATGAAAACGCTCGCCGATTTTTTGGGTTGCCAAACGGGTGAATCGAAGAACTTTTTAACTTTTCTTATTGAGAATGAATATCACTTGTCACCACGGCTCAGAGGGGTATCATGTGCAGTTTTCACCATGATTTATGGCATGGTGTTTGTGATTGGAAAGACGAAAGTAAGCGCGTAACACCACATGTCTCAACAGAGATTTACATTCCCACAATGGACGAATTTAGCACTGCCAGCAATGGCAATTGTCGGCGCAACTGCGCCCCTCTACGTTGCAATCGTTGTGGCTTATGGGTTTAGCCCAGACACGCTTGATGTTGGGCACATGCCTGAACAACCAATTCCATTTAGTCACAAACTTCATGCAGGTGAACTTGGCATCGATTGCCGGTATTGTCACAACACTGTTGAGTACACACAACACGCTGCAATTCCGCCAACTGAAACGTGCATGAATTGTCACGCACAGATTCATCCACAAAGTGAAAAACTAGAACCACTCTTTGAAAGTTATGAAACGGGTATGCCTATTGAATGGGTACGAGTTCATGACCTTCCTCAATATGCATACTTCAATCACAGCGCCCACGTGAATCGTGGCGTAAGTTGTGTTGAATGTCACGGCCGAGTTGACACGATGGAAGTTGTGTACCAACACGAAACACTCAGCATGGGTTGGTGCTTAAGTTGCCACCGAAATCCTGAGCCGCATGTCCGTGATCCCAAACTCATTACCCAACTCGAATGGGGCATTGATATGAGTGAGGAAGACCGAAAAATTGAAGGCGAGCACTGGCTCGATGTGAATCACTTGAACCCATCACAGGATTGTTCAACATGCCATCGATAAGTGAACCGCAATCAAACGGAAAAATGTGGTGGAGAAGTCTTGATGAAGTCGCTCAAGGTGACGCTATTCAAGAACGACTTAACGACGAGTTTCCAGAAGGTGCACAAGACCTTCTTGCTTCAGGAAAAGACAGGCGTCACTTCCTGAAAATCATGGGTGCTTCAATGGCGCTTGCTGGGCTTGGTTTATCAGGGTGTCGAAGGTGGCCTGAGGAACACATCGTTCCATACGCACACCGGCCAGAAGGCACGATGCCGGGCATTCCAGAGCACTTTGCGAGTTGTTTTGACTTCGGCGGCGTCTCTCAAGGCGTACTCGTTACAAGTAACGATGGTCGCCCAACAAAAATTGAAGGTAACCCTGAGCACCCAGATTCAAAAGGTGCGACAGATGGCTTCACGCAAGCGTCTATTCTTGATTTGTATGATCCCGACCGCTCACGCGGCGTGAAGTACAAAGGCGAAGCGTCTTCGCTTCACGCATTTGCAGAATGGGCTGATGTCTATCTTCCAGAAAAAGGAAGAGGGCTTGCATGTCTAGTTGAGCCATCAAGTTCACCAACTGTGCAACGAATGAAGCGTACCCTCAAGAAAAAGTATCCTGAATTGTTATGGGTTGAGTACGCTCCCCTCGACGATGCAAACCAAAGAGGCGCACTCGCGCATGCGTTTGGTGGGAACTGGCGTGCTATCCCAGATTTTGGACACGCAGATGTCATTGTTTCTCTAGATTCAGATTTCCTTGGCGTCAGTCCGACGCAAGTGCCTGACACTCGTGGCTGGGCAAAAGGGAGAAAGCCAGATTCCCACACAATGAATCGTGTGCTCATCGCTGAACCGTCACTTACAGTGACAGGTGCGAAAGCAGATGAGCGAGTTGCAGTGAAACCATCAAGAGTCGAAGTGCTCGCGCAAGCCATTGCTGCAAAGCATGCAGGACTTGACGCGAGTGGTGTGACGCTCACAAGCGATGAACAAGCGTGGCTCGACCTTGTCAATGAATCACTTGCAAGTGGTCGTCATGGTCTTGTTGTTGCTGGCGCAAGCCAGCCAGCATATGTGCATTACCTTGTTGCCAGAATAAATGAAGCGATTGGCGCGTCTGGCCATACCGTTTCATATCGAATGTTAGACAACGCCACTGACGCAACCATTCAAGAACTTGCTGGCGCGATGGACGCGGGCTCAATTCAGGGCATCGTCATCGTTGGTGGCAACCCTGCGTTCAATACGCCAAGCGAATTGAACGTTGCTGAACGAATCAAATCACTTCCGATGTCTGCACACCTTTCGTATTACGAAAACGAAACATCATCGGTCTGTAAATGGCATGTCAATCAAGCCCACTGGCTTGAGACCTGGAATGACGGTCAATCGGTTGACGGCACACTTTGTATCGGTCAGCCACTAATTGAGCCACTCTTCGGTGGCGTGTCAGATGCTGAATTCTTGGCAATTCTTGCGGGCGAAACAGTCACAGATAGCCAAACACTCGTCAGAGCAACATTTAACCCAAGCGCTGATTCGCGTACGCCGGCATGGCGTAAGGCAGTGCATGATGGTGTTGTTGCTGGAACGGGCAATCTTGAAGCGCCACCTGTGAATCGAAATCCATTTACGCCGAGTTCAACCAAAACGGCTGCGACAGAAATCTGTTTGATCCCATCAGGCAGCGTCTGGGATGGTCGCTACGCAAACAACGGTTGGATGCAAGAACTTCCGGACACAATCACAAAACTAACTTGGGATAACGCAGCACTCATTTCGCCAAAGACGGCTTCAACGCTCGGCGTTAAACAAGGCGACGTACTCAAGGTCACAGTTGATGGAGCATCAATTGAGATTGCTGCACTTCCTGTGCCTGGCACAGCAGATGACGTCATCATCCTTCCAATGGGATATGGCAGAGAGTTTGGCGGACGCGTTGCCGCTGGTGCAGGCGTCAATGTCTATCCACTTCGTTCTTCGGC
Source organism: Phycisphaerae bacterium (assembly GCA_016845245.1). Lineage (GTDB taxonomy): Bacteria > Planctomycetota > Phycisphaerae > Phycisphaerales > SM1A02. The sequence goes on from JAERSY010000020.1 coordinate 6,472, forward strand.
AACGACGTGGTCAGCACCTGCAACAGTTGCTTCAACTGGGGACACATATCCTCTAGCAACGACGCAGATGCACTTCGATGTCAACTCAACACCAGGCAAGGGCACGCAAGAACGCTTGCCAATGCTTTATCGCGAAGGCACAGTGGGTCAGTTTGAACATGACCCAGCTTTTGCACAGCATATGGGTCACTCGCTGCACTCGCTTTCAATTTACGAAGAGCAGCAGTTCGAAGGCGCCCAATACAAATGGGGCATGTCGATTGATTTGTCCACATGTACTGGCTGTAATGCTTGCGTCACAGCGTGTCACGCAGAAAACAACATTCCGATCGTCGGCAAAGACCAAGTATTGATGGGTCGAGAGATGCATTGGCTTCGCATCGACCGTTACTTTGCATTTAAAGACGATGGGCACGGACATTACGACGGAAACAAACTTGACAGTGTTGCGATTCAACCAGTGACCTGTCACCATTGTGAAAATGCACCATGTGAAGAAGTCTGCCCAGTTGCAGCGACCGTGCATGACACAGATGGCTTAAATGTCATGGTCTACAACCGTTGTATTGGTACTCGTTATTGCTCAAACAACTGTCCATTCAAAGTGCGTCGATTTAACTACTTCGATTACTTTAGAAGAGACCCGCTTCGTTCAACTGGCTTGCTCCAAGTTCAACCAGACTACTACGTCAAAACGCAATCGGGCGGTAAAACACTACGAGCAATGCAATTCAATCCAGACGTGACCGTGCGTATGCGTGGTGTCATGGAGAAATGCACATTCTGCACGCAGCGCATTCAACGCGTGAAGATTGCAACGAAGAACGCATGGGTAAAACTTTCAGACGCTCAGAAAGCAGAAGACCCAAGAGTCAAAATCGAAGATGGTTCGATTGTTCCAGCGTGTGCACAATGTTGCCCAGCGGACTGCATCGTGTTTGGTGATTTGCTTGATAAGGACAGTAAAGTTTCCAAACTCCATGAGTCACCACGTTCATACACAATGTTAGAAGAACTCAACATTAAATCACGATCGAAATATCTCGCAGGCATTAAGAATCCTGTGCATGAACCAGCACCATCAGCAGGAGGGCATCACTAATGTCTAGCGTTCCTGTTCATGGCGTTGACAACACGCACGAGAATCCGACACATCGCGCACCGCTCGTTCTCAATCATGACGACTTTGGTAGCGTAACGCGTGACATCTTAAAGGTGAATGAGTCGCCAAAACCACCGAAGTCGTGGTACTTGTCGCTCGCCATTTCATTTGGCATGATGTCAATGCTTGGTGTGATGATTGGCTACCTCGTCTTTACAGGTGTTGGTGTTTGGGGTAACAACAACCCAGTTGCTTGGGGTTACCCAATCGTGAACTTCGTTTTCTGGGTTGGTATTGGCCACGCTGGCACGTTGATCTCCGCGATTCTCTTCCTCTTTAGGCAGAAATGGCGAACAGCAATTAACCGGTTCGCTGAAGCGATGACGATTTTTGCGGTGATTTGTGCGGGTACATTCCCCGGCATCCACATTGGTCGAACATGGCTTGCGTACTGGCTCTTCCCAATTCCAAACCAAATGGATATGTGGCCACAATTTAGAAGTCCGCTCTTGTGGGACGTCTTTGCGGTTGGCACATACTTCACAGTTTCACTCTTGTTCTGGTATCTCGGCATGGTTCCTGACCTTGCAACGATGCGTGACCGAGTGACTCACCCAATCAAACAACTCGCTTACGGCATTTTCTCTCTCGGTTGGAGAGGAAGCATGCGGCACTGGCATCGATATGAACGTGCTTACCTGCTTCTTGCTGCACTTGCGACGCCACTCGTACTTTCAGTACACAGTGTCGTTTCGTTTGACTTTGCTGTGTCCCAACTTCCCGGTTGGCACACAACAATCTTCCCGCCGTACTTTGTCGCGGGTGCGATTTTCTCGGGCTTTGCAATGGTGATGACCTTGGCAATCCCTGCTCGCGAGTTGTGGGGACTAAAAGACTTCATCACAATGCGTCACCTTGAAAACATGTGCAAGATTATCTTGCTGACGGGATCAATGGTGGGTTACGCATACTCTATGGAATTCTTCATTGCGTGGTATAGCGGTGAGATTTACGAATCATTTACCTTCATCAACCGTGCGTTTGGTCCTTATGGATGGGCGTACTGGATTATGGTGAGTTGCAATGTCATTACACCACAAATCTTCTGGTTCAAGAAAGCACGCAACAGCATCGCAGTCATGTTTGTCGCTTCACTCCTTGTGAATGTCGGCATGTGGTTTGAACGATTTGTAATTGTTGTGACTTCACTTGCAAACGACTTCTTGCCAAGTAGTTGGGGTGTTTATGAACCTACATATGTCGACGTATTGACATTCATTGGCAGTTTCGGCTTGTTTATGACGCTCTTCCTGCTCTTCATTCGCTACTTGCCAGTCCTTGCAATCGCAGAGCTCAAAGCAGTGATGCCAGAAGCAGACCCGCATGGGCACGATCACGATGAGGAGGAATCACATGAGTGACATCCCTCGTGAAAACTTATATGGACTTGCAGCAGAGTTTGCAGACACACCAAGCATCTTCCACGCCGCGGAAAAAACACACGCTGCTGGATACAAATGGTTTGATTGTCTTGTTCCGTTTCCAGTTCACGGATTAGACCGTGCTATGGGCGTGAAAATGACCATTCTGCCAATCCTAGTCTTCTTTGGCGGACTCACTGGATTGACGCTTGCATGTATTCTTCAAGTGTTCACAAACTCACTTGAAATCGACTTATGGGCGCTCGTTCCAGTGGTTGGTTACCAGTTTGATGTTTCCGGCAAGCCGCTACTCGGCCCAGCAGCATTCGTTCCAGTTGCGTTTGAAATGACCGTGCTCTTCTCAGCACTCACCGCAGTCTTTGGAACGCTTGTGTTAAACAAGTTGCCAATGCTTTACCACCCAACATTAAAAAGTCCGAAACTTGCACGTGCAACTGACGACCGCTTCTATCTTGTGATTGAGTCGAAAGACCCTAAGTTTGTCCGAGATGATGTCGAAGCATTTTTACAATCATTAAACCCTGATTCTGTCATCGAGCTTGAAAAGTAATGATGAAGTTAATCAAACAAATTATTGATGATCTACTCACGCCAATGCTTGAGGACTTTTGGAAGGTGCCACTTTGGATTCGCTGGGCGCTCGTCGTTGTGACGTGTGCTGCAACGATTCCGCTCGCTGTCATTTATAGAGCCCGACATTCAGTGAATGAAAAACCACGAATTCACATCATCCAAAACATGGACAACCAACCAAAATCAGTTGCCCAAGATGGCAGTGAGTGGTTCAACGATGGAAGAATCATGAGACCAAAGATTGAAGGCACTGTCGCTCGAGGCGACATGGCTGGTGACACTCACTTCTTTATGGGCATCGAACACGATGAGTGGGCAACGACATTCCCAACAACCGTGAGTGTAGACAAAGCATTCGTCGAACGAGGACAAGACCGTTTTAACATTTACTGTACGCCGTGTCACGGTGCGACTGGCTATGGCGACGGTTTGATTCATGTCAGAGCAATGACGCTTGTTGAAACAGGCGCAAATGGCACTTCGTGGGTTGCACCAAAGAATCTTCATGAGTCGCTCATTAAGGAGCAGCCAGTGGGGCAGTTGTTCAACACAATCACCAATGGTGTGAGAACAATGGCTGCGTATGCATCACAGATTCCAACTGAAGATAGATGGGCAATCGTTGCATACATCAAAGCGCTCCAATTCTCACAAGATGCCGACCCTGAACTTGTTGATGGCTCAGCATCATTCCCTCAAAAGAACACGCAGGGAGGTGATGAATGAATCGAATTGATTTAAGTCAAGACCGCATTCAAATGTCGAGTTCAACTGCAAAGATGGGACCAATTCTCATTATTGCTGGCTTGGCGCTTCTTGGATTAAGTGTTGGCCTCGCTTCTAGTGAGGGCTGGACAACATTCTGGAAGGCATATCTTGTTGGCTTTATGGCGAGTGCTGGCATTGCACTTGGCGCTCTATTCTTCGTCATGCTTCAACACATTACACGCTCGGGCTGGAGCGTCACTGTTCGAAGACTTGCTGAAGGCATTGCGAGAAACTTGTCATGGATGTGGATTCTCTTCGTGCCGATTCTCGTCATGGTCCTCAAAGGTGATGGCTCATTGCTCTATCAATGGGGTGATGAATACCTCATGGAGCACGACCACTTGCTTCACAAAAAGGCAGCGTACTTATCACCAACATTCTGGTCTGCTCGTGCAGTGTTCTACTTGCTCGTTTGGGCAGTCCTTGCATCGCTCTACTTTAAATGGTCAACCAATCAAGACAGAGATGGTGATGTGAAGTGGACGCACAAGATGCAACAATGGGCGCCGCTTGGCATCATTCTCTACGGTCTCACGCAAAGTTATGCAGCGATTGACTGGATGATGACATTACAACCCAAGTGGTTTAGCACCATGTTTGCGGTCTACTACTTCGCATCAACGATGTGCGGTTTCTTCTGTGCAATCATCTTGTTCGCTCGATACATGCAGCGTACGGGTCACTTGAAACAAGCAATCTCAGTTGAACATTATCACGACCTTGGCAAATGGCTCTTTGGTCTTGGAGTAGTGTTCTGGGCTTACATTGGGTTTTCTCAGTACATGCTCATCTGGTACGCAAACTTGCCAGTTGAAACAAGTTGGTACATGGCAAGACAACTCGGCGGGTGGGCTCCTGTCTCATTGCTCTTGTTGTTTGGTCACTTCGTAGTACCGTTTGTACTTCTCATCACGCGGTGGACAAAGCGTTGGCGATTCACACTCCCACTCATTGCGTGTTGGCTCATGCTTATGTTCTTCGTAGACATTTGTTGGATCATTCTTCCAGTTGTGCCTGAAGCAGCGATTGCAGCAGCAACGACATACACTGAACTTGTCAGCCAAGTAGATTCTGGCGAAGTCTCAGTTGGATTTGGATTTAGTATTGTGAATGTGACATGCCTTGTTGGCATGATGGCATGTTTAGCCGGCGGAACAATCTTTAACTTGCGTTCATGCAATTTGGTGGCTTCTAACGACCCACGATTGAATGAAGCACTCCACTTCGAGAACGCATAAGGATCATCAATGAGTCACGATTCAACACATCTACATGAAGACACAGAAGACCCTAACGGTTTAGCGACTTGGGCATGTGGCATTGGCGGCTCCCTTCTCGTGATTACAACGGTTGCGATTGGTGCAGGCATCTTCTACTCAGCACAAAACACTGAAGCGCACGAAAAGCATATCGACATTCGATATGAAGACCGAAACATTTACATGCAAGGTCAACAAGATGCGTTAATGGAAACGTCACACTGGATTAGTGAAGAAGATCCAGAAACACGAGCAGTCAACAAACGATTGGTCATTCCAATTGATCAAGCGATGGACATCGTCTCAGGAAACTTAAAGTAAACATGAATCGCCTTCGCACACAAATTTGGTTACCCATGATTGCAAGCGTGTTTTCGCTTGTGGGTAGTGTGCATGCAGGTCCAACTTTTGCTGATGAAAAAGTGGAAGAACTTGAAGGCGTTGGAATCACTGAACACCTCAATGATCAAGTGCCACTCGATCTTCAATTCGTAGATGAGTTTGGACACGACGTCACATTAAGTAAGTACATCAATGGTGAAAAACCAGTCATCATTACGTTGAACTACTACAGGTGTCCAATGCTTTGCAGTTTGACCCTCAATGGACTCGTCGCGGGCATGCAGGACCTTGAGTGGACTGTTGGCAATGAGTTTGAAATCGTCACTGTCAGCATCAATCCTGACGAAGATGAAAAACTCGCAATGACAAATAAAGAGGGTTATCTCGGACATTACAGCAGAGATGGTGCTGAAAACGGTTGGCACTTTTTGACTGGAGAACAAGAGCAAATCACAACACTTGCTGATGCTCTTGGATTTGGCTATGTCTTCGACAAACCAACAGGAGAATTCCTTCATACGTCAAGCATCATGTTCCTTACGCCAGATGGCCGGATTTCAAAATACATGAACGACGTGAAGTTTGAAGGTAAAGATTTGCGGTTTGCTTTAGTTGAAGCATCCGAAGGAAAAATCGGTTCAGCGCTCGACAAAATACTTTTGTTTAACTGTTTCCAATATGACCCAGACAGAAACAGTTACACACCGAGTGCGTGGAAGCTCATGCGGACTGCTGCAGTGCTCATGATTATCGTGCTTGCACTTGGGCTTGCTGTATTGAGTTACACAACGCCTGACAAATTGCAACATGCTCGCGCTGGAATGGATGGGAACACAGCATGATGAACTTATTGTTGAAAACCCTCATGGTAAGTGGTTCGGGAAGTGGTAAAGATGCGACATTCTGGATGCCAGAACAAGCGTCGACTGTTGCCCACAGTGTTGACCTTACATTTGATGTCATCACTTGGATTTGCTACTTCTTCTTTGTCTTGATTACTGCAGCGCTCATTTGGTTCATCATCAAGTATCAACGTAAGGGCCATGAAGCAGTCACCGAAGGACCAGTGCACAACACGACAATCGAAGTCGTGTGGACAGTGATTCCGTTACTGCTCGTGATCGTCATTTTTGTCGTTGGCTTGAAAGGGTATCTCAACCTTCAAGAAGCTCCCGAAGGATGTTACGAAGTTCAAGTGACTGCCCAAAAGTGGTCGTGGACGTTTGACCATCCTGAATATGCAGTGACGCAAGTTGGCGAGCTGACAGTGCCTGAAGGGCAACCAGTTCGGCTCATCATGACATCAAATGACTTGTTACACAGTCTTTGGATTCCTAGTTTCCGCGTCAAAATGGACGCAATTCCCGGTCGGTACACAGCACTTTGGTTTGAAGCGACAAAAACAGGCACATTCCAACTTCTTTGTACTGAATACTGCGGCAAAGACCACTCAAAGATGCTTGCTGTAGTCAACGTCGTGCCTAAAGAAGAATTCAAACCACACATGGTGAAACTTGCAAGCGAATATGAAGACATGTCGCTCGAGCAACTTCCTGCGTATGCCATCAACCGTTTGTATAACCGTTGCCAATCTTGTCACACACTTGATGGAAGCGACAACACTGGTCCGACATTCAAAGGACTTTGGGATCGAGTTAGTACTGGTGAAGTGAATTTCACTTCTGGCGAAAAGTTGTCAAACCTCATCGGAGAAGGCACTGATTACGTTCAACCAGAAAACTACATCCGGGAATCACTATTGAATCCACAGAAACACATTGTCCAAGGGTATCTTGGCTCAATGCCTTCATTCCAAGGGCAACTCAAAGAGAAGCAGATTACGGCA
>JAERSY010000021.1 GCA_016845245.1 Phycisphaerae bacterium
GATTCCTTTTACAGTTTGTACGGGCATCTCTCTCGCGATTGCCTTGCCAATCTCAAGGTGGGAATGGTTCTTGAAAAGGGTGACGTCATTGGACACATCGGCGCAGAAGCTGAAAACGGTGGATGGATTCCACACCTTCACTTTCAACTGATGCTGACGATGCTTGATTTTGACACGAACTATTTCGGAGTTGCAACACCGAATTCAATCCCTGTTTGGAAAGACATATGTCCAGATCCTGCCCTGCTCTTCAAAGAGGTAGAGTCATCGGAATCTGGTGACATTGCCAATGAACTCATTCATTTCCGCAAGGAACATCTTGGCAAAAGCTTAAGCACATCGTATGAGTCGCCACTTCATATCAAAGCTGGTTCTGATGTTTACCTTATCGATGCCTCAGGTCGAAGATACCTTGACACCATCAACAACGTTGCTCATGTAGGTCACGAACATCCAAGAGTTGTTGAGGCCGGCAGAAAACAAATGGCGATTCTCAACACGAATACGCGATATCTTCACGAAGCGATTAACAAGTGTGCTGATGCTTTACTTGAAACACTTCCAGAGGCGTTGTCAGTTGTGCACTTTGTCAATTCAGGCAGTGAAGCGAACGAACTTGCGATGCGGATGTGTAAAACTGCAACTGGCGAGTTAGACATGATTGCGGTCGAAACGGGATACCACGGCAACACACAAGCGTGTATTGATGTGAGTTCGTACAAATTCGATGGCAAAGGCGGGCAAGGCGCACCTGAACATACTCACATCGTTCCGTTGCCCGATTCATTCCGAGGGCTGTATCGCGGGAAAGAACAAAGCAGTCAGTATGCAAAGCACATTCAAGAACAGATTGATTTCATACAGTCGAAGGGGAGAAGCATTGCTGGCTTCATTTGCGAGAGTATCCTGAGTTGTGGAGGTCAAATTGAACTTCCAAGCGATTACTTAGCAACAGCATACAAAGCCGTACGCAATGCAGGCGGTTTATGTATTGCTGACGAGGTTCAAGTTGGACTTGGCAGAGCCGGCCATAGTTTTTGGGGATTCGAGTTGCAGAACGTCGTTCCAGACATCGTGACAATCGGAAAACCGTTTGGAAACGGGCACCCAATAGCAGCAGTTGTGTGCACCAAGGAAGTTGCAAATGCGTTCGCAAATGGGATGGAATACTTCAATACTTTTGGTGGCAATCCAGTTTCGTGCACCATTGGTTTAGAAGTACTCAATGTAGTCAAGGACGAACGATTGCAACAGAATGCTCTTGAAGTTGGCACTTACTTTAAAGAATCACTCAAGACGCTTGCGGAGTCGAACTCAGTTATTACAGATGTTCGGGGTCAGGGATTGTTTCTTGGTTTTGAGTTAACTGACTCGAAGCTCAATCCACTTGACATGCACGCGACGTACTTGGTTAATCGAATGAGGGAACTCGGCATTCTCATGAGCACAGATGGCAAAGACAACAATGTCATCAAGATTAAACCCCCACTTACATTTTCTAGGGAACACGTAGACGAATGCATTCTCCGCTTAAAGAGTGTTCTCAGCGACGACTACTTACGTCAGATTGATTAAGACCAATTTGCAATGACATCGAGCAGGTCTGTCACGTTGACCGCGCCGTCATCATTCAAATCTTCAGGGCAGCCATCACATGTACCCCACGCACTAATCACCGCTAAGACGTCAGAGACATTTACTTCGCCATCGCCATTTGCATCACCGGGAACACCCTCCGTATGACCCGAAGCGGTAAATGCGAGATCGCCTGTTGCAGTGCTCGTTGCCTCGTCTGCGGCGACAGAAAGAAGCACGCCAGCAAAATCTCCTGGAGGAACAATCGTTGGCAACTCAAGTGGCAAGTTGTCAAAATAGAACGGTGGCTCTTCTACTGTTTCAGATACATCCCATGATGAGGTTGCATACATAATGCGTTCATCATTGACCATAACTATCGAGCCCTGAAGTGTAAGAATTGCAGGCGTTGGTATTGGACCAGTATCTGTTTCAAAGAATGTAAAACTTGTTGTAATGATGACTGGAACTTCTCCGGAGAAAGACCATTCAAATACATTGATCGGCTTGAGTGCAAGATCAAACGGAACAGGCAAATCGATTGTGAGCGAAGTCATCATCCCTTCACCGAGTGGAATCTCAATTGGGAAGCCACCGACGAATAAAGAATCTGGAGCAATCGAGCGAAACGTTTCGTATTCAAAGATGACGTTTAAGGGAATTGCCTGCCCCTTCTCAAATGCACTGAGCGATAACTCGCTTAAAGTCATAAGTTCATCGCTCAACCACTCAAAGTCAACGGTGCCGTTTAACTGACCACCAAAATCACCTCCAAGCACTGGCTCAATCGTACAACTAACTGGCTCGTTTCCGCTTCCACCCCAAACGCCTGGCCTCGTCATCGTGCCTTCAGGATTTGTTTTTGCATCGTAATCACCGATAAGCGTCCCTGGCATATGAATCGATTGTGAAAAAGTCCCTTCAAGGGAACTTATCGCTGGGTCAATATTGAGCGGAGCGACTGAAATACACGTTGTTAAAAGGAGTGAAATCATCCGCTCCAATCTAGCACAATTGGAACCAGTCGCAAGGAAATTAACGAATACTTCCGTATGTACAGTGTTTATTGATGGAAAAGTGCCGATATAGTGTCAACTTCCCCTGTCTTAAGGGGTAACCCCTATATGAGCACTACAGAAGAGTCACAACAAAAAACTGGCCCAATGAAGGTCGTCATCCTAAATCAGTATTACGTTCCTGATGTCGCTTCAACAGGACACCTCTTGTTTGAACTAGCAGAGAACATTGCCAAACAAGGTGCTGAAGTGTCGGTGATTACATGCCGACCTTCTTATGGACCAAAAGAAACTTGGCAAGAGTGTCCACGGGAAGAATTCAAAAACGGTGTTCACGTCAAGCGGATGTGGACGACTCGATACTCAAAAGATTCAATCATTGGAAGAGTGATTAACTCGATCACGTTCCTTCTTCCGCTTGCACTCTTTCATGTGTTGCCGCGAAGAAAGGGAGAAGTGTATCTTTACACAACGAACCCCCCTTATCTAGGATTTGTTGGCGCGTTCATTTCACTTATCAAGAAACATCGGTACGTCGTCCTGCTTCATGATTCGTATCCTGAACTTGCAGTTTGGGTTGGCAAGATTCGCAAGGGTGGTTTCATTGATCGATTCTGGCGTTGGTGCAACAAGATTATGTACAGGCGAGCTGAGCAAGTTATTGTGCTCAGCGATGCTGCAAAAGAACTTGTTTGCGATGCGTATGGTCCTGAGCGGGACAGAGTCCACGTCATCCCAAACTGGGCTGATCCAAGCGAATTAGAACCAAAGCCCAAAGAGGAAAGCAAGTTTGCATACGAGCACGGTCTCATTGAGCCATTTACTGTGCTCTACTC
>JAERSY010000022.1 GCA_016845245.1 Phycisphaerae bacterium
TTGGAGTTGGTGGGCAACTCTGGTTCACGCTTGTTCTATCAGCGTTTGGACTAACGTCAATCGCAGTAGGCATATTCTTCTTCAGAAAATGGCGAGTCAGGAGAGTGCTTCAGTTATCAAGAACACATGAACACCAAATCCAAACAGCACATGTTGAGTTTTATGCGTCCCTTATTCACATATTGAATCAGTTTGGATGGATCCGTCCTCGGTGTATGCCGCCTTTAGAATGGAGCCGTTCATTGCCAGTGTCAACACACGCACTGCAATCAATTGAAGCATTGACACATGCGTACTACGCTGTTCGGTTTGGTGAAGAGCCACTTTCAGCTGCAAGGCGTAGCGAGTTAACGAAGCAAGTTGAAGCGCTTGAACAATTGTTAAAAGGAGGCCGAGATGAGTGATTGGTTGCCAATGGAAGAGGAGCAATCTCAACTTCAGATTAAATCAATTTTAGCGTTGCTTGGCACTGAGCCAAAAGATGTCGTTGATGTCGGGTGCGGAGACGGTCGATTGATATTGCCGCTCGCAGTTGCTGGTCACCACATGACGGGCATCGACATTGATCCTGATGCAATTTCCTCATGTGCTCGAAACCTTGCAGACGCAGAACTCGACGCAACACTGATCGATGGCGATGTGCTTGATGTTATTGAGGAGTGCCAACACGCCGATGCCATTTTGATTTGCGGTCAAACCTTCATGCTCTTTGCGGATATTGATGAAGCAGTTGAATTGATCACAAAATGCAAAACTGTTCTAAAAAGTGGTGGCCTCATCATCCTTGATGATTTGCCAAACGATTTGTGGAGTGAGCTGACGCAAGGTCGCTGGATGGAAGGTGTCAATGAAGAAGAGACGATGCAACTTGTCTGGGCGAAAGATGACGCTTGTTTTGCGATTCGGGAGGGTGAGGAAGTCCAAAGTGACAACTGGGTGCTTGGCGAGGGTGACCAACCCTTGCGACTTTGGACGATGGGGAGTTTGCGATTAATCGCAAAATGCGCTCATTTATCGGCACCTGAGGTGCAGACTGAAGGGGCAGTTCTGGTTATGCGGTTTACATAAGCCCTTAAAACATAACGAATTACAAACTCCAGAAAGGTGGCGACTTCTGCGGTCGAGATTGATGGTATCAAGGGGCAATTGTGCCCCAAATGACCAAACTATCATGACTGGAGATATGAAGCCATGGCTGCTCATCGATCACGAACTACTGGCTGGCGGAAATGCCTACAACAACTTTTAGACCACCGCGGTTCATTGCAAATTGCCCTCACTCCAAATGGGGCATCAGGGCGCGATTTCATCTGGAGTGCGGCGCTACTCGACTTAAATGAACTCGAGATTATTGTTGAAATGCCAACAGCAGCAGGGCAACCGCTTCCACTTGAAGCCGGACTTGGCTTGATGGGCATCATGGCCATTGGACAGAATCGATGGATGTTTAACACGACGTGCCTTGGTCAACAGATGTTTGAACACCAAGGAAGACAAAAAGTTGCATTGCGATTAAAAATGCCATCATCGGTTGAACGTTGTCAACGTCGCCGTGACTATCGAATCAGTACGTGTGAACTGCAACTTCCAGAAGTCCAATGCCTGCCACTGCTTGATTCACGCTCGGTTGTGTTACCTGAACGAATGTGTCAACTTGCTTATGAACAGTTTGAAGCAAATCCGCAAGAAACGAACTTCGAAGAATCGATGCCACAAGTCGGTCCGCCAGCGACAGCACGCATGGTGAACATTGGTGGCGGCGGTATTGGTTTACAGTTAAGTGCGAATGAGGGAAGTAGTGCGCTCAGACATCGCATGCATTTCTTAAAGTTCAAATTGCCCCATATGGATGGCCCACATCTTTGTGTCACTGCAAAGTTAATGCATCACCACCTTGAAGCTGGTGGAACGACATACATGGGCATGATGTTTGATTTCTCACTCAATCCATCCCACAAGCAATTTGTTGTGACTCAAATTACTCGCTCCGTTGCGATTCAACAGCGAGAGCAACTTAAGAGTGCGTCGTGAGTTCAGGCGTAATGAGGTTGTCCATGATTGCAACTTTCACTTTTGATTCTTGAACTTCTTCATCAGGATTTGAGTCCGCAACAATACCGCACCCAGTGCTGTACGTCAGTGTGCCTTGCAAGTCACACGCGTGACCATCTGCTTGAATCATTGCTGTTCGAATCGCGACATTGAGATGCAATGACTTCCCGAAAATGCCAATTGCGCCACAATATGGCCCTCTTGGTGACGACTCAAGCGTCTTAATGATTTCCATTGCCCTAATCTTCGGCGCGCCTGTCACAGAACCAGCAGGGAATGTGCCATGAATGACGTCACACGATGACACATCGTCACGCAGCGTCCCCGACACTTCGCCAACACATTGCCAGACTGTTGGGTGACGTTCTATACAGCGAGCAGATTCAACTTGAATGGAACCGAATGAACAGATTCGACCTAAGTCATTTCGCATGAGGTCAACAATCATGTGGAGTTCGGCAGCATCTTTAGAAGATTCAATGAGTTCTTCGGGAGATACGTGTTCCGGCCTCGTTCCTTTCATCGGTCGCGTGAGTACGCGTCGACTTTGATGATCAGTCGTGAGGAAGAGTTCCGGACTCATTGAAAGGAGGTATTGATTCGACTCAGGAAACTCAAGCCAAGCGCCAAACCAACCGCCCGGTTGTTCGAGCATATCTAACGCTGCATGGCGTACATTGCCTTGGATTGTTGCGGTGTACCTTCGTGTGATGTTCGATTGGAAGATGTCGCCTTCGTGAATGTAATCGATGGCATGCTCAACAGCTTTTTTGAACGTCGCGTCATCTTCAACTTCCTGAAGCGGAGAACAAGAGCAAGATGGCGTGGCTACATCGCAGGCAGTCGGGACTTCACATTGTCCGATTGACCACCACTGATGATGAAGGTGGTCATAGATGAGCGCGCAATCACACCACACAAGATGAGCGAGGGGCCAATCTTGCGTTGGTGGTTCCCCCAGCACTGGTTCAATGAGATTCCCAAACTCATAACTGAGGTACCCAATCCAGTTTGGCAAGAGCGTGTCACTCTGTGTTGACGCTAACAGTTCGCTCAACGCTTCGATTGAGCGAGGTGTATGTGTCCCCCCATCTGCTCGCGCAAGGACACTCCATCTCGACCACGCTTCATGTTCACCGTTTGCAATGAGTGCAATGAGTGGCACGTCACTTGGCCACTTTTTGGCAAGGTCACTTGGGGAGCACTGAAGCCCATCGATGGCGACAGCATCTTTTGGTAACACCTTTGACTGTTGACTTACGCTCACAGTGACACAGTGTACTTCGGGTGTATGGTATAATCCCCGTCCTTGCGCTTAAAAAACGGAGAACGCCACATGGCATCAACACGCAAATCGACTCGTAAACCAAAACGCACAAAGCAAACATATTGCTGGGGTGCACTCAAAACCGAAGGCAATGCGACGCACAAAGAGTTGCTTGGCGGTAAAGGCGCGAATCTCGCTGAAATGACCAATATTGGTCTTCCAGTTCCTCCTGGATTCACGATTCCTACCTCAATGTGTGCGGCGTACTACGATGAAGGCGGAAAGTTTCCAACTGGTCTAGACAAGTCCATCGTAAAAGCGATTAAGCAGGTTGAAAAAGAAACCGGCAAAACCTTTGGTTCGCAATCAAATCCTTTGCTCGTTTCAGTTCGCTCTGGTGCGGCAGTCTCAATGCCGGGCATGATGGATACCGTCCTCAATCTTGGATTGACAGATGAAGCTGTTCTTGGACTCATTGAACTGACTGGAAACGAACGCTTTGGTTGGGATGCATATCGAAGACTTATTAACATGTTTGGCGACGTTGTCATGGGCATGGACCATGAGTCATTTGAACATGAGTTCTCAATAGTCAAGAAGAAGCATGGCGTCAAACTTGACACAGAGTTATCCGCTGAAGGATTGAAAGAAGTGTGTCAACGATACAAGCGTGCGTACCGAAAGCATGTTGGCGAAGACTTCCCGCAAGACCCAACAAAACAACTCACACTCGCTGTTGAAGCAGTGTTTAAATCTTGGAACACATCAAGAGCAAAAAGTTACAGACAAATTAATGACATTACTGGATTGCAGGGGACTGCAGTCAATGTTCAAGCGATGGTCTTTGGCAACATGGGTCGCGATTCAGGCACCGGTGTTGCATTTACTCGGAACCCATCAACAGGTGTCGATAAGTTCTTTGGAGAATTTTTAATTGACGCACAAGGTGAAGATGTCGTTGCAGGCATCAGAACGCCAAAGCCAGTCTCTCAAATGACTCGATGGAACAAGCGCATTTTTAATGAGCTTCTCAAGATTAAAAAGATTCTTGAAAAACATTACCGCGACATGCAAGATATTGAGTTCACCATCGAACGCGGAAAACTTTGGATGCTACAAACGCGAACTGGGAAACGAACCGCTGCAGCTGCTGTGAAGATGGCAGTTGATATGGTAAGGAGCAGACTGATTGCTCGAGACGAAGCGCTGTTAAGAATTCCAGCTGGCGACCTCGTCCAACTCCTTCTTCCAAGCTTCACAACGAAGTCAAAGAAAGATGTCAAGATGTTAACGAAGGGCTTGCCTGCATCACCGGGCGCATCGACGGGAACACTTGCATTTAGTGCAGAAGATGCTGTGGCGAGAAGCGAATCTGGTGAAAACGTGTTGCTCGTTCGAAAAGAAACTTCACCAGAAGACATTGATGGCATGCACCACGCGGTGGGCATTTTGACGTCAACAGGTGGCATGACAAGTCACGCAGCAGTAGTCGCCCGCGGTTGGGGCAAGTGTTGTGTTGCGGGTGCTTCAGCTTTACACATTAACGCAGCCCGAAAAACGGTCACAATCGAAGGAAAGACATATGGTGAAAAAGATGTACTTTCAATCGATGGTGGCACAGGTGAAGTCATGCTCGGCAAAGTTGAACGACACGAACCAAAATTGAGCGGTGATTTTGAAACCATTATGAAATGGGCGGATCAAAAGCGCCGTATGAAAGTGAGAACGAATGCAGACTCGCCTGCTGACGCAGCTCGAGCGAGAGGTTTTGGTGCTGAAGGGATTGGTCTGACAAGAACTGAACACATGTTCTTCGAAGGCGACCGAATTCTTGCGATGCGTCAAATGATTCTTGCTGAAACCAAAGAGTTGCGTGAAGAAGCGCTTGCTCGGTTAATGCCATACCAACGAGATGACTTCGTAGGCATCTTCACTGCGAT
Source organism: Phycisphaerae bacterium (assembly GCA_016845245.1). Lineage (GTDB taxonomy): Bacteria > Planctomycetota > Phycisphaerae > Phycisphaerales > SM1A02. The sequence continues at coordinate 5,260 of JAERSY010000022.1, forward strand.
GAAGGGTTGCCCAGTGACCGTACGACTGCTCGACCCACCTCTTCATGAGTTCTTGCCTCATGATGCAGCAGGGCAAAAAGATGTTGCTAAAGCAATGGGCATTAAAGTTGCAACTGTTAAGAGACGTGTGCAACAACTTCATGAGTTCAACCCAATGCTTGGGCATCGTGGTTGTCGTCTTGCTGTGACGTATCCTGAAATTCTCGTCATGCAAGTGACCGCAATCGTGCAGGCAATGATTAAATGCAAGAAGAAACGCATTGATGCGAAACCAGAAATCATGATTCCACTCGTCGGGATTCAAGAAGAGTTGAAAACACTCAGACAACTTACAGCTGATACGATTAAAGCAGTTGTGAAGAAAGAGGGTTACAAAGGGAAGCTCAACATTCCGATTGGAACAATGATTGAAATCCCTCGTGCGGCAATCGTTTCAGACCAAATCGCAGAGTATGCAGACTTCTTTAGTTTCGGCACAAACGACCTGACGCAATTGACCTACGGCTTTAGTCGTGACGACATTAACTCCTTCTTGCCACATTACATTGATGACGCAATCTTAGAGCGTGACCCATTCCAAACAATTGATGTTGATGGTGTTGGCGCACTCGTGAAGCGTGGTGTTGAAGGCGGACGTCAAACGAAGAAAGGTCTCAAGATTGGAATCTGTGGTGAACATGGCGGCGACCCGAAATCAGTTGAATTCTGTAACACGGTTGGGTTGGACTACGTGAGTTGTTCACCGTTTAGAGTTCCAACTGCTCGCCTCGCAGCAGCACAAGCTGAACTAAGATAACACGATGTCAACTATTTTCAAACGCATTATTGACGGCGAGATTCCTTGTCACAAAGTGTTTGAAAATGATGAGGTTCTCGCATTTCTTGATGTGTCCCCCTTAAGTAAGGGGCACACGCTTGTCATCCCTAAGGAGGAAGCTGCATCACTCGATGAGCTATCGCCTGTTTCAGGTGCAGCACTTGGTGAAGCACTTGTGCTCGTTTCACGAGCAGTTGTAAAGGCGACGGGCGCGAAGAATTTCAACATTCTGCAAAACAATGGAGCAAGCGCGCATCAAGCAGTGTTTCATGTTCACTTTCACATCATCCCTAAATATGATGATTGTGGTTTAGGTATTGGATGGAATGCAAGTGAGTTGCAGAACGCAGAGATAACTGCAGAGGCGATTCGTCAAGCGATTGAAACTTCCTAAGTCACCATCCCGTATCATGTAAGTGATATGGCAGATGATGTTCATTTACATGATGGTAGCGATGAGTTTGATCCAAATGCACAAACTCAAGATGATGCAACTGCTGACAAAGATTGGCTAGAGTCAAATGTCAACGTTCGAGGTGATGAGTGGATTGGCAAAACGATTGGTCAGTTTGAGATTGTTCGTATCATAGGAACAGGGGGAATGGGGAATGTGTATGAAGCGAAACAAGCTCATCCAAAACGGTCAGTTGCAATCAAAATTGTAAAATCTGCGGCAGCGTCTCCAGCGACCTTGCAACGGTTTGAACTTGAAAGTGAGATGCTTGCGCGATTGCAACATCCAAACATCGCGCAGGTCTATGATTCAGGTCATCAAGATCATGACGGCACGCCGCTCCCATTTTTTGCAATGGAGTATGTGCCCGGTTCAAAATCAATTGTTGATTATGTCGAACAAGAACACATCACTCGCATTGGCCGGCTTGCTTTGTTCTTGCGTGTCTGTGATGCAGTTCAATATGGTCACGGGCGTGGCGTCATTCATCGTGACTTAAAGCCATCGAACATTTTGATTACAAACTCAGGAAGACCTAAAGTGATTGACTTTGGCGTCGCCCTGATGGCAGGAAATGATGATCCAGACCATTCCTTAACGAAGCAAGGCAGGTTCGTCGGCACGCTTCAATGGTCGAGTCCTGAACAGTGTGGTGATGATCCGCACGATGTCGATGTCCGAACAGATGTCTATTCGCTTGGCATGGTGCTTTTCCATCTCATGACAAATAAGTTGCCGTACGATTTAAAAGGCGTTGCAGTCTATAAAGCACCGAACATTATTCAAGATACGCAACCTGCTTCGTTGCAATCGATTGACAGCACAATTCCAATAGAGATTGAACACATCGTTCAAAAAGCGCTGAAGAAAGAGCGAGCGAATCGGTATGAAAGTGTTGCGGAGTTATCACTCGACATTAGGCGGTTTTTGAATGACCAACCAATTCATGCGAAGCCGCCAACACGCATGCAACGAATGCGGTTGTATGCAAAACGCAATCAACTCAAGTTCCGAGCGGGTCTTTTTGTGTTGATTGCAATGATGGCAGGCATTGCAGGTCTCGTTTGGGGATTTATTGAGTCAGAAGCAAGGCAAGAGGAAATGAAGGAACTCCTTGCATCTGAATCTGAAGCGCGTGACACTGCAGAATACAAAGCGTACGTTGCAACAATTGGTACAGCACAAGCAGCAATTGCAAACGAGTCGTGGAAGATGGCACGAAACCATTTGGATGACGCAGTTCGAAAGTACCGCGGCTGGGAGTGGCACCTTCTGAAAGGAATCACTGACCATTCCTCGAGTAACTGGCTTATCGGTGACAGGCCAACAGCACTTGCGGCTTCTCCAACAACAAATCTCATTGCAGTTTCGTTTGAAGGTGGAAGAGTGCTTCTCATCAATGAGCACAGCGAAATTGTCTCTGACATTCAGTTACAAGTGAATGTCAGAACCGTAGAGTTTTCGGAACTGGGTGATGTTTGCTTGCTTGGTTTATCAAACGGTCAAGTGGGTATTGTTGATGTCAGTGGCGGAGAAGTGCAGTTTCTTGATGTTTCGTCGAGTTCGGTTGAATCCATTGCGTCGATGCCAGCCGGCGGCTTCGCAGTTGGGCTTGCAAATGGTGACATCATGATTTTTGATCATCAACACACGTTAGAAACGCAGTGGCGTACAGATTATGGCATGGTCATCTCACTTGACCATCATCCTTCCTTGCATCAACTTGGCATTGGCTTTGTGAATGGAACGGTGCAGGTCATGCACCTCGGTGAATCAAAACTGCCAACGCTGCTTGGCTCACACAGTGGGGCAGTCCATGCAGTGGCTTTTCTAGAAGATGGCAGACTTGTATCTGGAGGCGCGGATAATAAAGTCAAGGTATGGAACGTCACTCGGGGACTATTGCAGAGTGAACATGAATCGCATGAGGGCGATGTCATGGACCTCGTCACAAGAGGAAACCTCTTGCTTTCTGCTGGCGAAGACGGAGCAATCAATGTATGGAGCACGTTGCCTTTTGAACAAATGACAACACTGAGGGGCCATGATGAAATGATTTGGTCGATTAGCGCGCTTGAAAGGCAGTTTGTCTCAATCGGGAGGGATGGCGCAATTCGGTGGTGGAATGTTGGCGGGGACAGTGAAATAACGATTCAAACCGAGGGCATGTTGCCAGCAACTGATATTGCATTCGTATGGAACGATGTGCTCGCAATCGTTTCTGAATACAGCAATCAGTTACAACTTGTCAACATGACAACGGGGGAAGAGCATCTTGTCAGTTCAGATTCTGAAGACGCACTTGCACTCGTTGAGTTTGTGCCAACGACGTCACACGTCATTACCGCAGATGTTCGTGGGGTGCTTAAACTTTGGAATGCAGAACATGCTGTGTTCAAAAGCGCAATTGGAGATTGCCAAGGTCAAGTTTCCTCGCTTAGTGTTTCGCCATTTGGAAAATGTTTGATCGCTGGCACATACAGTGGGAGCATGTACGTTTTTGATTTAAGGCAAGATGAAGTTGTTCAGCATATTCAATTGGAACATGGTTTCCCGTTAGCGTTGACGTTCGGAACAGATAAGGATGTGTTCTATGTCTCAACAAGTGATGGAAGCGTCGTTGCATACGACTCGCAGAGCGGAACGCCGTTCTGGAATCTCATTGGCAATGGAATGGATGTTGTGGCGATGGGCTACGAGCCAACCCGTGATTACATCATTACCGCCTCGGCCAGTCACGTTGTGCAAGTCCTGAATGCGTCGACTGGAAAGCTGGTTGATTCAAACAGTGCAAGTGGAAGTGGATTGCGAGATTTAGTGGTGTTTCCTGATGGGAAGCGCTTTGCAACCGTCAGGAGTGATGGGACAATTGGCATCTGGTCAATTGATCAACTTGGACTTGTTGCCGCTGTTCCGTCGAATGAACGACTTGAACGAGTTACAGTCTCTGTTGATGGTCAGCGACTCGCAGTGAGCGGAGAAAGTGAAACGATTCAGGTGCTAGATGGTATGGCAAAATCAACTCGAAAATCAGGTGTTTCCGAATGACTGCATCGTTGCAAGAAGTCAGAGCAGAACTCTTGACCGAAGAAGTTGTTGCAGAACTTTTTCAGCAATGTTTTGATGAAGATGGGTTGCTGTTGGGTGATGTCACAACGGAATCAATCATCGATGAAGATGCAGATATTAACTGCGCAGTTTCACTACGCGAGCAAGGCGTCATTTGCGGGTTAACGCTTTTACCTATTGGCTTGTCGCTGTTTGAAGATGTTGAACTTCTATTGTTAGCAAGCGATGGCGATGTTAGCGAGCCAGCAACAGTTGCTACGTTAAGCGGAAACCACCGCTCCATTCTTGCGCTTGAACGAACGATGCTCAACATTCTTGGGCACGCATCTGGAATTGCAACACGAACGAATCATTTTGTGAATCTTGTTGCGGATACAGGATGCCTCATCTGTGACACGAGAAAAACGACGCCATCACTGCGACTACTCGACAAGTATGCAGTTGCATGTGGTGGCGGAACACTTCACCGGCTTGGACTTCATGATGCTGCACTCTATAAGGACAACCATCTTGCAGGACTTGCAAACATACGCGATGAACTTGCAACTGCGATTGCAAAAGCACGTGCGGAACATGTTTCGTTTGTTGAGATAGAAGTTGACACGATAGACCAACTCAAAAAAGTGGTTGAGTTAGATGTCGACATCATTTTGCTTGACAACATGCCAACTGATGTGCTGCGAGAAGCAGTTGCAATCCGCAGCGAGTCAAAACGGAAACCAATGCTTGAAGCTTCCGGTGGCGTCAACGAGAACACAGTTCGTGACATTGCTGAAACGGGTGTCGATCGCATTGCGATTGGTGGACTTACACATCAAGCAACTTGGATTGATTTTGGTTTGGATGTGCTTCCATGAATGAACGGGACCGTTGGGAACAAACACTTGAGGGTCCCGGCAGAGTGCTCGTGTTTGAAGAAGCAACCTCTACGCAGGATGCAGCGCTTGCAGGCGGGTTAGCTGCAGGCGATGTCTGCACAGCAGTGAGGCAAACAAGCGGTAGGGGCAGAAGGGGAAAGTCGTGGGATGCGACTGGCGGCGTCGCTGTGACAGTTGTGCTTGAACAAAGCACGCCAATGTTGCCCATTGCAGTTGGAGCGTCACTTGCAGCGTCACTCAACAACGCCATGCCTCGAGTGGAAGTTGGGATTAAGTGGCCAAATGACATCCTTGTTGATGGCAGGAAACTTGCAGGCATCCTGATTGAAGAACGGGAAGGGCGATGCCTCGTTGGGGTTGGGCTTAATGTCTTAGAACCGCCCACAACAGACCAAGTGACCATTTGTATGATTGAGTGTGGGTATAAACTGGGGCGGCTTGAGGCGACGCAACTCGTTATCAATAGCGTGTTTACAGCCACAACGCTCGATGAGAGGACTGCCATTCAAACGTGGAAGGAACGCGATGTGCTCATTGGGACGACGCAGACCGTGTGTTCAAAAGGCGAATCACACACTGGGCTTGTCATTGACATCGTTCCGGGCAATCACATGCTCTTGCAAACCAAGGACGCCATCGTCACCCTCGATGCAGACCAATCGACGGTGTCGGCAAGCTAAGTAGACCCGCACGCTATGGTAGGATATGTGCCACCTCATGGAAACGAGTGAACCATCAACCTATTCCTGGACTTGTAATCCTTCAGACAGTCATCCCGTAAGACGTGTTTTTGCATGGGGTTGCGTGATTTTGTTTGGGGGTTCAATCGTGCTTTCAAACGCGCTTCTTGGGTTCATGTTGACGCTCATTTTGATTGCATCAATCGCTACGTTTCTGTTCACTTCAACATTTACAATTGACCAGAGTGGCATCACAGCAAAGTACCCACTTCGCAAGAAGTTTTACGCGTGGTCACAGATTCGCCGCCTCAAGGTGTTTCAACACTCCGCATATATTTTTAAACGTAAAAAGCCCTCGAGTTTCGATGGCTGGTCAGGTCTTGCATTGTTCTTCAGCACGAATCGAGATGAGATTGTTAAACATCTTGATTACTATCTATCAGAGGACGTGGCTCGATGAAAAAAGGGTGGTTAAAAGATGCGTTCCATGTGGACTCAGAGACAACGATTGAGCCAACTGAAGCACAAAAAAATGCCCTTGATGCACTCTGTCAGGGTATCATTCGTCGCGGGTTAACAACGCCCGCAATTATTGGTGTAGAAATGGGTCGTCCATTGAATTTTGTAGGTTCACAAACGATGCATTTTTTCACCCCACTTATCAGTGCATTCGTGCCAACAGATCAGTGGACAGCAGTCGCTGAGTTTTTAGAACATCGCGGTTCAGTCGATTGGATTCGGAACCGCATCGAAGAGTTAGAGAGTGAAATGGACGAGAGCCCAAACACATGACAATAGATTTAGAAAACATTAATGTGATTCTTGCAACAGATTGCGGCAGTACAACAACAAAAGCAATCCTGATTCAGAAGATTGATGGTGAATACCGTCAAACACACCGTGGCGAAGCCCCAACTACAGTTGAAAAGCCATTTGCAAACGTGACGATTGGCGTTACAAATGCAGTGACCGAAGTTGGTGAACTCGCAGGCAGACAACTAACCAATGAGGATGGCACCATTAAACATCCTGCAACTGGTTCAGATGGATGCGACCTTTATATCTCAACATCTAGTGCAGGCGGTGGACTTCAAATGATGGTTGCAGGTGTCATCGCTGAGATGACTGCAGCGTCTGCAAAACGTGCAGCACTCGGCGCGGGCGCGATTGTGATGGACGTCATTTCATCAAACGATAAGCGAAGACCCCACGAACAAATCCAGCGAATTCGGGAACTTAGACCGGACATGATTTTGATTAGTGGTGGCACTGATGGTGGTACAACGGAGAAAGTTGTCCAGCTTGCAGAGCTCATTGCTCCAGCAAAACCACAACCACGGTTTGGCAGTGAGTATGAAATGCCAATCATTTATGCAGGAAACAAAGACGCAACCGAAGAAGTCGAAAACTCACTTGATGAGGGTTGGATTGACCTCGCTGTTGTCGAAAACTTGCGTCCAACGCTTGAGATGGAAAACCTAGGTCCTGCTCGTGACAAGATTCATGACGTCTTCCTTGAGCACGTGATGGCACATGCTCCGGGCTACGACCGATTGATGGACTGGGCAGACGCACCAATCATGCCAACACCCGGCGCAGTTGGTGACAT
>JAERSY010000023.1 GCA_016845245.1 Phycisphaerae bacterium
AATCTTGCCTGCTGCAGTAATTTGGCCAGTGAAAAAATGAGGGTATTCATTCGCAGCTTCAATAACTGCTCTGTATCCCGCGATGTTTGACATCGCACTTAACACGTCCATTTTCTGAGCACGAGTGATTCTAGGAATGCAGTCAACAGCAATTGCAGTGACGTTTTTAGCATTGCAAATGTTTAAATCTTCTTCACTTTGTGCTGGCCAGAAAAAGGAAATCAGAGTTGCGCCATCTTTAAGCATTGCAAGTTCAGCATGCATTGGCTCTCTTACTTTGATAAGAATGTCAGATGTGCTCAAGAGTGTTTCAGCATCTGGAACAATGGTTGCGCCAACTGCTTCATATGTCGCGTCTGTATATTCTGCGGTATCGCCTGCGCCGCATTCGATTTGCACTTCAAACCCAAGTTTTTTGAGTTCACGCACACTCTGCGGGACGAGTGCAACTCGTCTTTCGTTATCTCTAATCTCTTTTGGTACGCCTATGAGCATGGGTGGTTGTAAGACTTAAAACCTTTTATTGTAGTCAATTGGGGGGTTGGTTATGTTGGAAAAGGTGATTTACCCCACCCTTGAGATGCATTTCTATCGTCTTTTTGGGAAGTTTGCACTAGAATTTGTCTATGTCGAAAGCAGAACTCAAGACGAAGAAGAATAAAAAGTCTGTGACAGCGTTTGTGAATGCGCTTGATACCCAACAGAAAAAAGATTCCAAGGCAATCATCAAAATGATGCGCGAATCGACTGGTTCGAAACCAGTGATGTGGGGCGAAAACATCATCGGCTTTGGGCACAAGCATTTGGTCTATAAAAGTGGTCGCGAGCTCGACTGGTTTTTAACGGGCTTTTCACCACGCAAAGGGAAGATGTCGCTCTACTGCATGTGCCGAAACAAGCAGTTCGAAAAACTGTTAAAAAAACTAGGCAAGCATAAATCTGGAAAAGGGTGTTTGTATGTCAACAAACTTGACGATGTTGACACGGATATCCTTGCGAAGCTTATTGATATCTCAGTACAAGACATGATTGAATTAGGAGACGGCTCATGGTAACTCTAGCAACAACAACACAAGGGATTGACCCCGCTGCGGCAGCTGCAATCTCCGCTGCGTTTGTCATGTTGATCGTCACAATTGTCATTTGCTCAATCTTAAACATCATCACATGGGTTGGCATGTGGACGATGGCCTCGAAGGCAGGACATTTTGGCCTCTGGGCATGTATTCCGATTGTGCAAGGGTTTATTTGGTCACTCATGGCAGGGAAACCAGCATGGTGGGGACTTTTGTTACTCGTCCCAATTGTAAACATTGTCATAGTGGTCATCATCATTCACAACATCTCAATCAGATTTGGTAGAGGGGTTGGGACAACGCTCGGACTTATGTTCTTGCCGTTTATCTTCTGGCCAATGCTCGGGCTAGGTTCAGCGCAGTACAACGCAAATTTGGCAAACTAGTGTGGCGTCGTTTGCAAGATGACCATGTCGTGATATTTTTCACTTCGCGCCATGAGTGCTTCGTGCGTGCCTTGCTCGATGATTGTTCCTTTGTCTAGAACCAAAATTTGATCCGCATCTTTAATCGTACTTAACCGATGCGCAATGACAAAACTTGTTCTGTCTTTAAGCAGTGTTGATAGCGACTCTTGAATGAGTCGTTCCGAACCAGTGTCTAGGTTGCTCGTCGCTTCATCAAGAATAAGAATCTTTGGGTCCGCAAGGAGCGCTCTTGCAATTGCAATGCGTTGCCGTTGGCCGCCACTGAGTTTGACGCCGCGTTCGCCAATCTCAGTCTCATAGCCATCCTTAAACTCGCTGATGAATTCGTGTGCAGCTGCCTTGCGTGCTGCATCTTCAATCTCTGATTGTGATGCGCCACGTTTTCCGTAGGCGATGTTGCTTGCAATCGTTCCTTCAAACAAAAAGATATCTTGTTCAACAATGCCAAGTAGTGTTCGGTAATCATCTAAGTCAAGTTCACTTAATGGCGTTCCGTCAAGTGTGATTCTTCCTTCGCAACATTGGTAAAACGCTGCGACCAAATTGCACAGGGTCGTCTTTCCCGAGCCACTTTGCCCAACAAGGGCAATCGTTTTGCCAGCGTCCGCTGTAAATGAAACATCGTGAATGACTGTTGCATCCGTATTCGGATACCCAAAGGTGACACCTTCAAATGCAATTGCACCTTTCACTTCAGATTGCGAAACACGGAGTCCGCCCTCGTGTTCATCATGTTCGGTTGGCTCTTCTTGCAAATCAAGAATGCGGTCAAGCGCGGCAAGTGAGTTTTGCAATGCGGTTGCGGATTCAGCAAGCGTCGCGAGTGGACCCATGAGCATCGCGAGATACGTCAAAAACATCACGAGGTCGCCCGCAGTGATCGCTTCAGCAGAAGTCAGTTCGCCTGCTTCAATCAGCGCTCTGTCATGGAGCACTTGCCAGCCGCCATACCAAAGCAGGGCAGCTGTTGCGAGCGGCACCATAATCGACCATGCAATATCAACACCGCGTGAAAGCCACCACGCCATGATTTCCTTGCGGACGAGCAAGTGGTTTGATCGAATCCAGTTTGCGCCTTCTGTGCGTTGTCTCGAAAAACTACGAACGACCCTTGCGCCGCCAAAGGACTCTGTTACGAGTGCATCGCAATGTTGTCTTGTGCCGCGGATACTTCGCCAGAGCGGTCTAATTCTGCTAATCCAAGTTCGATGCGTAAAATACACAATGGGAAACAGGATGACTGAGCCGAGTAGCAAGCGCCAGTCAACAATGAGCAATATGAGCAAGATGCCAAGCAGTTGAATGATGGCTCGCCACGGGTTGTAACAAAGTCCAAAGACTAGGTCAGCAATGTTCCCCGCATCTTCTCGTACGAGAGATGCAGCGCCGCCAGAGCGCAATTGATGAATCCGATGCAGGGGTAATGCAGATGCGTGCATAAATGCTTTTCTGCGAATGTTGACTTGGATTCGTTTTGTCGTTCTTGTAGCAAGCCAGCGAGCGCGAACCAGAAAGCCGAGTGAAATCATCGCGAGTGTCACAGTTCCGATTGCAATGACGCCTAGGAGCATTTCCTTATCAAGCAAACTTGGAAACTGGCTCGTCAGTGACTCAGGAAGCGGGTCATCGCCAAGAATATTGTCAAAGACTACTTTCGTTGCGGCTGGTGGAATAAGCCCAATCATCGCGCCCAACGTTAGGAAGATAAGTGACGTCATGAGCGAACGCTTCTGGTTGCCGACCATCGTGAAGAACTCGCTTAGAAGCGCTGAAAACGAGCGAGTCCGTTCTAACGAACGTCTGCCCGAATCAAGCGTCGGAATATCTCCATTTCCAATGGGTTCCTTTAACTTTTGTTTGAAGGAATGAAAGCGCTGTCTGCTCGATGCGTGATGTTTACTCATGCGTGTCCAAGACTTTTGAGATGACTGCATCAAATGAATTAGCGATTGCACCATTTGTTGCTAAGTAACAACCTAGCGACTCAGCTTCTTGAAGTTTTGCAGTCTCAACATGACCACAGAACGCAATGATTGGTGAGTCAGTGTGTTCCTTAATCGCAGTAACCGCTTCGCTCATAATAATGTCATCTTTACTTAAATCAAAAAGTACTGCGACGGGTTTAGACGAATCAATCACATTGCACAATCCAGAAACTCCAATCGCGCCCTTGTATTCGTAGCCAGCATGCTCAACTGCGCCTTTAAGTTTCGCGCCAAAGAACATGCTTGCAAGTGATGCAATCGTATCAGACATGTATAAGTTCCTTTATGTACGCACGAATGCCATCTTTGCCGCGATTTAGCGCAATGCCGAGCTCGCGCGTAACATCATC
>JAERSY010000024.1 GCA_016845245.1 Phycisphaerae bacterium
TTGTGAATGAGCTTGATGCATCTACATTAAAGAAGTGGTGTGTTTCTGCATTTGAAGAAATGCGAGCTGCAGGAATCACGACTGTAGGTGAGTTCCATTATCTGCATCACAACAATCTTTATGATTATGCGTTTGATGACATCGTGATTGAAGCAGCTGAAGAATCGGGGATTCGGTTGGTGTTACTTCACGCTGCGTATCAATTCGCTGGCATTGATCAGGAACTCTCAGCCGAGCAACAGCGATTCAACACTCAGGGGTTTGATGATTGGGTCGCGCAGATTGAATATCTTGAAGGCATAGTAAAAACAACATCTCTCTGCTCATTAGGTCTTGTTGCGCATTCTATTCGTGCCGTTGACAAGCAAACGATTATCCGTATTGCTGAGCTTGCATATCACAAGGGGCTTCCGCTCCATCTGCATGTCGAAGAACAGAGGCAAGAGATTCAAGCGTCCCTTGATGCATATGCGCAGACTCCAATGGCGATGCTTTGCGACTCAATCAAGGTGTCGCCGCTTCTAACTGCAGTTCACTGCACACACACTGCGAATGCAGATATGGAGGAATGGTTATCACTTGGAGGCAACGTCTGCATTTGTCCTACAACAGAAGGGAATCTCGCAGACGGCATCTGTGATGTGCCTCGAATTAATCACTGCGATGGAATGATTTCGCTTGGTACCGATTCAAATGCAAGAATTTCGATGATTGAAGAAATGAGACTCTTGGAATATGTCCAGCGTCTTTATCGAGAAAAAAGAGGAGTATGCGTCAATGAGCATGGCGACATGGCGTCTTACCTTATCGACGCAGCCACTCAGAATGGAGCGAGAACGCTTGGGATTGCTGCGGGGTCAATTGGAGTTAGCAAACTTGCCGACTTTACAGTAATTGATTTAGAGCATCCTCAACTGCATGGCATCGAAGATGAACACTTGCTTGCAGCAATCTGTTGCGGTTGTGATAACAGCGTGATTTCAAAGACGATTATTGGAGGTCAATAAGATCTTCAAGGTATTGTTCATAATTCTTCCACCGACCAATTGAAGAGGTGTACATCGGTAAGCGAACTTGGTCGATTGAGGGCGTCTGGGCAATGCGTGTATTGTTGTAAAAGTGAATGCACGCTTCTTCTGCGTCAACGCCAATTTTGTCGCAGAGAGAATTGAGCGTCTCTTCAAACTGGCTAGCGAGCGACTCGTAATCAATTTCAATAATGTCATTGAAAATCGAATTCCAATGCTCCATGATTCGAAGGTAGCCGTTGTAAACCGCTTTGAACTCGTGAGCTGACTTTGTGTACGCATGTGTAGCAGCAAACGAATTTGAATAGCAGGAAACAAATGTATCGAGTGGGTGACGTTTTACATGGATGATGGCTGCGTTTGGAAAGACTGACTTAATGAGTCCTATGTGTAGGTAATTCATCGGCATCTTGTCCGTTGTAAATGGCGTGTCAGACGCTGTTCGCTTTAGATAGCGATCTGCCCAATCTGGTTCGGGTTCTGTGCAGCAGTCTGGGTAGGGTGTCTCTGAAACGAAGCGAAGGAATTCGTCGACCTCGCCCATTGCAGTAATTTGAGAATGTGAACTCAGTATTTGTTCTAGGAGCGTTGTACCACTCCGATACATGCCGACGATAAAGATTGGTCTAGTCGAAGAAGATTGCTCGTACTTTTTACATGGAGTATCGATAATCGATTGAATCTGTGACAAATGTTGCTCAACGTCATATGGGGTTGCTTGAAGGGTATTTGCATCTTTCCAGCTTGACCAAGCTTTATCATATTGAGATTGTGAATCTTGTAATTTGCCGAGTTCCTTTAACACGTTTGAGGCCTGTTTTGGAGATAGACTTTTTAAATTAAGTTTATTGATTGATTCAATAGCAGATTGCGGGTCACCAAGAACTTTGTGCGCTCTAGCTCCAGCAAGTGTTAAAGGTACTGAGCGTTTGGTGTTTACTTTACTTAAGGCGCTGATTGCTTCTTCTGGTTTTCCTAGAGAAACGAGTATCTCTGCTTTTGAAGCAATTGCATCATGCTGGTTCGGGTCAATGTCTAATGAGCGATCGAGTGACTCTAGCGCGAGTTCAGAATCACCATTCAATCGATGTGCGATGCCTAATGTTGCATGCGCCTTGGCGTCATTTGGTCTCATTCTTATGAGTTGTTGGATTCGTTCCATCGGTACAGGAATGATGCCAGACTCTACGGCAGAGGTTGCGAGTAGTTGCATCGCTTCATGATGTGTTGGATTTGTTTCTATCGCATGTTCAATGACGTTCATGGCTCTCGTTGCATGGCCATATGCAAGACAGACCTTTGCAAAAAAGATAGCAATATCTAAATCTTTAGGATTTCCTTCGTTCGCATCCTTGGCAAGTTTGTATGCGTCTTCAAGTTTTCCCTGATTTAACTTAGTCAGCCCAATCTCAGCTAAAAATATTGGGTTGTTGCCCGATAGTTGTTTTGCGAGTTCAAACCAAGTAATTGCGGCATTATGGTTCTTGCGATCTCGTTCTAGCATTCCCAGAACACGAATCAACGTCACATCATTTGGATTTGCTTTTAAGAGTCTTCTATAGATTTTTTCTGCTTGAGAAAACTTTCCTGCTGAATGGAGTTTGCTTGCTTTTTGGGCAAGCATTTGCCCTGACATCTGACTCATAGATACGCAGGATACACGAGAGAGGGCAGGCAGGGTAAAGGTCGATTAAAATGATGCGTTATGGGTAACTTGTTATCTGCACATTCCATTTCTAAATCGTTCTCTACCCGCTTTCTTTTTAGTGACGTCTCTTTACATATTCACGACCAAGAAAAATTAGGCATCATTGGGCCAAATGGTTCGGGCAAATCGACACTTTTAAAGATCCTCGCTGGTGTAGAAACTGCAGATGAAGGTGAGATTAACCTTCGTAAGGGGAAGCGAATACATTATGTGCCACAGCAAGATAACTTTAAAGCTGAGCAAACTCCGCTAGAAATTGTTCTTGGTGCTGACGCAGAGTTTGATGAAAGTGATGCAAAGCGTGCGTTGTCGAAGCTTGGCTTTTCATCGTTCGATAAACCAATTGGCGAATTGTCAGGGGGCTGGCGTAAGCGAGTCTCTCTTGCAATTGGCATTGCGAAAAATGCGGACATCATGCTTTTAGATGAGCCCACAAATCATCTTGATGTCGAAGCTATGATTTGGCTTGAGCAGTACATCAATAAAACGCCGCTTGCATTTATCTTTGTGACACATGACCGTAGTTTTTTAGAGAACTGCGCATCGCGAATTCTTGAACTTGCTTCGACATATCCCGAAGGGTTTTTTGAAGTCAGTGGTAACTATTCAGAATTTGTACGTCGTAAAGAGGCATTTTTGCTTTCTCAAGAAGCCATGCAATCCGCGCTTGCGAACAAAGTAAGACGAGATACGGCTTGGCTCAGGCAAGGGATTCAAGGCAGGCAAACGAGAAACAAAACCCAAGTTCAAGATGCAGCATCAAGAAGAGCCGAACTTCGTTCAGTAACGCTTAGAAATGACTCAAAAACAAGAGCGGCGACTATTGAGTTTGACTCTATTGGAAGAAAGACCAACCGCTTAATCGCTGGCTACAACATCTCAAAAGCACTCGGTGGAAAGCAACTATTCAAGAACTTTGATGTTGAGTTAACACCGAGCAAACGGTTTGGGATTGTTGGGTCTAATGGCTCAGGTAAGACGACGCTCATTAGAGTCCTTGGTAGGGCGCTTGAGCCAGACGAGGGTACTGTGAAATGGGCTGATGATTTAAAAATCATTTACTCAAGCCAAGAACGACAGTCAATTGATCCCAAGTTGACGCTTGAAGAAGCACTTTGCCCAATTGGAGAAATGGTTGATTATCGCGGGAAGCGGATCCATGTCACGGGCTGGGCTGACAGATTCTTGTTTGACAAAAGCCAGTTAAAGACGTTAGTGGGTTCGCTGTCAGGGGGTGAGCAAGCAAGAGTTCATATTGCGCGTCTGATGCTAAAGCCAGCAGATGTCCTCTTCTTAGATGAACCAACGAATGATTTAGATATTCCAACACTTCAGGTTCTTGAGGAGACTATTCTCGAGTTTCAAGGTGCAGTGGCACTGATTACGCACGATCGTTTTTTGCTTCAGCGAGTCTCAACGACATATATTGAGTTAGATGGTCAAGGCCAAGCCAAAGAACAACCTGACTATGAGAAGCTTTATTTCAATAAGCCAAGTGAAGATAAAGTCGTAAAGGAAAAAGTAGTTAAAGACCGTCAGAAAACGACTACGAAAAAGCTGTCTTACAAACTGCAGCAAGAGTTTAACCAAATGGAAACTCAAATCTCATCAAAAGAGAATGCGCTGGAAAAGTTAGAACAGGAACTTAACGGTTTAGACCCTGTTAGTGAACATCAAAAGCATGCAGAGTGTTGCAGTAAGATTGCGGAATTGCAAAGTGATATTCAAGTGATGTATGAACGGTGGGCAGAGTTAGAAGCAATGCAATCTTAAGGGCGATGTCCCATGTCTTCTAATGTCATTGGCCAGCCATCGTATTGCATTGAATCGTCCGCTCCCGGCGGTGCAAATCTTGGCCAAGCTTCAATCGTTACAGTTTCATTGATAGGATTGCAAATGATGTAACCCCATCCAGGTGCTCGGTCATGAAGCGCTGTTGGCTCATGTCCATATTGATGCGGATTAGAGACAGCATGAACAGTCACTTGATTACCAAAGCCATCAACGTGATTGCCTGTCATCGGTTTCCCCTTTGGCATCCATCGTCTGGGCCACGTGTTTGCAATGGCGGGCGTACAAAATACATACGTGCCATCACCGTAATCATCAACTGCGTATTGTGCGAGATAGCCGAGGTGTTGGTCTCCAGCGACATGGAGCGCGCCTGCGTCCTGCAACATTGAAACTGCTCGATTTCTACCACTCTGAGGCCAACCGTTACTGTCTGCATCAGCAACAGGTACGTCATTGTCAGCTTGTTCTCCTATTGGGTGAATCTTAAGGCCAGGTTGTTTTCCGCCTTTGCTGCCCTCAGGCAGTGTTTGCAAACAAACAAATGGAGTCTGAGAAAAGAAGAGTTTAAGCCATGTGTTTGGCGGATTAGTAGTTGACCAATCAAGCATAAACTTTTCTTGGCGTGCGCCGAGGAGTGGCACAGGGCGATCTGCATCAGTCACTGGATTAAACCCTTCAGCTCTAAACCATCCGTTGTAGACGTCGCCTTCTGGGACAGCAACTGCGGGTGATTCCTTAAACTGTCTGTCACCTACGATTGCGATGTCTAAACCGCCATACACAAGGCGTGTGAAATAGACAGAGTTGCCATTTGCATCTGGTGCTCCATCAACAGGGTCTGGTAAATGACTGGTTTGAGTGCGGTGGACTGCGTTGACAAACTTTGGATTGTGTTTGTACCCGCCTTGATCTTGTTTTGAGAGGCCCTCGATGTCACGCTTCTGTCGTTCGCCTGCACCCCATAGGTTCCCGTGATAGACATCATGGTCATCTGGAATGACAACAGTGGGGCAGTTTCGTGTGAGGTCATGAAACGCCCAGCACCAGTGATACCATTTGTACAGGTAATCGAGCATGTACGCTTCTTCGCTCTTTTGCCATGCTGGCGTGAGATCACCCTCATAGATTTGGTCGCCGCTGAAATAGAGCAAGTTAGGATTCTTTGCCAGAAGCGCATCGGTCGTGTCTTGGTGTGGGAACCAAAGACCGTTCTCATTCCACTTAAGACCGCCCGTGTATGTTTTGTGACATGTGAGTGCTGCGATTTCGACAATGTCGTTGAGCGTGGGTTCTTGTTGAATGGTTCCCGCATACGTTCTTGGATTGTTCACAAGTGAGGCTTTAAACGTTGATGGAGTTTTTGTATTCCAATCTTCAATTCGAAAAGTAGCGGTGTAACTGATTGGGTCGATGTCTTGTAGGTGTGTCCCCTTATCAGTGACCAATTGCGCTTGTTGATCGGCGTGAATAGGCGGGAACTGTACCGTAAGTTTTAAGATGTGCTCGCTAATGGTATAGAGCGTGGAAAAGACAGGTCCATTTAAATCCTTTTCGTTATATGTGACGCCTTCGCCGGTCACTGATACGTCATCAAACCAATGGCCAGATTGGCTCTCTGAGGGTCCGTGATGTGATACGAGTGCGAATCCGCCTTCAAAGTCTGACTGTTCAAAAAATAAGAATGCTGCGGTTTTGATGAGCGTGCCATCTTTTGCATCCTTAGCAGTAATCACGAGGCCGTCTGCGTCAAGATGATTATCCGCCATTGATTTGTACTGAACGGAAAATGTAACCGGTCGAATGCCTTTGTCTCCAAAGCCAGGCCCATGTGAATAGTACGGCTTAATGAATGCTAAATCGTCGGGTCCAATTTTGGTATTGATGGACCACAGTGGGGTTGGACCAACTGAAGACGAAAAATCTCTAAGAAAGACTTGACCCAAATGGTCTACGCCTGCGACATAACCGCCATCTTCAGCAGGAACATGATGTGTAAGTGCCGTGAGTTTTCGATTGATTGATTTGCTGCCCGCACCAAAGAGGATACCGCTCCAACTATTGTTACTCGCTTTCGCATCCTCGTCGATGATTCCAGTATCAAGAGTAATGTCAAAATAGCCATCAATGAGAATTGGCAAGCAATGCATCGTACGCATTGGAAGTTTTTCGCCAACTTCTAAACATTCGACACGGTGATTCCTAACTTGCCAATCTTGTAATCTGTTCGCGTGCCAAGCTTCGCCTGTCCAAACCTGATTAGGGGTTTCATCCCAGTTGAAATGATATTGGTGGATGCAAACTGCGAGGAGCAATTCAAGCATGTCTAGTTCTCTCTGTGGAGTGGGGGAGATGGGGGAACTTCAAGTGTATGTTTGCTGTCATATGCCTTGGCATGTTTAAAGAATGCGCCTTCTGCAGCACCTCTCGCAATGACGTAGCCAGCCCATCCATCAAGAATTCCAAGTTTGAAAAAATAATGCTTAGCAAACTCGATGTAACTTCGTGCTAATGCGCCTAACATTGAGTTGCCGCCACCTCTTGCGAGCACCTTCTCTGCGCCAAGAGTTGAGTAGCGGTTGCTCTTGTGTTGTAACTCACTTAAGTTCCAAAAGGGAACTTGCCAGATGGATTCTGGAAGCACATTCATTGAAGCGCCATCAGCAGGGATCCAGCCCTCGTGAACGGGCAAGTTGTCATACGTCATTTTCCCATTGCGAAACAGTTGAGGTTGTCTGAAATTTGGATACCACCCACTGTGTTTAATCCATTTGCTCATGAACCAGTTTCGTCTCGGCACTTTCCAGATGTCTTCTGAATCAGCATTGTCAATGACTTTTAAAATTGCATCTCTTGCCTCTGGGGTGCACCGTTCATCGGAATCAAGTGAGAAAATCCAGTCACAAGTGCATGATTGAATGGCTGTATTGCGGAGTTTTCCAAACCCTTCAAACTCAATTTGGACGACTTTTGCCCCAAGTTTCTCTGCGAGTTCAATCGTTCCATCAGTTGAATGAGAATCAGCAAGAATGATCTCATCCGCCCAAAGGACGCTATTGATTGCAGCTTCAATCTTGTCCACTTCGTTATACGCAATGATGTATGCGGAGATTGTTTGGGATTTGGTCACGTGGGAATTATAGAGGAGTTGTTAATGGCTAGTTGGATTCGTTTCGAGTTCTAGCGGCGTCTCTGAGTCCATTGTGAGTCGCTTTAGTTCCTTGTATTGAATGAGAAGACCTTCTCCCTTTTGTGGCACACTCCATTTCACATCTACGCAGATGAGTCGGGGGTCTCCATCAAGATATCCAACATGATCAACGACCGTATGCCCAACAATGATTGCCTCAGCTTGATGTTGTTGAAGAATCTGATCAATCTCATCGCTAGTTGGTTTTGGGCCATATGTATCGAGGTGTTTCGTAAAGTAGCCCCTAAACCAGAGTGGTCCCTGTCTGTGCCAAGCAAGTGATGTTTCTAGATGCTCTCTATTGCCCCAAGCAGGTGGTCTTAGTGATTTCCTAATCGCGGAATTGACCTCTTCATGTGATTTGTTTAAAGCAAGGAGATTCGGTGAGTATCCAGCATGGACAAACAAGTACGGTCCAATCTGAACAATTGCATTTTGAGCTCTCATCCAATGACCAAGCACTGACTTCATGTTAAAAAGTGAGTGATAGGGCATATTCAATTTTTCAGTGACATAGTGATACTTTGGATGTACATAGCGAATGTCATCACACAGAATCATCGTTTCGTGATTGCCAATCACAAAATGAACCATCCCGCCTTGCTTCGATGCTTGCTGCTGTAACTTTCTAACAAACCAAAGCAGTTCAGTGACGCGGTCGCCGCGGTCAACAGAGTCGCCGTTAAAGAGAAGATGGTTGCTTCCCCAAGACCAATCGAAATTCTCATCGATCACGCCATGCTTTTTAAGAAATGCAATGAGATGGTCTAGGTTTCCTTCAAGATCACTGATTGCAAGGAGTTTCTCTGGTTGTGTAAACAGAGTTTCTGAAATCTTTGGAGGAGATGGGTTGATGTGAATAGTTTTTACTTCTTGAAAATCAGTGTTAAACTCAATGAGGCCATCAACAACAGGGAGTGTTTTACGGACAACTTTGTTATTCTCATAAGTGATGGCAACATATTCTCCGTTAATCTCACGGAAGATATAGGGGCCATCTTTGACTTCAGATGCGACAATCGCAAGTGGGTTAATTTCTTGGGCGATCTTCCCCTCTTCAGTGGAAACAAACATCACTTCGGCTAAGTTGCCTGTGACCGCTAAGCCGCTGCCAAAAGTGGTAGAACTCGTTTGTTTTATCTCGTGTTCACCAATCACCCAGATGCCTTGGTCATTAGACGGGAGCGAATGAACAACATCTACTGCCTTGATGGATTCTTGGGTGCTTGAAAAGAGGAGCACTAAAACTTGAAAGAAGATAAGCATTGTTATATTTTATATTGATTGTAAACGTAAAGAATTGAGTGAGCCGAAGCAGTTTGGAGATTGTGCAATGAAAACTAGACTAACACGTGAGCGATTTGGCGGAATGTCATTTGCAAAGATTTTCCCTATGTATCAAAACAAGATCTTAAGCAAAGGTAAAACACTCGATGAGTTACATGAAGTGATTGAGTGGCTCACTGGCTATGACAAGAAGCAGATTGATTCATTTGTAAAGGATGACATCACGTTTGCAGAGTTTATTGATAACGCAAAGTTCCACAAGAACGTGACGATGATTAAAGGTCTTATCTGTGGCCACCGTGTTGAAGACATAACAGATGATTTTGTTAAGAAAGTCCGCTATGTTGACAAGTTGATTGATGAGCTCGCACGAGGTAAGAAAATGGAAAGCATATTGCGTAAATAACGTATGCCCCGAGTTATGGAAATGGCAGGGCGTTAATCACAAGAAATTGTTAAGGAACCAGTTCCCGCACTGTCTCCCCACCACCCGCCGAGACGAATAAGGTAGGTGTTTCCTTCAATTACTTTTGTGGTCAATTCCGAAGTGTAATTGTCACAATTGTCGCTATCACCATTGCACGCAATTTGTACTTTGGTCTCACATGTCCCTTCGTACAAGACGATGTCAGTGTCAAATGAAGCAGTGCTGCACGTGCTTAACGTTAATGAACCAGTGCAATCAGCGTCATATGTGAACCAAACATCATTGTTCACGCCTCCAAGATATGAAGTGCTGCACATTGATTCATCAAAAGCATCACTGCTTGTTGTTGCGTCTAAAGTTGAGAAGGGGGTCTTGCCAATCGAAATGCTTGTAGCACCCTCGCATTCATCGTTAGACAATATGTCGCATTGAGTCGTAACACATGAAGAGCCCTTGCCATTCCAAACTCCATTTGTCGTCAAGCAAGCACTTTTTTCAACGTAAACGCAGTTTCCGTTATCTAGGCAGCATGCGCCCCATGTTGGACATTCGACATTCCATTGGTCTAACAAAATGAGAAGGTCGTTTATATCTACATCATCATCATCGTCAAAATTACCTGAACACGCTCCGTTGCAATCTGAGATTTGCCAAATCAAGATGAGTAAATCTTCGATCGACACATTCCCTGAATTGTTAAAGTATAAAAGGAAAGGATAAGTTGTAATTAGATAGAAAAAGTTTGAGAGGGAAAAAAGGGAATGAAAGGAGAAAGGGAAAGAAGAGAAAGGAAAAGAAGGAAAAAAGAA
>JAERSY010000025.1 GCA_016845245.1 Phycisphaerae bacterium
GTTGCAACTGCGAATTCAAGGCCTTCGCCAACAATCGAGATGATGCGTTCATTCGTGTTTGAATCGCCATGACCACTATGCGTCAGCGTATGAAGATGGAAATCACCACTTACCCATCCGTCTGTATCAACCTCATGTTTGAGTGTTGCGTGCCATTCATACTCTTTCCCTTTCTCGAAAGTCATCGTTGTGGTATCGATAGACCATTCAATGCCATGTGACGCCATCAGGTCCCACGTACTTGCAGGGACTGTAATCTCGCCTTCACCATGCAGTGTGTAAAAAACGTGATTCCTAATCGCAAGCGCCTTTGGATCAGCATCTGGATTTGTAAACAACTTCATTGGGGTCATGAGCTCATCCGTCAGCGTGATGCGTGCAGGGATTGGCTGACCGCTAGCATCGGTGACTTTATACTTCAACGTCGCAAACGGTTTTGCTTCATCTGCAGCTGGTGCTGGCGCGAAACCAATAATCAATATTAATAAAGAATGCATGGTGGTTCTTCCTCGTTATGATGCTGTTCTATGTCGCTTACTGTAACCCAACTTTCAAAGAGTTTTGAAACTGGAATTGAGATATTTCAAGATATCTCCTTTGGGATTGATAAAGGTGAGATCGCTGTCGTGCGTGGTCCATCAGGCACAGGAAAAACAACGCTATTGCATTGCATTGTTGGTTTGTTGAAACCAACCATTGGCGAGGTTTTTGTCAATCAACAAAATGTGACGTCAATGTCGCCCAGTTCTAGATCAATTGGCATCATGATGCAGCAGCAACCGCTTTACGAACACTTAAGCGTCAAACGCAATTTGGTCATGGCGTTAAACAAAACAAAAAGCAGTGCAGTGGAAGAAGTGGTTCAGCGTTTTTGTTTGGAAGATAAAACAAATGAATTAGTTTCTAACTTAAGTGGGGGAGAGCGAAGGCGAGTGGCGTTTTGTCGAGCTGTCATTAACGCACCAGATGTTCTATTGCTCGACGAACCCTTTGTTTCACTTAATGAAGAACTTGTTCAATTGCTTGTGACTTACATTGAAGCGTTACACGCAAAGCAATCATGCTCCATTCTCATTGCGACACATCGAAACGACATTGATGCACTTGCAACTCAAACGATCCAACTAAAAAATCACCCTTGAATCCGAAGATCCAAGGGTGATGGAAGAGAAGAGAAGAGAAGGAACGCAACGAGCACTCTTTCGAGCAATGGTTGCACGCTAGCGTTCCACAACTTCGCCTTTAAGGTTATCGGCAGTTCCACAAGTTTTTGGACAGAGATGCCTTCAATTTTCCGCTTTTTTTTAGGGATGAGATACAACCTGAGATGCCCCAAAAACTTGCGCAACGCATATTTTTTTGGGGTTTTTATCGGCACCTTCCGAATTGTTTTAAGTCTTTGAAAGCAAGGCAGTTGCCGATTTGACGTAGAACAATTCACAAAAAATGCAGGGGGTGTGACTTGATGTTGTCAGGGGCAAGATTGCCGATTTGGTAGTGTGCACGCACGAATGAAAGCGCAGACGCAACACTATCTGGGATGGCATAAACCATTCATGGCGACGTGCGCCAAGTGGTTACTTGAAAACAAGTTGCAGGCGGGGAGTGTCGCCAATCCAAAGCTGAGGGTTATTGCACAAAGTGGTTCTGCTGCAAGGCAGTTACGCTCGAATTTGCTCCATTTTGCGATTGAACGTGGTGATGGACTTACGGTGCCAGTAATTGAGACTCCGTATCAATTTGCACTTTCTTGTATACAAAGCACAGTGAGCGTTGCTGATGAGCTCATCGTAAAACTACTCATCGCTGACACGTTACAACAACTCAGCGAGCAAGATGTATCAAAGATTTTTGGACATCAATTAACGAAAGACTGGAACAGTTACGCTGAACAGTTGTATGCATCTCTTCGATTTTGCACATGGGCTGGAGTGCAGTTTGATCCTGCATCATGGAATGCGGAAGCGAGTTCGCTTGTAACTGCAGACGCGATCGATCGTTTGAATTTGATTGATTCCGTGATTGAACATGTGTCTACTGAACTAAATGCACGCGGTTACAAATTAGAACATCACGCAATTCAAGAAGCGTTACTTGTACAAAACGACGAGATTGAAGACTTGGTTCTTGTTGGGACAACGGATTTGCAACCAATGTTTGTGCAAGCGTTGCAAAACTATGTTGAATCACTCAACTCACTCGATGTCTTGACAAGAGCACCAAAAGAATGTGAAATGGGTTTCAATGCATTCGGTGTCATTGATGCAGAGTACTGGCAAGAACGAAAAATCGATATCCCTGAAGAGTGCATCCACGTTGCAGGCGCGCCAAGTCATCAATCTGCATCGTTGCTCCGTGCAATAAACAATGAAGAGGGCATTCCCATCGACCAGCTTGTTGTCAGCGTGACGGATGAAGCAAACGCGATCGTCATCAAACAACAAATCGAAGATTATGGCATCCAAACACGCATGGCGAGTGGCCAAGATGTTACACGCACGCTCCCATTTCTACTCCTTCAAACGTGCATTCAATGGTTATCCACTCGGAGTGTTGATGCATTCGCGTCCCTTGTTCGTCACCCAGACATCATTGATGTATTGGGTATTCACGAAGTTGATATAGCTTCATTCGACGAATGGAGAATGGAATACTTGCCCGAGTTCCTTAAGGCATCAGCACTCAGAGTGTTGAAAAAAGATGAAAAGAGATATGAACGTGCGGCTCATTTGTACGGAACGGTATATGAGCTATTCAATGAATACAAGTTGTATCAATCCTTAGACACAACACGTCAAAACGTCCAAAACATACGTGACTTTTTGTTGCGACTCTTCGGCGAAGTCAATCTTCGCTCGGAAGCTCCATTGTTAGAAGTCTTTAGAACAATGTTCAACACACTTGAACTGCTCGAAGAGGCAGATGAGTTGTTCATGGGCAATTCGCAATCACTTTCTCCAGTGGAGTTGATTCAGTACACGGTCGATCAACTTCGAAAGCTGTCGCTCCCAGAGTATCCAAACGAACATGCCGTAGAGATTGTTGGTTGGCTCGAAGCGATGAATGTGGATGACCCCTTCTTGTTTGTTGTCGGAATGAACTCAGAATCAATCCATGATGAACGTATCACGCCTTTCTTTCCAAATCAAGTAAAGCATGCCCTTGGCGTTGACTCAATTGAACTTCGTCTCGCTCGTGATGCCCACGCAATTGAAGCAATGTGTTCTTCTCGAACTGAAGAAGGCGCGATTCATTTTATCGTTGCCCGCAAAGGGCTTGATGGAGATCCATTAACACCATCTTCTCTGCTTCTAAAAAGTGCAGATACAACACAACTTGCAAAGCGAGCGCTTTCTCTCACCACAGCTGGAGATGGAGAAGCACCTTCACTTCCAAAATCGTTGATCGAACTCAAAGAAGGGGAAGGCATTCCATTGCCACGACCGAATGACTACTCTTTTGAACAGCCAACAAAAGTCAGCGTCACGGCATTCAAGGATTATCTGAGTTGTCCATATCGATATTGGCTCAAGCATGTTCTAAAGTTAAAAACATCTGAAGATGCGCTTCCTGAGTTAGACCACAAAGATTTCGGCATTCTGTTTCACCTGATACTCCAAGAGTTCAGCGATTCAGATGAACGAACGCTTTGGAAGGACCCGAGCGAGATTGAAAGTTATCTCGTAGACAAACTTGATCACCAGTTGCTGATGCGGTTTGGAACGCCGAAACACCAATCTGGGTTAATCCAGTTTCAACGTGAAGTTGCGATTGCACGATTTGCACTCTTCTCACAACAACAATCGACTGCTGTTAGAGAAGGATGGCGGATGCTTGCATCTGAAGTGAATGCGAGATTCAGTGAGACCGTCGACGGCAAACCAATCGCTGTGCATGGAAAGATTGACCGTATCGAACAACACCATGATGGAAGGTTGAGAGTGCTTGATTACAAAACTGGTTCGGCAAAGCCAGCACAAACGCATATCAAGCACAAACAATGGGTCGACTTGCAATTGCCCTTGTATCGCCGCCTGCTCCAACATATTGAAGAGATCAAAGGCGAAGTAAGCGAGTGCACCAACATCGAACTTGGGTACTTTAACATTGCATCCAACGCATCTAACTCAGGCATTCACTTGCTCAAGATCTCTGATGCGTTAGAAGCTGAGATTGAACCAACGATACTTCACTGTTTAAGGGGAATTGTGAATTGCAATTTTGGAGATGCGCCTACAGCAGTTGCTCCAAAGTATTCAGAAGAATTCAGTTGGATTTGCCAAGACAGCAATGTGTTTGGTGATGGGGGGCAAAGTGAGTACGAATAACTTCAATCGATTTGAAATCATCGAAGCGCTTGCTGGATCAGGGAAGACGTACAAACTTGCGATGCGTTACATCCGGTTGCTCGCGATGGGCGCAAATCCTGATTCAATTCTTGCGACGACGTTCAGCAAAAAAGCCGCAGGTGAAATCAGAGACAGAGTCATCGGCCTTCTCGCAAGTGCGATGACAAGCGAGGCAGCAAAACAAGAGTTACTTCAAAGCGTGCCAGAACTTAGCGAAACAGAGATTCCGCAGGCGCTTCGTTTGTTAACATCAAATCTGCATCGATTGCGGATTGGGACCATTGATAGTTTTTTCGTTAGAACCGCAAAAGTATTTCAAGACACGCTCGGAGTGCGAAGTGACTGGACAATTTTAGATGTCCCAAGCGAAGCGTTATTGTTCCGAGATGCTGTCTGTGAACTTACGAATGGTCATCGAGACCTCACAAATCTTGCACGAGCATTTCAGTGGGGGCTAGGAGGTTCGAGAGTTCCCGTTATCGATTCTCTAAAGGAGATGTACAACAGTGCATACAATTCAATTAGAGAATCGGGTGAATCTGCATGGCTTTGGGGAACTCGAATGGCGGTCAAGGGTGAACAAGAAGCAATCGATGGGTTAGGGCGATTACAGTCAATTGAAGACTGCGATAAGCGTCAATTGAAATCGATTGAAAAATGTGTTCTCCAGTTTGAATCGAAACAATGGAAAGAATTGCTTACATCAGGCATTACTTCAAAAGTGTTTGATGAATCATTCTCCTATTACAACAAACCACTTACGGATGAAGTGATTGAAGCAGTAACGCCGGTTGTTGAATTCGCTGCACAACATTTTCGAAATGAGTTAATCACGAGAAATGAAGGCGTGTTTCATGTCAATCGTGAGTTAAACGATGCAGTGTCTTCGCTCAAGCACACACAAGGAAAATATTCGTTTGATGATATTGCGTTTTATCTTGGGTATTGCAAAGTCGTTGAAAACCTTATTGAGTTGCAGTACCGCTTAGACATGCAGATTAATCATTTGCTTATTGATGAGTTTCAGGATACTTCAGTGACGCAGTTCCAAGTGTTGCATCCCCTCATCTCAGAAATTTATCAATCTGAGAGCGACCGTTCACTCTTCTTTGTTGGTGATGTAAAACAAAGTCTTTATAGTTTTAGAGGCGGAGAACCGGGACTTCTACGAAATCTAAAGTCACGTTTCCCTGATTGCGTGAAGGAACAACTCGGAGAAAGTTGGCGGTGCTCTCCGCCGGTCCTTGATGCGGTGAATACATTTTTCTTAAACGCACAAACCGTTCAGAAGTTTGCGGAGTTTTCTTCAGATGCGGTCTTGGAATGGCAAAATGATTTTATTGTGCATGAATCGGCGAAGAAAGAACAACTTGGTTACGCGTGTATTCAAACGACTCGCTCCGATGACGAATCTGACCAAGTCTCATTGATGGTTGAAAAAGCAAAAGAGATCGCAATTGAGATTCATAAAAAAGCGCCGAAGGCAACGATTGGCATTCTCGTCAACAAGAACACGAAACAGCAAATCCAGCGGATTGTGCATGAGCTTCGCAATGATGAAGAACATCCAGTGTTAGCGTCTGAACATCGAGGCAATCCTCTGACAGACTCGCCTGCTGTCACGGTGCTCATGTCACTCATTTTGATGGCTGACCATCCGGGGCACACTGTCGCTCGATTCCACGTGTGTTCTTCTCCGATTGCTGAAGCCCATTCGCTTTCATTTGCAAATGAATCGGGATGCCAGAACTTTGGCAAACAGTTAAGACTTTCTTTGTTGAAAAATGGTTACGAAGCTGTGCTGAAAGAGTTTGCTCAACTGCTTGTTCCTTTGTCGACTGAACGAGATCGACTCAGAATGTGGCAACTCATCGAACAAGCGTCACAAATCGAATCGACAATGATGTTACGCCCCTCTGCATTTGTCAATCATGTGCTAAACACGAGCATTCCAGACCCTGCGTCATCAAAAGTGCAGGTGATGACGATTCATGCTTCAAAAGGACTTTCGTTTGATGCAGTCATCATGTGTGACTTGCAACAACAAATTTCGAACACGCCAAATGTCTTAAGTGCAAAAGATAATCCGTTTGACCCTCCAACGCTTGCTGGGTTGAACTGCGGTGAAGAGGGCGAGCGAGTCTTAGATGAATATGCAGTGTTAAGGAATGCCCATAAAGATGAAGTTGTCAACGATGCACTCTGCACGCTGTATGTTGGGATGACGCGAGCGAAACACGCGTTACATATGGTGGTGCCAGTTCGTTCCAGAACTCATTATAAAACGCTCGACTGCGCAATCCTTGAAGGATTTGACGTGCAATCGTCCGCTGAAGAAGATGCTATTCTTTGGGAAGCAGATGGCAGCACGACCGATTGGATCCGTGAAGTGCCAACAGAAGAGCCAATTTGTTTCGAACCATTGCCTACGTCGTTGAACATTGAAAAACCAAGCGGTTTAGGAAGTATGAAGGGGAGGGGAATCCCTACACGGTCGCCATCAAGCTTAGAAGGGGGCGGTGAACGTAACATTCAATCTCGATTTGGCCGAAGTGACTCCAAATCTTTTGATCAGGGCTTGCTACACCACCATTGGTTTGAGCAGATTGAATGGCTGGATGCGCCAATTGAAGAAGCGTGGTTTGATGCAAACACGCCCCAATCGATTTCGCGTCGAATGGGGGATCCGAGAGTAGGCAGTGCCAAACAATTGTTCTTAGAATCAATTGAATGCTATGTAATGAAAGAATTGTTGACAAAACCAACAGGCGAGTATGAAGTTTTTCAAGAGTATCCATTCTTGGTTAGATTGACCAAGGGAACATCACTGGGCTCGCTCCATATTGAAGCGACGACTGACATGTCAGGGACGATTGACCGGCTCGTTATTGAAAGAGATGCAGACGGGAATCCAGTTTCCGTTGAAATCATCGATTGGAAAAGTGACCTCATCGAAGAATCAAGCATCGAAGAGAAAATTGCACATTATGAACCGCAACTCGCAACGTATGTTCTTGCCATGTCTCTCATATTAGGAATTGAAAAGAGTGCTATTCAAGCAAAACTCGTGTTCTTGCGTGGAAGCAAAGTCGTTAATCTGACTTTTGATGATTAACTTGTTCGATGTTCACAAACATCGCAGTTAACGCGAAAATAACAAACAACCCAACGCCAATCCACATGCCGATGTTCAGCATGTTAGATATCACTTCCCAAGATTCTTCCGTTGCCTTACTTGCAAACAGCACAAGCGTGAGTGCAAAGCCCAGCCGACCGACAAGACTCATGAGAGACAAAAATGTTGCGCGACGTTCGGCGGGGAGGGCAGGCGTTATTGCCGCGTTCAGCGGAGCGGTTCCCAATGCTCTTGGACAACTTCTTAATGTCGTGAGTATCGCAATAGGAATGCTCATAAAGAAATGCATGACAGCCATCATCACAATTTGTAATCCCGCAGCAGAGAATAGAGTGTACTTTGTTCCAATGGCATCTCTAATTTTGATGCTTCTTCCAGCAATCCATGATGCAATGAGCGTCGTTGCAGTGAGGTGTACGCTTGTCCAAACAGGCGCGTATCGAGCGGCATTTAACTGTTCGCACAACGTCTCGATGTATGGTTGATAAAACTCATATGGAATGTGGTTAATGATGAGCAGAAACACAGCGAAACCAAACAGCCAAGAAAGTTTAGTGCTTTTTAAAAGTAACACGCAGGCAACAACCTGTTTGTGAAAAGAGAGTTTCTTTGATTCAACTTTCTCTTGAATGGGTTCCCTAAACGAAAGTGTCATGAAGATGAGAACGATTCCAGCAAATGCTGAAAGTGCGTACGCGCCTCGATAGTCTAAGAGCGCGATGAGTCCACCGACGCCGCCGCCAATTGCAGTGCCTAAAAAACTAAACCGCGTCGCAGTTCCTTCTCGTTGAGCGTATTCATCTTGTTTACCACTTGCTTCGCAGGATTCATAAAGAAAGCTGGTGTCAGTTCCGCTGTTAAATGCAATTCCAGCGGCGAGTAAAAATTGAGCAATCGCAAACATTCCAAACTCGTTTGCAAACACGAACAAACTGTACGCCAGTGTTAAGAATATCGAAGCAGTAACGAGCGTTTTTTTGCGCCCAAAGTTGTCACTAAACCAACCAGAAGGAACTTCCATTGACACGACAGAGAAAAAGTAGACTGATTGAAGGAGTAACACTTCTTCAAGCGGAAGGTAAGTGTTAAAAAACAAGAAATAGATTGGCAACCAGAAGTACGCGTGAAACACGCCAACATACCAAGGGTAAACTTTTAAATTCTGATTGAGTGAGCGGCTCATTTCTATTACATTAGACCTTGATAAATGTGCCAGTTACTGAATAAGCAAAAAATGCACCAAGCACGCCAAGCACATTACTGAGTGAAACGTACATTCCAAGCGCGAACAATTTTTGATGTTGGAACAGCGTGACGCTATCTAACGCAAAAGTAGAGTACGTAGTAAAGCCGCCTAACAGTCCAATCATAAGAAATGAACGAACAAACTCCTTGTTTGACGCAAGAGGACCAAGGCAAAGTGCAGCGAACACACCAATGAGCACACAACCGACAACATTGACGATGAGCGTTGTTGTCGGAAATGATGTTTGGGCATCAGCTTGAATAAAGTTTGCAATGATGGCTCTGAGTACAGCCCCAATTGAACCACCAATAGCGACATAGAAAAGTGTTTGAACATCCATAACACGCCCGGCAGGATTCGAACCTGCGACCTTCGCTTTAGGAAAGCGATGCTCTATCCAACTGAGCTACGAGCGCAACAAGTTGGCATTGTACTCTGTCGTCTTTAAAGTTCTTCTTCTCTGAGCCGTGTGACGATTTCTCTGACGGCTTTCATGACTCTTGATTTTGCATGTCTGACGGACTCGGGCGTCATCTCTAATCGCTCTGCAGCGCGTTCTGCACTCATGCCACGTCTTCCGTAAAGTTCAAAGGCCTCCCAAGTTTTTGGTT
Source organism: Phycisphaerae bacterium (assembly GCA_016845245.1). Lineage (GTDB taxonomy): Bacteria > Planctomycetota > Phycisphaerae > Phycisphaerales > SM1A02. The sequence goes on from JAERSY010000025.1 coordinate 9,343, forward strand.
CAAACTTCGGCCTTGCTTCGGTCATGGCTTCTGAAAGTAAATGTTCAGCCCATTCTCGATCAAAAACTGCTTCAAGGTCATCTCTTCCATCTTCTGCGACTTGCATTCCATGCGTATCTAGATTCGCTTCTCTTCGTTTTCGATAGCGCTGACGAATGGCATTCAGAGTAATTCTTTTCAGATAACCCCGAAACCGCCCCTTGCTTGGGTCATATTCAAATTGGTCAGCAACTTTGAAGAAGTTAAACAGCACATTCTGCATCACATCATCAGCTTCACCACTCGGCAATCCTGCATTGCGAGCAAATCCACAGATAATGGGGCCATATCTGTCGACAAAAATGCCCCAGCCCATCTCTCGGTTGACAGTTTCATCTGATTTGAGTTGAAGGAGGAGGTCCATGTTTGTTTCATAACGGCCGTTGACTGTGCGTACGAGCGTTGGGATATCGTCGCCCTTCTCAGGTGTGGCAGGGCAGTTATCGATTTCGTTCACCATTTGGCTGTCTAAGTTGTCAGTTTGGCCGGGCAACCTGACAAGAAACTTCCACGGTCCAATCTGAATGAGGTCATCAGAATGAATAAGGACTTCCTCGCCTTGCTCCATTCGAATCGTGTTGAGGTACGTGCCAGAACGACTTTTTAAATCAGATAACACCCAGTTGTTGTCTTTGCATTCAACTTTGGCATGGTGCCTTGAGACATAGCGATTTGCGAGTTGATGTGTGCTCGATGGTGAACGTCCAAGAATGCACTCTTGGTCTATTGGGACTTCAATAAGTGGCAACCGCTTTCCATGAATCTGGAAAAGCACTAATCCTTCAGAATGTTGATTGTGTTCATTCACCAGGAATCTCCTCGACGCAACATCGCAATCTGTATTGTAAGTGATAGGAAGGGGTTATATGAAATCAAAAGCGCTTTTGAGTTACCCACATCTCAATTTCTGAATCAAGAATCAAGGTACAATGCGTACTTAACACACATTTAACTAGTTATCGGAGTCCAAAATGACTGCTTGTTTTTTTGAGAGACATCAAGAAAAAATCGAATCCGCAATCAACGCCATTCAAGATAGAGGCTTCTATTCTGCGTACCCTGAAGTTCCAAGCGGAAAAATTTATGGTGAGAACGCGAAGTCTGACGGGAAAGCTTTCTTTGACTCAGTGATTGGTTCGGAGTTCTCGCTATCCCAATCGACCAACGGCAATTGGATTGGAGACGAATCGTCTCCTTATGGCATTAACTTAGGTGTGTCCTACCCAGATGTTGACATCGATGACTTAATGACCTCGATGAATGCCGCATGCCAAGCATGGAAAAAAAGTTCTGTTGAGACAAGAGTTGGTTGCGCGTTAGAAATCTTAGATCGGTTAAACAAAAAAAGCTTCGATATGGCTTTTGCAGTCATGCATACAACTGGTCAAGGATTCATGATGGCGTTCCAAGCAGGCGGACCGCACGCTCAAGATAGGGGGCTCGAAGCAATTGCATATGCTTACAAAGCAATGCTCGACTGCCCATCTGAAGCGACTTGGAAGAAACAAGTCGGTAAAGATGACTTCGTCACATTGGACAAGCAGTTTAGGGTCGTGCCGAGAGGCATCGGACTCGTTATTGGCTGCTCAACGTTCCCGACGTGGAACTCCTATCCGGGATTGTTCGCTAGTTTAGTGACAGGTAATGGAGTGATTGTGAAGCCCCATCCTAAAGCGATATTGCCATCTGCGATGACCGTTCGTGTTTGTCAAGAAGTGTTGCAAGAAGCGGGTTTCGACGCGAATGTTGTGACGCTTGTTGCAGACACAGAAGATGCGCCAAAAACAGAGGCCCTCGTGAAGCATGACGCTGTTTCCATCATTGATTACACAGGCGGCTCCGCATTCGGAGAATGGGTTGAGGCAAACTCAGGCGATGCAATTGTGTACACCGAAAAGTCAGGCATCAACAGCATCATCATTGACAGTGTTGAGTCGATGAGACCTGTTTCTGGGAACCTTGGTTTCTCACTCTGTTTGTATTCGGGACAAATGTGCACAACACCACAAAACATTTTTGTACCAAAAGATGGCATTCAAACGGCTGAAGGCCCAATGTCATTCGATGACGTCGCCCAGTCAATTGTAAAGTCAGTCGATTGGATGCTCAGTGATCAAGGAAGAGCAAACGAAGTTCTTGGCGCTGTCCAAAATCCAGCAACGGCAGAGAGAGCTGATGGTGTTCAAGGTGACGTCCTTAGAGCTGGAGATGGAATTGAGCACGCGATGTTCCCAGAAGCTAGAACCCGCTCAATCAAAATTGTGAAAACAAACGCCTCAGACCTCGATGCAATTGCGACGGAATGTTTCGGTCCTGTTGTCTTTATCGTTGAAACAGAATCAACAGATGATTCGATTCAACTTGCATCTTCTATTGCACGAGAACATGGCGCAATCAGTTGTGGTCTTTACAGTACTGATGATGATGTGATTGAAAACGCGTTAGACGCAATGACTTCAGCAGGGGTGCCAGTTTCATGTAACCTTGTAGGAAACATTTGGGTCAATCAATCAGCAGCGTTCAGTGATTTCCATGTGAGTGGTGCTAATCCTTCTGGGAACGCGACGCTCACTGATGCTGCATTTATTGCTGGTCGGTTTAACGTTGTTCAATGCAGGACATGTATTCCTGCGCCTCAGAAGGTAGAAGCATAATGCCAATATATGAATATGAAGGCGTTCGCCCAGTTGTTGACCCCAAAGCATTTGTGCATCCAACGGCCGTCGTGATTGGCGATGTCATCATTGAAGAGAATTGCCTTGTTGGTCCATGCGCAGTCTTGCGTGGCGACATCGGCCGGCTCATCATGAAGAAGGGGAGCAACTTGCAAGACACATGTGTCGTTCACAGTTTCCCTGGCGAAGACACTGTCGTAGAAGAAGATGGGCACATCGGTCATGGAGCAGTCCTTCATGGATGCGTGATTGGGAAGAATGCAATGGTTGGGATGAACGCGGTCGTCATGGATGGAGCAGTGATTGGCGAGAACAGTTTTGTTGCAGCGATGGCGTTCGTTAAGGCTGGTACTGAAGTCCCTCAAAATGTGCTTGTGGCTGGATGTCCTGCCAAAGTGATTAAAGAACTCGGCGAAAAAGAGATTGCATGGAAACGTGAAGGGACGCGAATCTATCAACATCTTGCCCGCAGACATGCAGAAACTGGCATTGAGTGTGAACCACTAACTGAAGTTGAGCCAGACCGTAAGCGCGTTCCATTAACAGATCACGGTCCAAAACATGAGTTATGAAATCTGTTTAAGCGCTTCCCTTGCAGCAACACCGAGTAACTCGCAGCGTGTTGGATGTGGGCGAATCACTTGAGCAAGGTCGTAGAGAGTTGCACCCATTTCAAGTGCAAGAACGCCTTCTGAAATCAGCTCAACAGCGTCATCACCAACATAACCAACACCAAGGACGAGTCCAGAATCTGGGCAGTAACTAAGAAAAGTCGTGCCTTGTTGCATTCCTCGTAAAAGTGCTAGCCCTGATTGCCCCCAGCGAATGCCCACAACATGCTCATTGAATTCACCACACTGCGCAATCTCTGGAGCGCCCCAGCAGACAATTGGAACAAACTGCGCATCAAGAACACTGTCTAAACCGCAAGCTGCTTCTGCAGCAATTGTTCCCTGCGCGATTGCAACAGCGGCGTCTGCGCAGGAATTTGTGCAATCGCCAACAGCAAAAATTCTCGATTGTGATGTTTGGCATGCATCATTGATTTCAATACCATCACCATCAAATGTTACGTCAGCGTTTTCTAACTGAAGTTCGCTGAGTTGTGCACTGCGTTCCGTTGCAAGAATCACTTGGTCAAACTCATGTAACTCAGGCAGCTCCTCAACAATTGTCACACTTTTTTTCAAGCTCCGTTCAAGAAGTTTAACGATTCGCTTGTCGAACGCGGGTAAAAGTTGTCCTTGTGTGCACAAGGTGACATCTTCATTCTTCAAAAAGTTTGCAGCTTCAACGCCTTCAGCAGTTCCTCCAATAATGAGGAGTTTCCCAGCAGGCGGATTCTCTTGGTAGATGTCTTCCACTTGAATGCAGTGTTCACAAATCGTTTCTCTTGGGCTGGTACCAGTTGCAATAATCGCTTTCCGAAACTTCACGATTGAAACGTGTACGCCTGTAATCTGCACCTTTTTCGTAGATTCAAAGTGTGCATTTCCGATGAGACGGTCAATTCCAAGCGATGTGCATTTTTGCTCAAGGCCTTTTTTTAATGAGTCTTGAAGTCGAGAAACTTCTTCAACATCTTGACCGTAATGCGCGCCTTTTGAAGGGATGCACGCTTGGTGTAAACACCTTCCGCCAAGACTTTCATGTGGGTCAACGATTGCAACATTTTTTCCAAGTTCTGCAGCCCGAAATGCAGCGGTGTATCCAGCAGGACCTCCGCCAATGACGAGGACATCAACTTCTTGGCTGAATTGCCCGACGACCATTCGTTACACCACAAACCGCATTGGGTGTTCAAGGTCATTCATCAAGTGCTCAATAAACGGAATCTCTCTTCCACCATCAATGAGTCGGTGATCAATCGAGTGACTTAATGGAAGAATCAGGCGTGGCACAATCTCATCATCGACAACCCATGGCATTTTTCTTGCTCTGCCTACTGCTAGGCAAGCAACAGTGCCCTGTTGAATAATGGGTGTTGAGTATCTTGTGCGGCCGACAGCGCCTGCATTTGAGATTGTGTACGTTGCACCGCGAGTGTCAGCAATTGAGAAACTTGCACTTCGTGCGTTCTCGATGATTTGTTCAAGTTGGGTTGAAATCTCACCAACACTTAACGTGTCAGCATCTCGAATGACTGGTGCAATAAGGCCACGTTCAGAATCAACGCCAATCGCAACGTTGACGTATTGTCTAAACAAGACATCGCCAGTTTCACTATCGATTGCAGCGTTCAAGATTGGGTATTTCTTTAACGCTCGACAAACAGCTTTAATCACAAATGGCAAGAGTGTTAACTTGAGCGTTGGCTGATCGGGGTCATGGAACGTTTTTCGCAATTCGTCAATCGCAGTGATGTCAACATCATTGCAATCCGTCACATGTGGCACTGTTTCCCAAGCTAAACTCATCGCTTTTGAAATTGATTTTCTTGCTTGAGACATTGGTTGGCGAATCACTGCGCCATACTCATCTTGCTCTTGAAGACCCTCAATTGATTGTTCAACTTTAATCGCTGGTCGCTGTACTGGTTCAACCTTCGTAATCGATTGCTTCGGTGTTTGCGAGGCATTTTCAATATCTTGTCGGGTGATTCGTCCGCCGGACCCAGTTCCACGAACACTACTTAAATCAATACCAAGTGTTCTTGCAAGTTTACGGTTAGACGGTGATGTGCGTACCTTTGGCGAGCTTACTCTCGGTTCTTGATCCAGTGTGTTGTCGACTACCGTTGTTTCTTTCACGGGCTCTTTAGGTGTTGGACTTGGCTCATGATTGCCAGCGTCGAATGTCACCATGACATCGCCGACATGGACGAGTTGTTTGTCTTGAACATGGACCTTTACGACTTTGCCTGTGCAAGGGGAGGGAATTTCAACGGCTGCTTTGTCAGTTTCAACTTCCATAAGCAATTCATCTTCATGAATAGACTGTCCCTCTACGACGTGAACCGTGAGAATCTGTCCCTCGTGAATGCCTTCACCTAAATCTGGAAGTTTGAAATCCATTTGTTTTATTTTATTCCCAAGCCACAATGCTTTTTACAGTTGAAACAATTTCTTCGCACTCAGGCAAGTAATGTTCTTCAACTTGGAAGTAAGGGAAGACGGTGTCAAAACCAGTGATTCGCTTGATTGGTGCTTCTAAGTACTCAAAACACGTTTCGTTGATGCGTGCGATGAGTTCTGCAGCAATGCCACACGTTCGTTGACCTTCATTAACAATCAGGCAGCGTCCAGTTTTTTGTACCGACGTTGCAATGGTTTCAGTATCAATTGGAGATACTGAAAGCAAGTCAATCACTTCCACTGATACATTGTGGTCTTCTTCTAAATCTTGAGCAGCTTCTACACACGTGCGAAGCGTTGCGCCGTAAGAAATGATGGTGATGTCTGTGCCTTCAATTGCAACGTTTGCTTTCCCGATTTCAAGTAACTCTGGGGCATCAGGCACTTCTTCTCTAAATGCACGGTAGATTGCTTTGGGCTCATAAAAGATGACGGGGTCGTCCGAACGAATGGCTGCTGCGAGAAGTGCGCGAGCATTTCGTGGTCCAGAAGGAATGACGACTTGAAGCCCCGGAGTATGTGCCCAGTACGCTTCCCTTGATTCACTGTGATGTTCAACAGCCCGAATGTTGCCGCCATATGGCGTGCGAAGCACCATTGGAACGGTGTACTTGCCTTGTGTTCTGTTGTGCAACCTCGCCATGTTTTGTTCGATTTGGTCGAACGCCTGCATCGTGAAACCAGAAAACTGAATCTCAACAACAGGTCTTAGTCCATAGACTGCCATCCCGACTGCAGTTCCGACAATGCCGCACTCTGCAAGTGGAGTGTCGAGCACTCGATTCTCGCCAAACTGCGATTGCAAATCTTTTGTGACTCTGAATACGCCACCATTTACACCAATATCTTCACCCATCTGGACGACGTTTGAATCTCTGTCCATCTCTTGGGCGAGTGCAAGGTTTAACGCTTCAACCATTGTGAGTTTACTCATCGGTGACTCCTTTATTTGAGAGTCGCTTCAAGTATTCTCGTTTTTGTTCTTTCAGTTCCTCCGGCAGTTCAGTGAACATGTAGTCGAAAATCTCAGTTGCATCAGCGGGGTCCATTGCGTAAAACTTCTCACGCGCTTGAATGACTTCGTCATCGCATGCTTGTTCAATCGATTCAATATCTGACTGCTCAATGACGCCCTTACGCTTCAAATACAACTCAAATCGGAGGAGGGGGCACCGGTTTTCCCACTCTTCTACGGCTTCGTCTTTTCTGTAGACCGTCGGGTCATCTGCAGTTGTATGTAAACTCATTCGATATGTGACTGCTTCGATGAGCGTTGGGCCGCTACCATTTCGAGCTCTAGTCGTTGCTTCTTCTGTTGCTTTAATCATTGCAAACAAATCGTTGCCGTCGACTCGTATGCTTGGAACATCAAATGCGATACCGCGCTTCGCAAAGTGTTCGCTGCTTGCTTGTTTTTCAATTGGTGTTGAAATCGCCCATCCGTTGTTTTCACAAACGAAGACTACTGGCGCTTTGTATACAGCTGCAAAGTTTAATGCTTCGCTAACGGCTCCTTGGGAGCTCGCACCATCTCCATAATTCACAACGACACAGTGCGGGTCTTTTTTGTATGTCATTCCCATGCCAATGCCAACAGCAGGGAGCACATGCGAGCCAATGACGATTGAAAACGGCAAGTCGTTGACATTTTTGGGTGGGGGGAATCCATCGTGGAAACCAGCCCACAATCGCATGAGGTGTTCCATCGGCCAACCACGAATAAGTTGCGCGCCAAATGAACGGTAGGAAGGCGAGTACCAATCGTCCTTGAGAAGGGGATAGACTTGTCCAACAATACATGCTTCTTGACCGAGGTTTGGAGCAAACGTCCCCATTCGACCCTGCCTTTGCATGGTGAGCATCCGCTTGTCAAAAGCTCGTGCTCGAACCATTGCGGTATACATTTCAATGAGTTCGTCGTTTGAATAGTTTGGTTCTAAACCGCTATCGACTTCGCCATGCTCATTGAGAATTTGAAGGACTTCAATCTGTCCAAGTTCTATTGGGGTCGTGTTCATCGCTGATGGGGTTGTAGACGAGGCAATCTCACGCCCTTCGTTTGTAGTGCTGTGAGATGGATTTTCGGTTGCCATAGCACCGTATCATACCATCCACAGCGCTTCGATTCTACACTTGTTTCATTCGTTCAAATGGCTGTCTACACGCATTGCAATAGTGTATTGAGCGGCATCTCGTGGGGCCAAAAGCGCTTGTGTACGTCGTGTCTTCAGAGTCGCACCACGGACAACGAATCGCTGAGGTTTGGAGTTCGACCAGTGAAGATGAACTTCCGCCCTCGCCGCAACAAGAGCCATCAGGCACTGCAATACCCATTTTTGCGAGGTCGCTGATGCCTTGCTCAGTCATTCGGTCTGTGCTCCATGGCGGGTCGTAGATGAAGTCAACAGTGACATTGTCAATGCCATCAACGTCACCAACTTTCTTTTTGACTTCTTCTGCAATCGCTGGGAGTGCCAAACACCCAACAAACGTTGGTAGCAAATCCACGTGTACAGCCCGCTCGCTTAACTCGACGGTTTCGACAATGCCCAAGTCCACGATACTAATTGGCATTTCTGGATCTGGAATGGTCAGCAAGACATCGATAATGGCTTGCTTACTTACCATGATGCTGCGGGGTCTTCCTTATACACAGCTTGCAATTCGGTCAGTGAATCAGCAAAGTCATCAGAGTGGACGCCACTTCGTCCGCCTTCATTCTCGCTAGCAGTGTTTTCAAAGTCTACAGAGATGTCAACAAGTGACAGCTGTTCAGCAATTCTTGCTTGCCACGCATCAAAAATATCTTCGGTGACGTTCACAACATCTTGTTCGATCAGTAAATCGAAACCGTATGGCGTTTCAAACATGCTTGATGCAGCATCTGCATATTCATTTAACGCATTCGTGATTCGTTCTTTTGATTCAGGAGTTCCTGTTGCGAGTTGTTTAACCCAATCATTGATGTGGTTCACTTGAATTTGCTGTTCGACTACAAGCCGTTTGCAAAGCGCGGCCAGTTCACTCCATGAACTATTCGAAAGTCGTTCAAATCGAAGTAAGTCAAAGTTGCTGCAGTAAAACTGACGTGCAATTGCATTTGCCCAGTCAAACTGGTCATCTTTGGTCACGATGTTAGAACACAAATAAGCATCAGGTTTTCGCCCAAATGCAATGTTGTCTGCAGTTTCGTCCATGAGGTTGCCTGCAAGTTCGTAGAGTGCACTTGCATGGGCAATGTCATCTTGGGCTAGGGATGAGAATGCGATGTCAGCTTCAAGGATTGGAGCAATTCCAGTCCAGTTACTGTTTCGGTGTCCCAAAAACAATTTGTCATCTGCAATAGATAAACATAAGTTTATGACTGCTTGCTGAGTTGCTTCATCGATTGTGCTCATGATTAAAACGTGTCTTTCAAATCTTCTTTTTGGTAATCGTCAACTTCTTTAGAAGCGCGAATGGCATCCCATTTTTGACGCACAATTTTGCTGTACCCTTTTGCGAGTCGATACGATTGGTCTGTCGTCCGCCAAATCATGTCTTCATCGCCATCGATTGCATGCATTGCTTGATGTGGAAGCGACCAAATGGTGTAAAACTCCTTGTCGCCGACAAACTCCGTCTTGCACTTCGTTTCAGCATCTTCACGGCTAGAAGCGTTGGCTTGACCGACGTGGACGTGTCTGTCGCCCGCATTCCACTGCACAAACAACTCATAAGTATCTTCACAAGCATCTGTAGATTTGAAATCATCTCGTAATCCAATCCACATTGAACAACAGACTTGGTCTTGGCCATAATGCTCTCTTGCGAAGTTCGCTGCCATCTGCGCGTTTGGCGCACTTAATGAACCTGCATGCGTATGCGCGTCGGTTTCCTTCTTTTTTGTAAAGACTTCCCAAACGGGGAATGCGTGTACTTCTTGAGTATTTAGCTCGTCAGTTACGATTGGCGGTTTGATTCTAGGGTTCGTAATCATGCTTAGTTCTGAGAAGTTGTTTGTCCGTTAAGAATTGCGTTCCGGACCCATTCGCCTTGTTCGTACGAGAATCTTCTTAGCGCGACTCTTTCATCATTGCATGGACCATTGCCGCGAATGACTCTATAAAACTCATCCCAGTCTGGCTGAGTGAATCCCCAGTTTCCTGTTTCTTCATCGAGTTTCAGCAATGGGTCGGGCGTTGCTTTCGTGACCATCCCGTGTTCATCCTTTTCGCAAACATTAATGACAAGTCCAGTTGCCATCGCTGCTGGTGCAAATCGGTTGACAAATTTTTGTCTCAGTTCATCATTTGTCGCGGTTTTCATTCGCCATTTCATTGCTGGCCGTTCAAGTTCATCAGGTCTGTCATGTGGACCAAAGAATGCGATTGACGGTCCCCACCATCGATCAAAAGCATCTTGAGCCATCTTTTTCTGATGTTCAGTGCCACTCATAAGTGTGAGCACCATGTCTTCACCATGTTTAAAGTGGAATGCCTCTTCCATATTGATGCGTCTCATTGTTCGGATGTACGGACCGAATGAGCCGTGTGCAAGAGTGCCTTGATTCAAAATTGCAGCGCCATCGATAAGCCACGCAATCATGCAAATATCTGCCCATGTGGGGCAGGGGTAATTGAAGCAATTGTGATATTTGGTTTTACCTGTGATGAGGTCACGAAGCATTGCGTTACGAGATTTGCCTAAATCTTGGGCAACTTCATAAAGCATTTGTCCATGTCCTACTTCATCTTGCACTTTCGCAGTAAGTGCGAGTTTTCTCTTTAGATTTGGAGCTCGAGTAATCCATTCACCTTCAGGTAAAGCTCCAACGATTTCACTGTTCGCATGGTGTTCCGCCATACGGAGCATCAATGAACGATAGTCTTCTGGCATCCAATCGTTTGGCTCGATTAATCCGCCAGCTTGAACATGTGCTTCAAATGCAGCTAACTTTTCAGGGTCTTCGCCCGAGCCATCTTTCACTTTTACTTCAACGTTTGCGCTTGCACTCACGATGCTTCTCCTTCAATCAGTGTGGCGAGTCCTTGTCCAACACCTACACAAAGTGTAGCAATCCCCTTGCTGAGATTCATCCTATTTATCTCATGAATTAGTGTGACGACGAGTCTAGCCCCGCTACAGCCCAGTGGGTGCCCCATCGCAATTGCACCGCCATGCACATTTACTTTTTCTTTATCAAGTTTTAACTCTTGGATGCAAGCAAGTGATTGTGCTGCGAACGCTTCATTCAGTTCAAAACGGTCGATGTCATCAACAGTTAAGCCAGTTCGTTCAAGAAGTTTCTGAGTCGCGCTGACTGGGCCAATGCCCATGATTGCTGGGTCGACACCGGCGGCTGCCGAAGGTCCGACATACCCCATGATGTGTAGACCAAGTGATTTCGCAAGTTCTGCTTCGACGAGAACAAGTGCAGCAGCGCCATCATTGACACCAGAACTGTTCCCAGCTGTCACTGTTGCATCTTCTGCTGAAGAAAACACTGTTCGAAGCGTCCCAAGTTTCTCAACTGAAACTTCGGGTCTTGGGTGTTCATCAGTATCAACGACGATTGGGTCGCCTTTTCGTTGAGGGACTTCAACAGGAACGATTTCGTCTTTCCAGAGTCCCTTTTCATTTGCGTTGTTCCATCGCTGTTGGCTCGTCCATGCAAATGTGTCTTGATCACCGCGGGAAATGTTCCAGCGACGTGCCACGTTCTCAGCGGTCTCGCCCATCGAATAGGGTTCATACAAAGCGGAGAGTTTCGGGTTCGTGAATCGCCACCCAATTGTCGTGTCGTACACTTCGCATTTACGGTCAAAGGCAGTCGCGCCCTTTGCCATGACAAATGGCGCGCGGCTCATTGATTCAACGCCGCCTGCAACGATGACGTCTGCACAATTGCCTTCAATCATTCTTGCTGCAACATTGATTGCTTCTAATCCTGAAGCACAAAGGCGGTTGACGGTTGAGCCCGCAACTGTCTCGGGTAACCCCGCAAGAAGTGCAGCCATGCGAGCAACATTTCGGTTATCTTCGCCTGCCTGGTTTGCGGCACCAAAATAGACTTCATCAATCGATTCAGGATTCACATTCGACTGTGAAACCGCTTCCTTGATTGCTAGGGCAGCGAGGTCATCTGGCCTGATTGAGCTTAATGCGCCGCCATATCGCCCAATTGGGGTTCTGACAGCAGATACGATTGCAACTTTTCGTGACATCTTGGATATTGTACCCACGATTTGCCATTGGGATTGTGTTGTTATGGGGTTGCGAGTGACACTGAGGGTGGGGCTTCAAAACGCCCATCATCAACTGTTTGGTTGAGTGCAACAAGCAATTCTAAGACCTTCTCCATCCCAATGCGTTCGGTCCACTCAAATGGACCATTTGGATAGTTCGTGCCAAGTTTCATTGCAGTGTCAATATCCTGTTCTGACGCGACCCCTTCGCTTTTCGCCCATAGTGCTTCGTTAATGATGCTGACGAGCACTCTCGAGAAAATGTACTTTGCAAGGGGGGTGCCTGACGTGCATGTTGCTTCCAAACAAAATGAGTTAATTGCGTTTGAAAGAACATCAGAGAGTTCTAACTCGCAAGAATCTTGGATGATTGCAGGCGTTGCATTTCCGTTGTCATCGTGTGCATATGCGCCGCGACCCGTTTTCTTCCCTAAATGATTTTTTTCAACTAAGGAAGTTTGAAGATGACTTGGAGCAAGGCGACTTGGCTTATCGAGCCGTTCCCAAACACTTTGTGTTGTTGCGACGTTGATGTCTTGCCCAATAAGATCAGTCAACATAAAGGGTCCCATTCGGAACTCGCCAAGTAATTGAAGGGCTTCATCAACCTCATTTACGGTAGCGTATCCATCTTCAACGATTCGCCATGACTCTAAGTAATACGGTCTTGCAACACGGTTGACGATGAATCCCGGCGTATCTGATGCTTGTACAACTTTTTTACCCCACGCTTCTGCGAGAAGGGCTGCACGTTGCACAGATTGTTCTGATGTGTGTTCGCCTTTTACAACTTCAACAAGTGGCATGATTGGAGCAGGGTTAAAAAAGTGTAGTCCCACAACTCGGTCAGCAACGTCGCTCGCGCTTCCTAACTCGCTAACTGAGAGTGATGACGTGTTCGTTGCAAGTACGGCACTTGGCGCAATACTTCCAAGTTGTTTCAATAGAGCACTCTTAATGTCAAAAGCTTCAACAATTGCTTCAACAATGAGGTCGCAGTCGTGCAATTCATCGAGCGATGCAACAGCTACTAAACTTGATTTACTTAACTCAGCTTGTTCTTCTGTGATTCTTTCTTTTTCAACGAGCCGGTCGAACCGTTTGCCAACACTTTGAATCGCTTGGTTCACTCGTTCTGAATCTGTATCAAAAAGTTTGACTTTCCAGCCCGCTGCTGCTGCAGTTTGGGCAATGCCTGCGCCCATCGTTCCTGTGCCGATGACTCCGATTGGATTGCTTGCTTGTGACATCATATCTATCTAAACATACGCCTTTGAAACCATAAGAGATTCACTCATGCGTAAAGTTCGGTTTCCTCTTTTCAATAAATGAGACGACGCCCTCAAAGTGGTCGTGTGTTCTGCCGGCAGTTTCTTGAGCGAACGCTTCTTGAATGAGCTGTTCGTCTAAATCATTTGTAAATGTCTGGTTAAGAAGTCGTTTTGTCAATGCAATCGCTCGATGTGGAAGGGATGCCACTCTTCCCGCAAGCTTACTCACTGCATCATCTAACTCATCAGCTGAAACCACTTGATTCACTAATCCAATTGTGAGTGCTTCCTCAGCATCGACCTTTCTCCCTGTGAGGCACATTTCCATTGCTCTGCCAATGCCGACGAGTCGAGGTAAGGTCCATGTTGAGCCAGAGTCTGGGACGAGCCCGACATTGACGAAGACTTCAATAAACGAAGCGTGTTCTGATGCAACTCTTAAATCGCAAGCAAGTGCAAGCGAACAACCAGCACCTGCGGCGACACCATTTACTGCAGCAATGACTGGTTTTTCCATTCGGTGAATACATTTGATGATGGGGTCATACCGCTTTTTCAAGTCTTCACCAAGATGTGGTTCGTGTCCCGGAACATATTTTTCCTTGAGGTCAGCGAGGTCTTGACCAGAACTAAATGCTCTGCCACTTCCTTTGATGACAACGACGCGAACGTCCGTACTCTTTGAACATTCTTTCAACGCTGCAAGGAGCTCGGTAGTTAACGCATTGTTAAATGCATTTAACACATCAGTTCGCATGAGTGTGATGGTGCAGATTCCACCTTCACTTGTGACATCGATTGTTTCGAATTGTGTTGCTGTCGTCATGTTACTTCCCAGTAAATTGAGGTCTTCGTTTTTCTAAAAATGCAGTCATGCCCTCTGCCTGATCTTCGGTGTCGAACAAATCATAAAATAGTTGTCGTTCAGCATGGAGTCCATCAGATAATGACTGCTCGTTTGCGTTGAGGACTGAGGCCTTTGCTGCACGAAGCGCAACAGGACCTTTCGTTGCAACTTGCTTCGCAACAAAGAGTGCTTCTTCAAACCAAAACTCTTTTGGAACAACTCTGCTGATGAGTCCTGAAGCGAGCGCTTCTTTTGCTGAAAGAAATCGTCCACTTAACACGACATCCATAGCGAGCGCTTTGCCAACAGCATGGGTCAGCCGTTGAGTCCCGCCAGCGCCGGGCATGACACCGATGTTAATTTCGGGCTGTCCAAACTTTGCATTCTCTGATGCAACAATGATGTCGCAGTGCATCATTAACTCACACCCGCCGCCAAGAGCAAACCCACTGACTGCAGCAACAATTGGTTTTTTGATTGCTTTGATTCGTTCCCACGTGGCAAACTGATTTCGCTTTCGCATTTCGTCTGAAGAAGCGGTAGCCATGTCCCCAATGTCTGCGCCAGCTGCCCAAGCGCGCTGACTGCCTGCTAGCAAGACGACATGAATATTGTCATCGTTGTCATAACCTTCAAGGAGCGCTGCCAAGTCTTCCATTAAGGGAAGGTTCAGCGCATTCAGTACTTTTGGTCGGTTTATCCTGATGATTGCGACATGGCCATCGAGTTCAGTGAGTAAGTGTTGCTCTGACATAAATGTGTCCTAAGAATGTTCCTCTTCTGCGTGTTGAATAAGACCTTTAATTTTATCAGAGGGAAGAACTCGTTGAACTTGTGTACCGGTCGCAATCAGAGATTCACCAACTTTTGCTTCTAAATCGCAGACCACTGTGGTCGAATCGAGTGACGTAATCGTTGCAGTCACGCTAACAGTTTGCCCTATTGGTGCTGGTTTGAGATGTTTCACACTGAGTTCCGAGCCAATGCCTTGCTCGTCCATTTCGAGGTGTGGTTCTAGCGCGTACCTTGAGGCGAGTTCAAACTGATGAGCCAAATCCCACGTTGAACATACGGGATGAATCTGTTTTCCATGAAAAACGGGAGCCATCGCTTCTGTGACTTCAAAGTCAATGATTGATGTGTTTCCGACTGCAATTGTTGGTTTCATATGAATGAAGGGTACCACTTTTTGAAGTAACGTCCGAAAAGTCGCGTGGTCCATTTGAATGACTTATGAGGGCAACATAGAGCAATTCTCGCGGGTTTTTATCTCAAAAATGATTTTTAGTATGCGGAAAGAGAACTTCATGTTATTGTAAACAAGCAGACTACACTGCCAAATGTGTTGAACGACCAAAGGGGATTTGTTCTAGAAATGTCAACAAACGATTTTCCAACTGATCCAAACGCCGAAACTATCGGTTTGCCAACGGATGAATCAGGCAAAGGGACCGTTCCTGAGCCCGGCAAGTTTGTGACGCAGGGAATGCCTTCCGAAATCGGTCGGTATCGCATCCTCGGCATCATCGCTTCCGGCGGCATGGGTGTTGTCTACGAGGCGATGCAAGAAGCACCGCGACGTCGTGTTGCTTTAAAGATTATTAAAGCAGGCGCTGCGAGTGACATGGCGCTGCACCGATTCCATTTTGAAGCACAGACGCTTGCAAAACTCAGCCACCCAAACATTGCGCAAATTTATGAAGCGGGCACGTGGGAAAGCGAAAATGGTGAAGTTCCATTCTTCGCAATGGAATACATCACAGGGCGGCAAAGTCTTACCGATTACGCAAAAAAACGCGATATGAGTTTGCGGGACCGGCTCGAACTGTTTGGCAAAGTTTGCGACGCAGTCCATCATGGTCACCAAAAAGGTGTCATCCATAGAGACTTGAAACCAGACAACATTCTCGTTGATAACAATGGTGACCCAAAGATTATTGACTTTGGTGTCGCGCGTGCAACGGATGCAGACTTAGCTGTCACCACAATGGAAACAACAATGGGCCAACTCATCGGTACGCTTCAGTACATGAGCCCCGAACAATGTGACGCGGATCCTGACCGAATTGACATTCGTTCAGACGTCTACGCGCTCGGCGTCATCTTGTTCCAGTTGCTATCAGAACACTTACCGTACGATTTAAGGCGTTTAGCAATTCACGAAGCTGTACGCATTATTAAAGATGAACGTCCGCTCACGATGAGCACAGTCAATCTTTCGCTTAAGGGCGACATTGAAACAATCGTCATTAAGGCGATGGAGAAAGAAAGAGAACGTCGGTATCAATCTGCTGCTGAGTTTAGCCAAGACATCTGTCACTTCTTAAACAATGAACCAATCATTGCAAGGCCGTTATCAATCAGTTATCAACTGCGACTCTTTACGAAAAAGTACAAACGTACTTGTGTCGCAGTCATCGTCTCTGCACTTTCTATAGTTTTAGGTCTCATTGGAACAACATGGGGCATGGTTGAAGCGAACCATCAACGTAACATTGCCAATGAACAGCGAATCATCGCTGAAGATAGATATGAAATGGCAATGGAAATGCTCAGAGAAAATGTGGGTGATTTTTATGCTGGAATCGTCAAACTCAATGCTGCCACGGATGTGCGGAAAAATGTCATTGACAAAACAATCGCATATGCAGACAGACTTGAATCCACAGAAGGTCCACAAGATGACATCATGGCGGTTCAAGCCCTTACGCATAGTTTGTATGGCTCGTACTATTGGAGTTTGCGTGGCGCAAATCTCGGAGATCAAGCAAAAGCGCGCGATCACTACAACAAGGCACTTGAACTAAACACCGAGTTAGTAAATCGCGGTGTAAACAAACAGAAACAAGCACTCGCTGTCACGCAATATAAATTGAGTGATATCGAACGTGCTAATGAAGAGTATGCAAAATGCCTCATCTTGTTAGACAAAGCAGATGCCTCAATTGATGAGTTTCTTGTAGAGTTTCCAGAAAGCATCAAAGCACCCCGCGTAAAGAATGCAATTGATATGACGCGCGTTGACGTTCTGATCAAAATGGGCGAAAACGAGAAAGCGCAAGAAGCAATTGACGAACTCATTGAAGAGCGTCGGTACATGGCAAACGCATCTCCACGAGATTTAAAACTCCAACGTGATTACGCAAACATTTTGCAACGTGGCGGAAAGATTAATGTCAATCTAGAATCATTTGACAAAGCCATTGAGTATTACACGCTTGCACATGATGTGTTTGAGTCACTGATTGAAAAAGATCCTGAGAATGGCAGAGCGCCAAGAGATCATGCATGGTCACTCTACTTCCTAGGTGAAGCGCAACTCGGCGACCGTCAGGTTGACGAAGCATTCACATCGTTTGACAAGGGGCTCTTTATAATCAGAGACAGGTGCGCTGCGTATCCAGCTGATGCAGATGCTCGAAATGATGTGGGTCTCTATCTCGGTCAGTACATGTACTTCTGTGAAAATGAGGACCAGCGGGACAGGGCGAAAGAAAGCACAAAGAGCATTCTTTTAGTGCTTCAACCGATTGTCGAGGGAAATCCAACAAATTACGCGCTTGCAGAAGTGTATGCAGCCGTTGAACAGCATCACGATAATGTGAACACCTCTGCGGCTGTCGACAGCGAATAAACCCCTTTTTTAACCCAATAACGACGCTTTGCTAATTTTTTAGCTTTTTGCGTTCACATTGTTGAGGGTTGAGCATAGAAGGAGTTAGAACAGCAAATATTTAACTATTAATGAACTTTCAACGCAGGACCGCGTAACACTCTTAACTCTTAATAACTATCTCTCCTTAAGAACTCTCTCTCCCTCTCTCCGATTTCCTCCCTTGTGGAGCACACCCCCTAGCAAACGCTAGGGGGTGTTCGTTTATGTCAAGTTAAATTGTTGTTTGAGTGCGCGAATCCCTCGCTCATCACCAATGATAGTGAGTTGGTCGCCTTCTTCTAAAATCGTACTTCCTCTCGGAACAACCATGTGGCCTCGTCTATGAATGAGTACGACAAGGCAACCATCGGGGAATCCCAAGCTGTGGATTGGTGCATCAATCAGTGAGCCCGCAGGCGTTCCAGATTGAATGAGAAGTGAGACAAAGTGGTCATCGCGAAGCAAGATTTCTTTGAGTTCTTGACCTGTCTTTGCATCAAGCCACGTCGACATGAAGTTTTCTTGTTCGACATGTCCTGCAAGTTGAGCGAGCAGGCGTAAATGTTGTGATGGGTCATCATCTGGGCTCACGAGGAAGAAAATTGCATGGATGCTATCTTTTTCACGTTGCTGACCAAACGCATTTGTCATGTCAATGGTAATGCCGTCTCGACTGCGCACGAGAACCATGAGCGGTTGTTGGATGCCTGCAACTCGAAGGTGCGGCAAAGCGACGCCGCCCGTTACTGGAGTTGCGCCGACTTTTGTGCCATGAAGGAAACCCTCTTCAAGCGATTGTGCAGTCACGGGAACAAGTGATGAGAGTTCTGACGATGCTTGATTCACGATGGACTCAAATGTTGCATCTGGAGATGCCTCGACAAACTGCGCTGTCGCGATAATCTCATCGAATGGATCGTGCTTTCGTAATCCTTTCTCTTTGAGGATGCCCCTGAGTTCAATATCAAGTGCAGCAAATCGTTTTCTTCCTAATCGTTCAAAGATGTGATAAATGGCGCCATAACGATCAACTCTTTTCTGCCCATAGATGAAATACCAAATGACGCTTGCAACGACTATCCCTGTGGAGAAAATGACCGGCAACCACCCCATGATAAAGATGATTGCGATACATGATGAAGCCCCAATCAGTTGCAACCACGGATAAAACGGTGTTTTGAATCCAGGGTCATAAGAATCGAGCTTCGTCTCTCTCATGACAATGACAGATAAACAGAGCAGTGCGAACATGAGAAGTTGGAACGCACTTGCGAGCTTCGCAATTTTTAGTGGGTCAAGGAAGATGATGCACAGGCCAATAAGTGTTGAAGAAAGAATGATGCCAACTCTCGGCGTTCCCCTCTTATCAACTTGGTTCAAGAAGCGAGGAAGGAGGTGGTCCTTACTCATTGCAAGTGGATACCGAGAAGCGCTCAGTATTCCCGCGTTCGCAACCGCCAAGAATCCGAGAATCCCTGCGAATCCCATAATGTAGAGGCCTGTGTTTGAACCAGTAATCTGTGCAGCGACAGTTGCAACGGGTGTGTAATTTGTGAGCGTGCCCGCTTCGTCTGTTGTGATAAACCCTTGTTCCCCATTTCCAACACCACTGACGCCAACCATGACGGTTAAGCCAACAACGTAAATAATGACAGCCATGCCAATTGAAATGAACAGGCCGAGCGGGAGATTTCGCTCTGGATTTTTTATCTCGCCAGCAACACTAATGACCTTCGTAATGCCTGCATAACTTAGGAAGACCAAACCAGCTGCAGCTAAGAAGTTGCCGGAGCCGCTTGGGCTAGTGAAGAAGTTATCAAAGTGATGTGCTTTTGCTTCGTAATTATTCAGAATGTCCATGCTGCCAGTTGCGAGGAACCAGAACAGCAAGAGTAATAGAACTGAAACAAAGACAATTTGCATCATCGCAGTTTTCTTCGCGCCAAGGATGTTTAAGCCCGTGAACAGGGCGAGCAGTACCAGTGCGATGAGTGTAAACCAAGAATCGCCCATGCCACTCGGTAAAAAAATCTGGAGATACGCACTCATGCCAACAAGTGCAAAGCCCGCTTTCAAGAGCAATGCAAGCCAAATGCCACAACCTCCAATGGTGCCCACCATCGGTCCTAGACTGCGGTCAAGGAAGTAGTAAACGCCGCCTGATTTAGGCATTGCTGTGCCCAGTTCAATCTTGCAGAGCATCGGTGGTATGAGGAGCAATCCAGCGATGAGATAAGACAAAATGACTGCTGGGCCCGCCATCTGGGTCGCTAAACTCGGCAACAAGAAGAAGCCACTGCTGAGCACTGCGCCGGTAGATAATGCAAAAACTCCGATTAATCCGAGTTCTTTCTTAGTCTTTGTCAGCAGGTTCATAGAGACTCCTCACTCACATTATGCAAATTTTGGTCAACTGTGCGCTGTTTTGTTACGGTTGGGGCTCTGTCATTGCCATAAAGTCGAGATGTTCATCAAGTTCTTCTTCACTCAATAACCCTTCTCTTAGGACGCATTCTCGAATTGTTTCACCACTCGCAAATGCATCTTTGGCTAACTTTGCGGCTTTGTCGTACCCAATGACTGGCGCGAGCGCTGTCCCAACCATCAGCGATTGTTCCACGAGACCTTCCGCAATCTCTTTGTTCACTTCTAACCCTTGAATGAGTTTTTCATCAAGCATGAGGCATGTGTGTGCAAGTAAGACAACGGACTCAATCAAACGTTCAGCAATGAGTGGCATACAAAGATTCAGTTCTAGTAACGAACCGATGCCACCACTTGCAGCAGACGTAATCGCAGCGTCATTTCCGACGACTTGGCAATAGACCTGCATTGCAGATTCGCTGATCACGGGATTCACTTTGCCCGGCATGATTGATGAACCGGGTTGGACCGCTGGAAGAGCGAGTTGAAAGAGACCGCAACGTGGGCCTGAGCCAAGCCATCGAATGTCGTTAGCTATTTTTGAAATGCTAGTCGCGATTGTTTTTAACTCACCATGTGCTTCAACAACACAGTCCCTTGTCGCTTGTGCTTCAAAGTGGTTGTCTGCTTCTTGGAATTTGATCTTTGTCGCTTTGGACAACTCGCGGCAAACAAGTGAGGCAAATTTTGGATGGGTGTTGATGCCTGTGCCAACGGCCGTTCCGCCAATTGGCATGTTTTCGGCCATCCTCATCATGGCTCGTTCGGCACGCTTAATGCCGTACTCAACTGATGCAGCGTACCCAGAAAAAATCTGGCCAAGTCGAATTGGTGTTGCGTCCATTAAGTGTGTGCGGCCGACGGTGACAATCTTGTCCCACTTTTTTGATTTCTGTTTTAGGCTTTTATGTAACACTTTCAGTGCAGGAATGAGTTGCATGCGAATTTCAACGCATGCAGCAATCTGCATCGCAGTGGGGAAGGTGTCATTGGATGACTGCCCCATATTGACATGGTCGTTTGGATGAATAGGATCTTTTGCGCCAATCTTATTGCCTGCTGCCTTGCAAGCGATGTTCGACACGACTTCATTCATGTTCATGTTTGTTGAAGTGCCTGAACCAGTTTGGAAGACGTCAATTGGGAAATGACGCATCATGCCATCATGTCTTGATTCATCCTCAAGGGCGATCAACACTTCATCGCAAGCATCCACAATAAAGTCCCGCCGTTGGGGATCGAGTAACTTCAATCTGTTGTTTGCAATTGCTGCGCTTCGTTTCAGTAATGCGAATGCAGAGATGACTGGTGCGGGCAGGGGCCTGCCGGAGATTGGGAAATTCAACACCGCCCGCTGGGTTGTTGCGCCATATAGCGCTATTGATGGGACTTCCATTGTGCCCATTGAGTCGGATTCAACTCTCATTCGTTTTTTTTTCTTTGCCATTGTTAGGAGTTACTTTCTTCACTAGTTTCTGAGGAATTTGGGTGCGGGGCAAAACCAAGTAAATCTAATTGGCTTTCATTCAAACTTGATTCAAAGCGGCTCTTGATCTGTTGAAGCATGACATCTGCAACTGCCTTGTTAGATTCCTTGAGTTCAAGCCAAGCATCAATCCATGGCTCTGCAGTAGGCATCGCATCAGCTGCCGTATCCCAAGCGGAAGCGAAAATGGCTGCGCGGAATCGTAAAGCGAGCATGTCTTCATCTACGAGCGATTCGCCAAATGTGTCGAGCAGTTGGAGTGCGCTGACAGCGTCACCAGTTTCAATAAGAAGTGGAACAGTGCGCTTAGCAATTGTTCTTCGTTCAGGCAGTGGCCGGGATTGTGATTGTTCCCAAACGGACTGCAACAATGCTAAACGGAGTTCATTTCTACCACTTCGCTGAAGCATGTCGTCGGCTCGCAACAATTCACTCGTTGAGAGGTTCAGTCCAATGCTATTGACGGCAGCATCCCAATCGGCATCTGAAGGTCGTTGTAACTGCATCAGCGATTTAAATGCGTCGATTGTTGCTTGTTGTTGAAGCGCTCTAAGTGCAAGTTTATAGAAGTCATTGTCGTGCGCGAAACCAATCAGTGGTGTTGCATATCCTGCTTCTGCGAAACCTTTTGCAACGGCTAACTGAGTTGCTCGGTTTTGACTGTGAAGGTAACTCGCAAGTTCCTCGCGGCTCGCTTCACTTCCAACCATTGCTTCAATCGTGAGTAATTCTGGAGTGGTGTCCGTTTTTCGGATTTGATTCACAAGTTGATAAAGGGAACGTGCCCGCTCTTCCGAAATCTGATGTGCTTTGAGTAACTCAATTAACGCAAGAGAAGCAGGCGGGATAGACCCCTTTAACATCTTGTCAACGATGACATCGTAAGAACCGCTGTAAGGGTGACGTTGGAAAAACATGAGCTCTGCGTTTGCAATGTCAACGTTTGTTTCTTCTGCGAGTGCAAGCGTGACATACTCTTCCAAGCCAGAAAACTCAATCTCAGGAAGCAATTTTGCGACTGCAAAACGAACGTTTTCATTCGAGTCTTTAAGTAAGTTCACTGTGAGTTGTAGCTCTTCGATCGTTGCCTCATTGTCCCGAAGTAATACAGCAACACGTTCTATTCCGAACATCCTGATTTCTGGGAGTGGATCTGAAAGGACGCTCGGCAACTTTTCATGTTGTTGTTCGATTGAGATGAGCGGCCAGTACGTTTCGTACGTATCTAACAGTCGTTTGCGATAGTTCTCAGTTGGTTTCGCAACTGGGGCTGGTGTTACCGTAACAGTTGGTTTATTCTCAATCGTGAATGGGAACGATGAACTGTCTTGATGAGGGGATGGTTGTGGTGATTCACATCCTGAAATCAGACTCATTGAGCAGGTAAAAAGTGCAAGCGTAAGCAGATTATTCATTCGGATATACATGTGTTCGACCGTATCACTATTGTATTCTAATAAGCGTACTCAGACGGTCGCTATTCGCTTTTCTGATGACTCAGTTTCAAGTACAATATGCGTTCTACATGAGACTTACACATGGATAATTGGCAAGACGCAGAACAACATGTTGACAAGGCACTAGAGTTGTACGAACGGGGTCGTTGGGCTGAAGCTGAGCATGAACTTAGGCAGGCCCTTGAGATTGATCCAGACCAAGGCGATTGGCATTTCAATCTCGGGCTAACTCTAGAACGAACTGGGCGTGATGCTGAGGCACTCGCGTGCTTTGAGCAAGCAGCTCGATTACTTCCTGAGGCAATTGACCCAAAACTCGCTGTTGGTGCAACGAGCTTAAGACTTGGACGATTCAGCGAAGCAGAAAAGTGTTTAGAGACCGCGCTATCGATGAAGCAAACGCTTGAACAAGCGTGGGCGATGCTCATTGATGCTCAATCTGCACTTGGAAAGTTTGATGAAGCAGAAACGTCCTTCTATCTCGCGCAAGACGCGCTCCCTGATCAATCAGCATCTGTACTCGTTGCAATGAGTTGCAGTTTGTCGGCACAAGACAAGGTTGAACGCGCCATTTGGTGTGCAAGAGAAGCGATAAAGATTGACTCCTCTGTAGTTGGTGGGCGTTTGCAACTTGCAAGTGCACTTGTAAGTTCAGGTCAAGGGCAACAAGCTTCCCAGATATTGCTACAAGAGTTAAGAGAAGATCCGGGGAATGTACAAGCACTCCTTTTACATGCTGATGTTCTCGCTGGAACAGGCAGAACTTCTGAAGCGATTGTGAAACTGCACCGCGTGCTCGAACTCGAGCCCGCGAACATCGACGCGCACATTCGTGCAGGCAATATCGCAATGGAATCACAACGGTGGGAAGAAGCATTTATCGCTTGGGGCCTCGTGCGACGTTTACACCCATCCCATCCAACTGCGACGCTCCATCTCGCCCAATCACTCTTGGCAATGCATCGTTACGAAGCAGCAAAACCACTTCTTCAAGAGTATACCGAGCAACTCGACGAGTCAGTTTCAATTGAACATAAACGTCAAGTTGCGGAGTTATTGTTAGCAAGCGGAAATGCGACTCAAGCGATTCAACTGATTGAACCAATTGTCGCAAGTGAGTTAGAAGAAGCGCAGTTACTCGAATTTCAACGATTGCTTGCACTTTCTTACTTTGCAAATGAACAACTTGAAGAGGGGATATCGACGAGCAGAAAAGTGCTTCGAAAAGATCCTCGTTGCCTCGCTTCAATTCACAATCTTGCACTCGCTTCAATCAAGAACAAACGGTACAGAATGGCGTGGGGATGGGTCAACAAAGGGTTAGCCGTTGATCCAACGGATGAGGAACTCCGCAGACTTCGTTCTAAACTCGTTTGGAAATGGATTGGACAAACGATTCGCCGCTTTCTATTCAGGGCGAATGCATCTCACAAGTAGAAACAAAAATTCAGAATGACGTTCGGTTTAAAGCGTACCTGATGTGAATGGCAAGAGTGCCATGTATCGCGCACGTTTAATTGCTTGAGCAACCATGCGTTGCTGTTTCGCAGTTGTACCGAGTCGCTTTCGTGAGTAGATTTTCCCGTTTGGTGTCATTAAACGACGCAAATCATCGACAGATTTGTAGTCAATGTAATACTTGCCGTCTTTATCAGTCTTGAGGTAAGACTTTGAAGGATTTCTACCGTATTCGCCAGTCATAAAAAGGTCCTTTCGTCGTGGATACAAGAAGTAGCCCTAGCAGTTACATCGCGAGGGCGACGAGAAGCGAGATATCTTAACAGAGCACTCATTTTGAGGCAAGTCTTTGCTCCCTCATGTATGCTCTGCATATGGCTCCAATCATCGGAATCACCGCTGACATCATAAAAAACAAGCACTGCGCTGGCGAGGCATACAGCCGAGCAATTCACATAGCGGGCGGAATGCCCGTCATATTGCCGCCTGAAGTCGGATGTATCGATGCATATGTTGACCGGTGTGACGGATTTGTGTTTACAGGTGGTGATGATCCCATCATGGAAGCGTATGGCATCCAAACACACCCAAAGGCAACCAAGGTTCATGAGCACCGCCAAGAATTTGAATTGGCTTTGTTGACGAAGCTCCAAGAATGTCCTGAAGTGCCCATCTTTGGCATATGTCTGGGGATGCAATTCATGGGATTGCAAGCAGGAGCAACGCTTATTCAACATCTTGATGGCGATGTGCTGTCAATCCATCAAAAAGGCGAACACAACATTGTTGGGGATTTAGGCGATGGTGTTGTGCATACACACCACCACCAAGCACTTTCTGATTCTGGTTCACTTGATGTGATTGCGCGGAGTGAAGATGGAGTCATTGAGGCAGTCGCAGATAAATCGAAGCCGTGGTACATCGGTGTTCAGTGGCATCCTGAGCGAACCGAACATGCAATTTTAGGGCAAGCGCTTTTCAACGATTTTGTTGCTGCTGCGACTTAGGTACTATACGCACAATATGGCATTCCCTTCACCACTCCAAGCAGAACTAGAAGCGTATCAAATCACACTCCCTAAAGTTGACGAAGGTGCTGAACGCAGTGGAGCAGCTGAAGGAAGTCACCAAGAATCGATGCTTGCTGAGTTTTTGCCTTGGGGAGAGTCTGGGTGTGTTGTGCTTGCGACTGCAGGAATTGTCGAGTTGGAATACGCATCAATTCAGAAGGGGAGTTGCGTCTTTGATGCAAGTTGCAGGGGAACAATTGAAGTAACAGGCGAAGATCGCGTTGAATTCATGAACAGAATCTCAACACAGCAGTTTGAGAAAATCAATGTCGGAGATTCAACAATTGCATTCGTCGTAAACAGACAAGGCAAAATTATTTCGGACGTCGTTGTGCATGTTCTCGAAGAACGGCTCGTGATTGACGCAGATATTCATGCGATAGAGGATTTGTTAAACCATTTCAATGAATACATCGTGATGGAAGATGTTGTTGTCAAAGATTGCACACAAACATCGCACTGGCTTTGGTGCTTGGGACCAGATGCTGATGGCGTAACAGTGTCTTGTGGAGAGCGAATGACACTCCCCAATGAGTTTTTAGGCATACAGGGAGTAAGCATTTTGCTTCACGTTGATGAGGTGGTTACTTGTTGGAAGTCGCTTATCGAACAAGGAATTCGTCCAGTAGGTTGGTACGCCTTAAACATGTCAAGAGTTGAGCGGGGCGCTGCAATGTTTTTGATTGACTTTGACCAATCAAATCTTCCGCACGAATCGAATCTCATACCCTCGCGTGTTCGATTTGATAAGGGGTGTTATCTCGGTCAAGAGATTGTTGCTCGGATGGAGAGTTTAGGGAAACCGAAACAAAAACTCGTTCAGTTACACATTGAAGATGATGACGCACTTCCAATCGCGGGTTCTCAATTGTGGAAAGATGAGACTTGTAGTGGGACGCCCGTCGGCGTTGTTACATCAAGCACGCTCAGTCCACTACGAAGTGGTAAAAGTGCTGTCGTTGCGATGGTCTCTAAAAAGTGTTTCTCAGATGGAACAGAGTTGTTTGTATACATTGGTTCTGAAGTCTACAAGACGAAGGTGATGCCACTCACAGCAGATTTGGAAGTGAGTCATGACTCATAATCAAACAATTGAGATTACTGAAATGGGTCCCAGAGACGGGCTCCAGAACATTGCGACAATCATTCCAACGCAGGATAAGGTTGCACTCATCGATAAGTTGTCACAATGTGGCTTGAAGCGGATTGAGGCAACTGCATTCGTGCATCCATCATGGGTGCCACAACTCAGCGACGCTGAAGAAGTGCTTGGTGCTATAAAACGAAAAACAGGTGTTCAATACACAGCGCTAGTGCCAAACATGCATGGCTGGGAACGATCACTTGCGACTTCAATCGATGAAATCGGTGTGCTAACAGCAGCAAGTGATGCGTTCTGCGAGAAGAATCTAAACACGACGATTGAGGGCTCAGTAAAACGGCTTCAGCCATTAGTTGAACTCGCTCATGAACACAAGCAAACAGTTCGTTGCTACATCAGTTGCGCAGTTCAGTGCCCATTTGGAGGTCCAACGCAGCAGGCAATCTTAAGAGAACTCACTCAAACACTTATTGATTTTGGAGTCGATGATATTGATTACGGCGACACCATCGGTGTTGCCGAACCAGATGACATTCTTCGATTGCTTGATGGCATTGATGGACTCATTGAGCCAGATTCATTGACACTGCATTTGCACAACACAAATGGCCTTGCAGTTGACTGTGCTAGAGTCGCGATTCAAAATGGCGTTCGTCGATTTGACGCATCAGTGGGAGGACTAGGTGGTTGTCCCTATGCTCCAGGGGCTGAAGGAAATGTGTCGACAGAATCCCTCCATCAGCTTTCGGCAGAGATGGGTTTTGATACAGGTATTTCTGTTGACGTATTGCTTGAAGCGAAGCGTTTCATAATTCAAAAGATTCAATCGTGTTAAACCTGAATCTCTGCAATTGTCTTTGAGCGGGTAAAGCATCCCTTTGTCTTTTTGATTCGCTTAACAATGACGCTTCGTTGTTCGTCATCAAGTAACACAGCCAGCGGCGCGCTGGGAAATGAACACTTCCCAAAACAACCTGTGTTGATGATGACAACACCATCGCGGTGCCAAACGCCTTGTCTATGCGTATGTCCCGTGATACACACAGTGGTGTTTGGTGAATACTTTTTGAGAAACTCATGCGTACGTCTCGGAAATGTCATCCAACTTTTTAGTATGTGAAACACAGAAGATGGCGCCATTGCCAAAAGTCGAAGTGTACTTGGCATTTTTGACTCAATCGCATCAGTGCCTACCTGCAGAGCAGTCTCGGTGACAAGTGATAACACTGAATCGAGCGAGTCTGGAGAAGGTCTCGTTTTCATGTAAGAAGAGATAAGTGGTGCTCGCCAGCTCCACGGGGCAATGCCTTCAAGGATGGCGTGCCCATGCATGATGAGTACGCGCTTGTCCATTCGCTCCATATAATCTGTTTGGCTTATGTCGGGGTCATGATTTCCTGTCACCAAGACGACTTCAACGCCCGTTTCATTTGCAAGTGCAATAAGTTCTTCTGTCATTGCGACCGAATAACCTCGTAACTTTTTAGACAATGTCTCTGCTGTATCGCCATTTAGAATTAATGTGTTGACGTCATCTAACAACGGCAAGAGCGCTTGAGGAGAATTTGCGCTCGAACTTGAGTTTGCAAAGTGAATGTCTGAGAGGATGAGCGTTTTACTCATGCGAGCAATTATTCTTTGGAGTTTGGATTACCAATGGTAATCGAGTTTTTCCCTTGGCTTTTTGATTGCAACAGTCGTTCATCAGCTTTGTGCAATATGGCGTCAACGTCAACACCATCCCATGGAAACGTCGCTAGTCCTCCTGAAATCGACAAAACTCCGGTTGCTTCTTCACCGAGTTTAGGGAAATGTGCTTTTGAAACTTGCTCTCTAAACCGTTTCGCCAAAATTTCAACTGTGGTTGGGTGATTTGAACCCGGCTCGCGTGGAGGTTCTGGATCGCAAAAGAGGACTGCAAACTCATCTCCACCAATTCGGCAGACATGATCGCCTTTTCGAATAATCGTGCGAAGGAGTTTGACGACTTCTCTAATGATTTCATCTCCGGCATCATGCCCCCAGGTATCGTTGTAATGTTTGAAATCATCGATATCAAAAATCATGACCGTGAGTGGTCGCCTCGACTCTTTAGCGAGATTCAGTTCTCGATTGAAACACGTTTTAAGAAACCGTCTGTTCCAAGCTCCAGATAACTCATCTTGATATGCAAGTAGTTTTAAATCACGCTGTTTTCGATGTAACTCCAGCCAGCATGAAGCCCATCTCCCCCAACGTTGTAAGTCACTTGTTGACCCGCCAATTGCTGCAAGGCACCCATGTTCTTGGTGACCATAACGAAGCGACGTCGTTAATGCAGTATCAGGCGCACAGGATTCATCGTCGATGATTTCACAATAGGTCCAGCCGGTTTGCTCTTGTAACACACGCAGAAGCGTGTTCCTAAAGTCTGTCGGTTGGTGCATGAGCGTTCGGACTAAATCAATATCTCCGAGTTGTGATGTTGATTTTGAAAATGAGACTTCATCGGCGATGCCTAAGACCGCATCTAAATCGATTTCATCGCTCAAATTAAACTCTGCGGGCAATGAAGACGCGTTTTCAATCGCGGAGTGTAATCGTTCGGCTGTTACATCTTGACCAACAGATACGTCGGCGTCCGCTTGCTGATGATTCCCTGAATAAACAATGATTGCAGATGGGTCAATGCTCCGAATTGCATCGATCGATACACGCGCATTGTTATGAACCACTCGCTCGTCTAAGACGATGGTTTTGATTGGCGAGTTTGATGTGCTTGTAGACACTTCGCCAATCGCATCGAAAATGTTTCTTACAGTTTTCGAAGGTGAAAAGCCATCGAGAAGTTGTTCGTTAAAACTCCCTGCAAACAATGTGACTCCTCGTTCTTGCCTGCTCATGAATCGTCCCCTTCTTGCTTGCGAGTGCCATCAAGTAACATCGATAACTCATCTGCGTCGATGGCTTCGGTTTCAACAACAGGAACATCTAACTGATCAACAACATGATCGACGTGTTCAATTGGCGTCAGTTGCCCTTCTCGCAATTCTAAAATTGAAACATGAGGGAGATATTTTTGCATTGCTTGGATGAACTGTTCAATTTGTTCAGTCCGCTCCACATGAATGAGTACGCAAGTCAACGCTGGTTTACAGTCTTTCCAAGCAGTATCTTGAAGCATCAGTTGGTGCATCAAACAGAGTTCTGACATTGCAATGATTGGATCATGCACCAACAACCCTTCCATGTTGTACTTGCTTAACATGTTTGTTGCGACGTCCCGCTGATGTTCATCAACAAGAACGATGCTCTTTGGATTTGGCTTTTGAATTGACATAGCAACACGCCATGCGCAGTAACCTCGCACGTCTTTCCTAAGCATACTCCCGATAGACCCTGAAACCAACAATTTCTTGTGAAAAACTAACGCTTTGCGGCCTGAGATTGCATAGCGTGGACTATTTTTTCAAGCAGTTCAGCACATGTCACGCTTCCATTAATGGATTCAAGTTGGATGAGCGACTCTTTCATCGTTTTGCGGTCTTGGTCACTTTGCATGAGATGCAAAAGCCGTTTCCCTGCACACGCCACATTTTCGTCCAAAGACTTGTAGTCTGTTTCAATGTAGACGCCGCCAACGTGTTCAATTGGCACAGCGTTAAATCGCTGGTGTTCGTCCCTGTGGTATGGATAAGGCATCACTATTGCCGGTACGTTATGAAAAGCAAGTTCAGCAATTGTATTTGCACCGCCTCGTGTGACTGCTACATCTGCAACGGACCATGCCAGTGACATAGATTGAAGAAAATTGATGATGACTGACTTGACTGGGATTGCAGACCATTCTTTTTTAATCACTTCTTCGTGTTGGCTGCCTGCGAGAAGGAGGACTTGCCACCCTTCAAACTGTTGTGGGCAATCTCCAGCAAGTTTAGTGATGAGTTCATTGATGGTGCTTGCACCTTGTGAAGCGCCAGTGACTAGTAGCGTTTTTAACTCAGGCGACAGTCCCAGCGCTAATGCCGCTTCAGTTTTAGCAACGCGTTCAGCGCTTGCATTCCGGAGTGGGGGTTGGACGATGACAGCATCGTTCCATGAGCAGGGCACTGTAGAAACCAAAGTTGTCGCCCACCTGCGAGCCAGAGCGTTTGCTTTTCCCGGTGGTGAGTCAAGGTTCAAGAGTAATGAAGGAATGCGTAATTGCTTCGCTGCAAAAAGCGCTGGTGCAGCAACGAATCCGCCCGTTGAGACGACACCATCAATTGAATGCTCTTTGATGATTGATTTTGTTTTCTTTACCGCATCTCTAAAACCCCGACCAAAGTTGAACACACCTCTTGGCGAGAAAAGCAGGGGCTTTGCTGGGAGCACCACTTCATCAAATGGTGTTCCGCGGATCATTTGATAATCGATGTCTCGTCCGGAGTGACCAAGCAATACTCGATGATGGCGATGTGTGAGTTGTTCAGCGATGCCTATCGCGGGAGCAAGGTGTCCACCACTACCTCCTCCAGCTATGAGAATGTTAAGCGTGCTGTGCGAATTGGAGTTCATGGTGATCTTCGCTTGGGATTGTAACTTTACTCTGTTTGTCGATGGCATCAATGAGCCCAATACAAAATGCGGTTAAAAGCCATCCAGTGCCACCATTACTTAAGAGCGGTAGAGCAATTCCCTTCGTTGGTATCAGTGCAGTGACGACTAAAATGTTCATCGTCGCTTGAGTGCCAACAGTGAGTAACACCCCAAACACAAGCAACTTGTTGAACATTGTTTGTGCATGCTTAATCACATAAATGCCTACAATCATCATCGACACATATAAGATGACGACGAACAATGCGCCGACCAACCCAAGTTCTTCGCAAATCACTGAAAAGATGAAATCTGTGGTGTCTTCAGGCAAGTACCCAAATTTATGAATACCATTGCCAAGCCCGAGTCCTGAGCCGCCACCCGCAGAAATTGCGTGCATGGATTGCAAAATCTGAAAGCTTGTTGATTCGGGATTCTCATATGGATTCATATAAGCCATTAAACGTTGAATTCGGTAAGGACTGCTAAAAACAGCCACGTACAATCCGCCTAGAGCCAGTGGAATGAGTGCAAGGAAGTGAACGAGTTTTGCGCCAGCAACAAACAACACGCCGCAACCAACAATAAAGAGTAGCACTGCAGTCCCCAAATCTTCAAGTGCGATGCAAGCACAAAGAACACCTAAGCATGCGATTGGAGGAAAGAAACCTTTGATAAAGAGCTTTAATTGCTCTGTGTGCGTTGAGGTCCACCACGCTGCGGCAATGACCAGAGTCCATTTTGCCACCTCACTTGGCTGAAATGAAAAACTGCCGATTGCAATCCAACGATGAGCACCATTGACTTCATGGCCGATTCCAGGCACATACACACAGAGTAGCAACACACAAGTGCACAACAATCCAAAGATTGAAAGGGGAATTTTGCAAATCGTATGTTTCAACCGTTCAACGGGAAACATGCTTCCAGCAAGGAGGGCAATGCACGCAGCAAAACCAAGCAGTGTTGGCCTACTTGTGAGTAAATCATAAAAATCCATACTACCACTCGAAGCAACACGCATCGATGCAGAATTGACCATGATGACTCCGAGCATCAATAATGTCGTTGAGATGAGGAGAATGCCTTGCCCAGCACGCATAGAGTGTACCTATCGTCAGTTCTTTTACAGTTGGCACACATTCTTCCATTGATTCGTTCATAATATGGTTCTTTAACATGAATTCAGACGCGCCTACCAAAACTATTTTCTTAGAGACATTTGGTTGTCAAATGAATGAGCTTGATAGCGAACTCGTTCAAGATCAACTCTCCACATTGGGGTTCTCCTTCCATGATTCGAGAAGTGATGCTGATGTCGTGTTGTTTAACACGTGCTCAGTAAGGGAGCAGGCAGAAAACAAAGTGTTGAGTCGAATTGGAGAACTGAGTGTTGAAAAGAATGGGGGCAGAGATGTCATCATTGGAATGCTTGGATGTTTGCCCGAGCGTGAGGGAGAAAACCTTCTTAGGAAGTATCCATCAATCGATTTCCTGTGCGGTCCATCGGAGCTCAATCGGCTCCCATCACTTCTTGACAATGCTATTCAAGGGATTGCACTCCAGCGCTCAGACAGAGCAGCCCTTCAAGGGAACAAATCGCGGCGTTCTGCGGCACTGTCAGCTGCGGAAGACAATTTGGAATTGCTTGACCTCTCGCGGTCATTTAATCCAGATTACCTTCAGACTGAGGGAAAGTCAGCGTACGTCCGGATCACTCGCGGTTGTAACAAGTTTTGTACATACTGCGTCGTGCCAAACACACGCGGCGCAGAGGTCCATCGGCCACCCGATTCAATCATCGAAGAGTGCAGAGAACTTGTTGAAACGGGCGTCATTGAAGTGACGTTACTTGGCCAAACGGTCAATCATTATCGTTACACACATGGTGTCGCGCTCAACGAGGATGGAGTCGAAGTCCCACAGATTGGTCCGGGCCTTACTGCTTTCAGAAAACCAATCGATGATGATGTCCAAGTGACGACGTTTGCGAGTTTACTTCAACGAATCCATGATGAAGTGCCTGAACTCAAGCGAATTCGATTCGTGACATCGTACCCACGAGATTTTGGCGAAGACATTCTTACTGTCATGAGAGACTGTCCCCGCATTTGTAACTATCTTCATGTTCCAGCACAATCTGGCTCAAACCGTATTCTCAAACTTATGAATCGCGGCTATACCGTTGAAGAGTATCTTGAGTTTGTCGAACGGGCTCGGCGAATCATTCCAGATGTTGAAATTGCAGGGGACATCATTGTTGGGTTCCCAACTGAGACCGAAGAAGATTTCCAAATGACGGTTGAGCTCATCAAGCAAGTTCGATTCAAGAACAACTTTGTGTTTCATTATTCCCCAAGGCCGGGGACGGTCGCCATCGATCGCTTTGAAGACGATGTGCCAAGAGATGTGAAGCGAAGAAGATTGAATGAACTGCTTGCAATTGGCTCAACAATAAGCGGTGAGGTCCATCAGGAATATGTTGGGAAAACCGTAGATGTGTTTATCGAAAAAGTAAGTCCAAAAGAACATCAGAAGGGCGTTGAGTTGCGGTGGGAATCAACAAAAGTGCAGCTTTCAGGCCGCACAGCGGGCGATCTGATTTGTGTTTTTGACGTTGAGCATGATGTTGCTGAATCGATGGTTGGCGAGATTGTTCAGGTCGAGATTACTGAAGCAGCGCCCCTCCTTCTTAAAGGATGCCTAGAAACCGCTCATTTGGCAAAATAGGCGGTTTAGTAGGCGTTTTTTTGCAATAACAATTGAAAAATATGAAGATTGTATTGACTCTGAACGCTCATCCGTTACCTTCATCATGTTACCTAGACAGTGTTTAGGTAATTTTCTCAATAAGGAAGAGAAGAGAGAATTTTGGATGTTAAGGGAACTAACCTCCTCGATTCACGAATATCAACCTGTTGGGGAACATGATTGATGCATTTCCGCCAAGTCAGCTCTGGATTGGAACGAATTCAATCACCAACGTACGTTTTTTAACTAGATCTAGTAATTAGGAAAGAAATAGAGGAAGGAAAGCAAATGAATAACAAAACGCTTTCGCTCGCAATTGCAGCAACTTCACTGATCGCAGTACCTGCTATGGCTGACTACACTGGCCTTTCATTTGATGGAATGGACAATGGAGACGGCACATGGACAGCTCGCATCTTCGCGGACTTTTCAGCAGCTACTGATCAATTGAACGCTGTTTATGGCGACGCAATGAATGACTTGTATATCTCGTCATCAAACGGTTTCTACCAAAACGCATTTGGTAGCCACTCATCAGCTGGTATTAACCCAGCTCTCATCCCAGCATTCCCAAGTCTTGCATTAGACTCATGGGTAACAATCGGTCTTGAAGATCAAACAGGCAACTCAATGCTTGATATTGGTATCGATTGGGCTGGCTTTAACGCTGGTGGCGACATCATGACTGACAACGGTTCATGGTTCGCAACTCCAGAAGATGACCAATGTCTCGCAGGTTCAGACCTTCGCGTCATGATTGGTCAATTCACCATGATTGGTGCTGATTCCACAGTTAGTGGTGTTGTCAACTTTCAAGGTAAAGTTGGAGACTTTGAAACATTCGTAGCAACCGGTCAAGCTTTCGAATATTCAATGATTCCAGCTCCAGGTGCTCTTGCACTACTCGGTCTTGCAGGTGTTGCAAGCCGTCGTCGTCGAAAATAAGACGATAAAAGCAAAGGTTAACCATTTGGTACCTGGTTAACATTTTTGTTCGACCTTCAAACCGCCGCAACCTCAACGTTGCGGCGGTTTTCTTTTGCGCAGTTCTAGAATCTCGGCCAAATGGAAGTGATTCGGCTCAAGTCTACGTCCCATAATTGTCGATGTCCTGATAGAGAAAGATGGTTTTACGCCCCCAACCCCTACAAACGGAACGAGAAGGCAAAGAGTTGATTCTAAGTGTTTGCCATCATTCACATTGTGTGCATAGTTGCAGCGTGGAAGCATTGTGCTTCGAGGCCTTGACAGTGGGAACGGTCAATTGCTGACGAGCTTGTGTGACTATGTTTTTAGAAAACGAAAGAAAAGATATGAGGAAAAATCAGATGAATACAAAATTGTTTTCAATCTCAGCAGCAGCAGTCGGATCATTGATTGCTGCAAGTGCAGCGACAGCTGACGTATCCGTTTCAGCAGATTTGGTGCACCTTGGCAACACTGGTGGAACAACAGCTCCAGCAGATGTTGCGACTTACCGTCTCTATGCTAACCTCGATGCAGGTTGGCGTGTAGACGCTGTTTATGGCAACGCAGAAAGTAGCTTAGACATTACAGCAAATGGCTTGTTCTATCAAAACCCATTTGGTAGTGATACTGCGGCAGGCATCAACCCAGCGTTGATTTTTGCCTTCCCAAGTCTGGCACATGACTCTTGGGTCACTATTGGTTTAGAAGACCAAACTGGTAACGCAATGAACAACATCGGTATCGATTTTGGTTCATTCAACTCAGCTGGTAGCTTAGTATCTGACAACGGTTCATGGTTTGTCACTCCAGATGACATCCAAGGTCAAGAAGTCGGCGGCCGCGTCCTTCTCGGTCAATTTTCAGTCGTTGGCGGCACAGGCGTTCTTGCTGATGATATGGCTGCAATGACAGTTAACCTTCAAGGTAAAGATGCAGATGGCAACACTTGGAACCTTATTGGTGGAAACGCGATTCCAGCTCCTGGTGCTCTAGCTCTGCTTGGTCTTGCAGGAATGAGTGCGAGACGTCGACGAAAATAAGTCGAGTTCGTACAACAGTACATTCAAAGCCCCTTGCAATTGCAAGGGGCTTTTTTTGACTCACAAAGCGATGTAAGTGCATATGTCACAATAGGTAAAATAGAAAATATTGGGATTTTATGCGTATTTTTTCACCTTTTCATTGCCTATAGCGAGTTTCTCAATTACATTGCTCTTGGAAGCAATCAGTTTTCATTGATGGAAACTGATGGGAAGTTTTGGAGAATGAAAGTTCTCACGTATGATTCGAACGAATCGAATCACGTAAGGAGAAGTGTTCTTATGAAGAATACAAGTATTTTTGCTCTTGCAGCAGGAATGGGTTCAATGATTCTGGCATCAAGCGCTAGTGCTGATGTTGCGGCATCTATGGTTTCAATGGGCGACAACGCTCAAGGCCATACATATCGCTTGTACATCACTGGTCTTGCTGATGGCGATCGAATTGACGCGGTATATGGAAATGCTGGTAGTGTTTTAGACATTTCTGGCAACTTCTATGAAAATGCCTTTGGTGGTAGTACATCAATGGATATCAATCCAGCGTTGCTCGCAGTATTCCCAAGTCTCGCAAATGACTCTTGGGTTACAATCGGTCTTACAGATAATGTTGGCAATGCCCTCAACAATATTGGCATGAACTTCGATGCTGGTAGTTACAACACGGACAATGGTTCATGGTTTGTGACTCCAGACGATGCACAAGGCGAAGCTGTTGATGGCTCCGTTCTTATCGGTCAATTTACAGTTGTTGGTGGTACAGGCGTTGTTTCAGATGATTTCTCATCTGCAGTCGTCAACGTTCAAGGTACTATCGGTGGCGCAGTTGTCCAACATGAAGGTTTGAATGCAATTCCAGCACCTGGTGCTCTTGCACTACTCGGTGTTGCAGGTCTTGCAGCCAGACGTCGACGAAAGTAATTTCATCGATAATTCATTACTCTGAAAATGAGTACCTTACACAGCCCCCTTTTTAGGGGGCTGTTTCCTTTTAGGGTGTTAGGAAAGGTACTGATGGAGCGGTTCAAGCAACTCACCAAAACGCTCATGTCGTTTCAGCGAATCGCTGTACATCGGTTTTGCGACCTGGTCTTGACTGAGTGTTAACACAGTTCTGCCACTTTCCCAGAATCGCAAACACTGCTCGTTGTGAGGTAACCCGCAAAAGTCAAGAATGGTTTGCGTCCACTCATTTTGTTGTTGGACGAGTCCTTCGTAGGGCACCTCTAAGATGTCACTAAAACAAGTTGTCCAAAAACTCATGAGCGAGGCATACGCGGCATAAAACTGACCAATCGATTCAAGTGAACTTGCCCATGGATTGGAGTAGGGCGGTAACTTTTGAGCAAAACAAGAGAGTCCCATTGACATTGGATTACGCGTGCAATGAATCACCTTCGCATTTGGAAAGAGTTGTTTAATCAATCCCACAAATTGAAAATTGCCAAGTTGTTTGTCAACGACGATTTTCTCTTCGTTTGAGCTTTGCGTTTGATTGAGGTAACTCCCTGCAATCTCCGTCAGCCCATCCTCAGTGAGATTCTTCCAAGCGTCAATTGACCCAACTGAAAATACGTCATTGATGAGTGTTGGCAAAACCTCAGATTCTCCAATGCCAGTCGCATCTGGATGAGCGTCAATGATTTGCTCAGTTAATGTTGAACCCGAACGGAGCATCCCAACAATAAAGACCCTGTTTGACGCATCGATGTTTGCTTTAGGAAGTGTGTCCATTTCATTTGCTGGGTAGAGTGCTTTAAGTTGCTCATACTTTTTTCGTTCGTCTTCAACATCAAAGCCGAATGGAGAGAGCGCGTTGCCTTCGGTATATGCTTCAAAAGCGCTTTGATACTCGCCTGCAAGTTCCATTGCTTTGCCAAGTGTGAAGTAGAGTGTTCGCCTCGTCTCGTTGGGTTCATTTTCTGCGGGCAATCTGTCAAGTAAACACTTTGCTGCATCAAACGGCGTATCAAGTGCCATCAATGTCTTTGCATATGCAATCAATATCGTTGTGTCAGCTTTCCCTGATTGCATCATTGGCTCTAACAAACTTAGCGCCTTGTTCGGTTCATTTAGCCGAAGCCATGTGTTTGCTTTTCCTGCAAGAACGCCATGGTGATTTGGATTAATCTTGAGCGCTTTGTCATACGAAGCAATGGCTTTGCGAAAGTCGCCCCGGGTTGTCAGCATGTCTGCTTGAAGTCCAAAATAATCAGCACGCTTTTTGTTCTTCGCGATTGCTAGATTGATGGATCGCATCGCTTCGTCATGACGGCCGAGTGCATTGAGTGCTTGAGCGCGTAGTGCGAGCGCTAAATCGTCATTTCTTTTATCACTGAGTACTGCTTGGCAAAGGGAATCAGCGTCAGTTGCATTCCCTGAAGCAAGCGCTTGCATTGCTTGAACGAGACGTTGGTCTGGTTGTTTCGCCATCATCCGCTAACGAGTTGTTCGTTTGTTTCAAATCGGTCTAATGCTTTAAGGAGTTGTTGAATTTGCACAGACGGTTTCATGTTGATGAGGCGCCTTCTGAGAGCGATGACAGTTTTGCATTCATGCGCGTCCATCAGTAAATCTTCTTTTCGCGTTCCTGATGCTGCGAGGTTGATTGCAGGGAAGAGTCGAAGTTCGGCAATAGAACGGTCGAGAATCAACTCCATATTCCCTGTGCCTTTAAACTCTTCAAAAATGATTTGGTCAGCCCTAGAGCCAGTATCAACAAGGCAGCTTGCAATGATGGTCAACGAGCCCTCACCTTCAATGTTTCTCGCAGCACCAAACAATTGTTTTGGCACTTCAAGTGCTTTTGAATCAAGCCCGCCTGACATTGTTCGACCACTGCTTGCAAACTTTTTAGAATTGTTGAATGCTCTGCCGAGCCGCGTGAGCGAGTCGAGTAACACGACAACATCTTTTCCAGCTTCGAGCTTTCGTTTTGCTCGTTCAATTGCCATGATGCCAAGTTCGATATGTTCATCAACGTTCTGATCATTGGATGATGCAAGGACTTCAGCAGGCACTGCGCGTTTAAACTCAGTGACTTCCTCAGGACGCTCATCAATCAGCAGCGCAACGACTTCTACATCAGGATGATTGTGATGAATGCCTTGAGCGATGTTCTGAAGCAGTACAGTTTTGCCTGCTTTTGGAGGTGCAACAATGAGTCCGCGAGTTCCAAATCCGATTGGGCAAAACAAATCAATGAGACGGCACGAAGGGGGGCAGCCCTTGTATTCAAGCGTCATGCGTGGCGCTGGGTCAATGACCGTCATTTCATCAAATGGTTTGTGAGAAGCGTACGCTGAAGGGTCAATGCCTTCAATAGCAGTCACTGATGCAACGACTGGCCTTACATTTCTCGGCTTTCCCTTCTTTTTGTTTTTTGATTTCTTTTGGATCACTTCAGCGGTCACGAGTTGTCCAGCTCGAAGTGCATACTCGTCTTTGAGTTTGATGGGAACGAAAGGGTCTTCATCAGACTTCACTGGACCGTTTTCCCATTTGCGCAGACGACCCTCATGTGGTGTTTCCCATTCAAGAACACCAATACACGTTTCTGATTGAATTTGATTAGACATTGGTTGAGTCGTAACCCTAATGTTGCAATGTTGTTGTTCCCCCATGCCTACCTTAGATTATATCAAGGGGAGGCATAACTCACAACGCGCACGCGAGTTCAGTTGCGACTCGCGCGTTTTGCGCCAAGAGTTCGATGTTTGCAGTGAGTGATTTGCCATGTGTCACTTTAACTAGATAATCAAGCAAAAATGGTGTCCTCATCGTCTTGTCTTGCCCAGCATCACTGAATGCACGTTCGGCATCCTCCATGACAGCGCTCAGGGTGCCAGAAGATAACGCGTTCCTTGAATTGAGTGGGACAGCTGCAAGGAGTGCTGATTGTTGATGGAGTTCATGCCAATGGTTCGTTGCGATTGTTGCGATGTCTTGCACACTTTGACAATGAAAAATTGGCATCCCATCCTCAGGCGTTCGCTCGATAAACGTTGGGAATGTAGAGGTGTTTAACCCAACAACCGGAACGCCGTTCGTTTCTAACGCTTGAAGCGTTGCGGGAAGGTCAAGGATTGATTTTGCACCACTTGAGACGACGCATGTTGGCGTTGATGCAAGTGCGGTTATGTCTGCTGAAACGTCAAGTTCCTGATTCCAGTTTTGATGTACGCCGCCAATGCCACCTGTCGCAAAAACTCGAATAGGGTTTGGCAGGGATGGATGTTTGCACCCGAGCAATGTTGTCGCGACTGTCGTTCCAGCATGTTGACCGTGTGCCATCTTTGCGGCAATATCTGAGAGTGAACACTTCGTATTCGATTTGTCTTGTGTTAACGCCGCTAATTCTTCTTGAGTTGCGCCAATCACCAACTCACCATGAAGCACGCACATCCATGCAGGAGTTGCACCGCCTTCGAGCACTACATCGGTCATCGTTTTTGCAAGTGCGAGGTGCACGGGCTCGCCATCAACAAGACCGTCAGGGATAGCACCGTATGAAGCGTTCCAATGTGTTTTGGGTAAGCCGGCAGTGAGTACTGCAGTTTCAAGTGCAACCACAGGTCGCTCATTTGAAAGCGCTGCGACAACATCGCTTGAAACACGAACGGTCATCTCTTTCGCGGCCTAATTCGCCCGCCCATTCGTTTGTTTGGAAGACCTGTTGGTACAACGCCTCCAGGGAAACTCCCCTTGTCTTTGCTTTCTTGGCTTGAAGGGATGTCTAGCTTAGAACGACTTTTTGCTTTTCTCGCTTCTTCAATCCGATCTTCATCGGCTTTACGCTTGGCTCTAATCTTTTTTGGCTCAGGACTCGGTTTGAACTCGACATATTGCTTTTCAACAATTTCTACGTTTGTTAACGCTTCGATGTTGGTGAGCATATGCCCTTGTTCTGGAGTGACAAACATCAGCGCTTCGCCGCCTCTGCCAGCCCGAGCAGTTCGTCCAATCCTGTGCACATAAATTTCTGGATCTTCAGGAACGTCATAATTAATGACATGTGTCACGCCATCTACATCGATGCCTCTTGCTGCGAGGTCGGATGCAATAAGAGTTTGCAAGTTTCCTTTTCTAAGCGCAGTCATCACTTTGTTACGCTTTGATTGTTGCATGTCGCCATGGATCGCTGCGGTTTCTACATCTTTACTCGTTAAGAACTTTGCAAGTTTATCTACGGTCGCTTTTGTTTTACAAAAAATGAGCGTCATGTCTGGCTTGTCATTTGAGAGCACGTGGTAAAGAAGTTTTTGTTTATCCCACGGCTGTACAGTGACATATTCTTGAGAAACCTGAGCAACCGTCAAACTGCCGGATGAATCCGTGACATCAATGTTCTTCGGATTGCTCATGTATTTTTTTGCGAGTCGTTTAATCTCATCTGAAATTGTCGCTGAAACAAAAATCGTTTGATGCTTCTGTTTCAAATGGCCAAGAATCTTTCGGATGTCTTCTCTAAACCCAATATCGAGCATCCTGTCCACTTCATCAAGGATTGCTAACTTGATGTTGTTGTATGGCAAGTGCCCGCGTTGGTGTAAGTCCATGACTCTGCCCGGAGTTCCGACAATGATTTGCGGTCGTTTTTCTAACTTGGTGATTTGTGTTCCAATTTTTTGGCCACCATAGATTGGAACAACCATATGTTTAGTGAATTTGCCGAGCGATTCCATCTCTTTTGCAACTTGAATAGCAAGTTCTCTTGTTGGAACAAGAATGAGTCCGCCGTATGCATCTTCTTCTTGAATGAGATGGAGAGCAGGAAGTCCAAACGCAGCAGTTTTACCAGAGCCGGTTCGAGATTGTCCTAAAATGTCATGCCCTTCAAGCGACTCTGGAATGAGTGCAGACTGGATGACTGTCGGATGGCTGAAGCCCTCTGCCTCAACACCTTTGAGAATCATCTCGTTTAGTCCAAGCGATTTGAAGGTCGCCTTGGTGTCAAAAATATCTAAATCTACGTTCTTACTGGTCATAAGTGTCCTGGGGGGTCATGGTAAAATTGGCTTGCTGACGATAGTATCAATGAGGACGAACTTTTTATCTACACAGTATTGCACGGATGCAAACAGAACGAACACTACAACAATGCCAACTACACGTTGATTTACATGCAATAGAATCAAATTGTACCGTAATCCGTAATCATATTGGAACGCAATGTGGCTTTTGTGCTGTCGTGAAAGCTGATGGATATGGCCTTGGAGCAGCGAGAGTTGCTTCGCGGTTGAGCCGTCATGCCGATTTGCTCGCTGTATACAGTCCTGATGAAGCAGGGGAGCTGCTCGCAAGGGGAATCACCACTCGCATCTTAGTCCTCGCACCGGTGTACTCAATTGACCGATTCCACTCAGTCTATCGCGGGCTTTCCTCGGGTTCCGTGCACTTAACAGTTCATTCCATCGAACATATTGAAGCGCTCGGCAATTGCGCAAAACGATTTGGGTTCAAGATTCCGGTCCATCTCAAGATTGATACGGGTCTTCATCGGGGTGGTTGTGAAGAAGAACATGTGGGGTTGATTTTAAAGGCGATTCACAATCATGCAAAGTTAGAGTTAAAAGGTGTGCTGACGCATTTTGCATCAGCGGTCCATGATGCAGAAAAAACTAGAATGCAACACGAGTTGTTTGCAAGGTTGCTAACTGAAAACCAACATCTCATTCCAGAAGATTGTTTGCTACATGAAGCAAACACTGCAGCAATGGTTAATTGGAATGAAACACATTTGAACATGGTGCGCGTGGGTCTCGCGTGGACTGGTAGTGTTCCAAATGGCGTGAAGCCGCTTGACGGATTAAAGTCAGTTGTGAAATGGTGTTCATCCTTGGCGCACGTTCGTGCGGTAAAGAGGGGGGAATCGGTTGGCTATTCTGGTCGCTGGACTGCAAGGCGTGATTCATTGATTGGCATTGTTCCTGTTGGCTATGCTGCTGGCTACCCAATGGGTGTTGGTCAAGAAGGCGATACTGAAGGCGCGTATGTCAAAGTCGCTGGAATGCAAGAAGGCGACGCTCCAGTGATTGGTGCAGTTTGCATGGATCAAATTGCAATTGATATCACTGAGTTTCCAAATGCGTCTGTTGGGACGGCAGTAGAGCTCATCAGTTCAGATGTATCAAGTAGGGCGTCAATCGCTTCACTTGCAAAAGTTGCGGGCGTCGTGCCACACGCAATCATGAGCAGAATCTCACCATCAGTGAAGCGTGTGTACAAACAATCACTCTTTGTTGATTCTAAACCACTTCAACAAACAACTTCCATCATATAAAACGCGTCCCGTCATCGAGATGACGGGACGAAGCGTTTTGGAGAGAGAGGAGAGAGAGAGTTTGGTACGGATGTCGTCGAACCCAAGAAACGCTTCGTGCAGGTGGGTCGGCCCGTAGGCGGTCCCTATAAAACGTCTTCGTTACTTGGGTTCGAGAACACTCGTTCCAAACCTTCTATCGGCAACTCTACAAAGTGAATGCATGATTCTCATAAAAAAGTGATGAATGACCGATAACTCGCCCTCATAAACGGAATTCGATTAAAATCATGGTTTTAACTCCGTTAGGAGTGTTTTTAGTACCATGCAACCAATGACTCAACTCGCTGAACGACAAGATTTAAGACTTGGTGTTGTAAATTTTATGAATACAACGCCGCTTATTTTTGGCTTAGAACAAAATGCTGGAATCGAACTCGTTCCGAACGTGCCAAGTGAACTCGCAACACTGATCGAGGGTGGAGCGGTCGATTTTGCGTTGTCATCCTCTATCGATTATCAAAAGAGTACGTGTCCTGTCTCTGTGTTACCTGTAAGCACATTAAGCAGTAACGGTGAAACGTTCACTGTCAAAGTTTGTTCACGAATCCCTCTAGACCAAGTGACTGAAGTGTATTGCGACTCAGACAGCCACACTTCAGTGGTGCTTCTGCAAATCTTGATGCAGAAGCAATTCGGAAACACTATTAAAGTGGTCCCTGTCGATGTGAAGGGATTACATCCTATTCATGATGAGTGGCCCGATACGGTTCTTATGATTGGGGATAAAGTTGTAACCAACAATGTTACTCAAACACATCCGTACGAAGCCGATTTGGGTGAAGCATGGAAAACGTTAACTGGTCTGCCATTTGTGTTTGCTGTTTGGATTGGGCATGCTAACTTGCCGTTACACAAAGTACAGCAAGCAGCGACTTTGTTTGACAGACAGTTAAGATGTAACAAACAACGAATTGAGCAAGTTGTTTCAAACACATCTGACTCGCGAGGATGGAATCGGTCGACGGCACTCACGTACCTTACGGAACACATGGATTACTCTTGGACTCAAGAGCATGAAACTTCGCTCAATCTCTTTTACCAATACGCCTGCGAGTTAGGACTCATTACACAACAGAAACCGCTTACATTGTTTCAGTTCTAACATGCCTGTTGCCCCTCGCTTTCTAACAACGCAGTTACAAAGTCTTGCTGAACAAATTGCAAGGGCTCCCCTCCACGTCAAAGCGCAACAGTTAACTCAACTAGAAACTCTGCTGTTTGATTTAGAAGATGAACGACTTTATCCGTTTGATTATGTTGTGTTTAGAGTCACCGGCTTGCGTTTAGAGATCAGTGAACAATCAAACATGATTGGGAGCGCGTTGAAAAATGATCTCGTTGCAGCCATCGCTATTGTCAGTCGAACGATGGACATGAAAGCGGGTGTAGGCCTTTCACTTATTGAAGTTGCCGAAGCATTGGGCGTGTCTCAGC
The DNA here is from genome assembly GCA_016845245.1 of Phycisphaerae bacterium. Taxonomy (GTDB): domain Bacteria; phylum Planctomycetota; class Phycisphaerae; order Phycisphaerales; family SM1A02. Next base: position 54,203 of record JAERSY010000025.1, read on the forward strand.
GTACGGTCAATCGACTTCGTCATGAAGGTTTACCATTTCTCTGGGTTGTTGATAATGAAGGGAATCGGCGGTTGCAATGCAAGGAAACCCATTTAGACTTGTTCAAAGAATCGAGAAAAAGGCGAATACAACAGGCCTCCGCGTTTTCAAGATTGACTGCAAGCGAAAAGAAAAACATCGTTGAGTTCGCATTGAGCTACAAAGGTCAGGGCAAAACTATAAACGAAGTTGCCAGTGACTTGAAGAGCGAGAGTGGCAGGGGGCTTGAAACCATCAGGGCTATCTTAAAAGGTAATGAGCAAGTTTCTAGCGAATTGCCGTTAAGCAAGCCGCTTACTAGGCAAGATGCAAGAGACATTGAAGCAGCCATTCAAAGTGGTGCATCTTGGAATGCTCTGGCGACGGAATATAAAAGGACGAAGAATGCGATGCGTGGCGCAATTGCACGGTTGCGTCGTGACCGTTTAAAGCGTTTGTCAATTCCAACAATCGAATTGCCTGTCTTTTCGATGAAGGATGCTCGTGAAGTGTTGTTAAGCCCTGAAGTGGTCAGGTCATGCCTGCCGCCGTTAACACAACTAAACATCTTTGAACTAGAAGAATCAGCGACGGCGATTCCAGTTCAAGATGAAACCGCGATTGTTGCGGCGATGTATGTCTTAAGAAGGAGTGCAAAAGAACACCTCTCTTCAATCCAATACACGCCAACAGAAGGCGAGTTAGACGCAATTGAGACAGATTTGAGGTGGGCATGGTTATTGCAGCAAACGCTGATGTTGTCCGCGTTGCCAGCAGCACTTTCAGTTGCAACGCAACACGCAGGAAGGGCACTCACGGAGTTGCCGGTTAGCGATATTGAGTTTTACGTAGGAAAAGCGTTGGCGATTACAGAACAGGTTTGCTCAACAATTGATCCAAAATCTAATCAAACAGTTGCGAAGTTGACAGCGCTAACAGTTGACCGCGCAATTTCTAACATTGACATCGTAAAGGCCCCAACGAAGGCAACTGCAAAGCCAAGCCCGGATGCTCAGTTCAGGTCATTGCATGAGCATTCGCAATGGTCTGTTTTGGTCCCAACAATGACATTAAGCGATGCTGAACAATGTTCACAATTACATAGTGAAGTATTCAAACAGAAGTTCGGTTGGTGTGGATATCCGAAACGAACCGTTGAATTGGCTTCAGTGCTAGACGAATCGTACAACGCCATTGCTAGGGCGTTAAAAGTGTTGCATTAAAAAAGACCTCTCCACGAATCGTAGAGAGGTCTTTGAATAGCGAATTGAATCTGATTAACGCTTTGAGAACTGGAATCGTCGACGTGCGCCAGGTTGACCAGGTTTTTTCCGTTCAACTTGACGTGGGTCACGAGTCAGGTAACCGTTTTCACGAAGCATTGACTCAAGTGAAGGATCGTACTTCGAAAGCGCACGTCCAAGGCCGAGGATGATCGCGCCTGCTTGTCCAGTGTATCCACCACCGTTTGTTTTCACATGAACACTCATTGACCCTTTAGCGTTTGATTTCTCAAGCACTGTCAAAATGTCTTTGTGATCTCTTGATTCGGTAAAGTATTGCTTCAAGTCTTTATTGTTGACTGTGAATGCGCCATCTCCAGGACGGATACGCACGCGAGCAACAGCTGCTTTACGACGTCCAGTACCCCACCACCAATGTCCATCAGTAGGGGTGCTTGTTGGAGCGCTTTTTGTTGTTGTTTCAGGGGAAGGTGTTGCAACTGTTTCTTCAGTTGCGACGACTTCTTCGGTTGTTTCAGGTTGTGTGTTTTCTTCTGTCATGTGTTCGTAGACTCTTGGAGTCCCTCTTGAGAACTGTAAGTTATGGAGTTGCCGACCATCGGTAACTCTCTGCTGAAATTAGCACGCAAGTGCTTCTGGTTTCTGATTTGTGTGTGGGTGCTCAGGACCTCTGTAAACTTTAAGTCTTCTGAACATATCTCTTCCAAGTCTTGTTTTTGGAAGCATTCTTCGAACAGCTTCTTCGATGATTCGTTCAGGATGAGATTCAATCAAGTCACTGTATTTGTGAGCTTTCAAACCGCCAGGGTAACCACTGTAAACAAGCTGTGCTTTTTGCTGCAACTTCTTGCCTGTCATGTTTACCTTTTCAGCATTTGTGACAACAACAAAGTCGCCAGTGAGGACATGTGGTGTCCATTCTGGGCGGTGTTTACCCATAAGGTGTGTAGCAATCGTTGTTGCCATACGACCGAGCGTTTGTCCATCAGCGTCTACGTGACGCCATGCTGGTTCAATTTCACCTTGTTTAGCAAATGTAGTTTGACGTGGCATATCTCTTTTCCTTCGAGGACCCATACAAATTAAAGGTCGAATTGGAGAATTTACCTAAAATCGCCCTCTATGTCAACCTGTATGATGCCTCGATGCAATCAGAAGAACAACCAATAACACCATTATCTACTCAAAAACGAGGATTTGTGAAATGTGCGTGGGTCGCAATCGCTGGCTTAGTCGCAGTCATTTTTATCCTTCAAACCCTACCCGCCGTTGAAGAGGAAGAGGGTGGTGGGGCAGACGCTGCGGGATTGGTTGTGATGGAACTGCAAGCAAAGTACATGGTGGGTGTTTCGGAGTTGTCAGGAGAACCATTACTCGTTGCGACTCAAGCGGCTCCTTTAGACATTGGAACTGTTGAACAACGACAGCGATACATGGCGTTAATGCTCGCATTTGGTGATGATGAAGCTGCAAGCAACTCAGCAAAAAAAATGAGAGATGAACTCGCGACTCATGACATGTCGCTCACTGAGCCGCAAGAAGCATCACAACAATTGTTAGATGTGTTGATTGCTGGTGGCGTCTTGTCAAAAGAACAAGAAGCAGAATTCAAGGCATCAATGGGCTGGTTTGGAACACTTCTCTTTGCGGATGAGACTGAACGGGACGCAATCGAGAAATCTGAGGCAACAAAAGTTCTCGTTGTCGGACTTGGCATCTTAGGCATCGTGATGTTTGGGCTCTTTGGTTTTGCGTTATTGATTTACTTCTTTACACGCTCAATGAGAGGCAAACTAGTCAGCAAACTGAATGCGGAAAATAGCAGGCAGGGCGTCTATGCAGAACTCTTTTTTGTTTGGTTGATGTTGTTTCTCGTTCTCATGACATTTGCTGGCGTCATCGGATTAACTGAGAGCGTAAAAGAGCAACCCATTCTTGGTCTTGTGATTACCCTTTGCGCATTTTTTGGGAGTTTAGTTGCACTTGCTTGGGCGCTGATTCGAGGCCTCTCGTGGTCAGAGTTGAAAGAGGACATCGGTCTTCATTCAGGCACGGGTATGATTCGTGAAACGTTGTGGGGCGTGCTTGGCTACAGCATGACACTTCCATTTATGGCTGTTGGTATTGTGTGCACGCTCATCCTTGTCGCGATTCAGTCCTTGTTTATCTCAATGGGAGATGGCGATCCTTTTTATGGAACTGGCGGAGGCTCACATCCAATCATCGTCGAAGTTGCAAATGGTGGTGTTGGCATCAAGATTGGCCTTTTAATGCTTGCTGCAGTGGCTGCGCCAATTGTTGAAGAAATCATGTTTAGAGGCGTGCTCTACAGGCAACTCAGAATGTCCTCTTCCCGCCTGTCAGGATTTTTCAGCGTTGTGTTTTCAGTTGGCTTAACGTCATTCGTGTTTGCAGCCATACACCCTCAAGGTTGGATTGGCATTCCCGCACTGATGAGCATCGCAATTGGCATGAATCTTCTTCGCGAATACAGGGGCTCACTCATTGCGCCCATGGTGATTCACGCGACAAGTAACGGCATTGTCATGACCATGATGATGATCTTTATGAGTTGATTGAAAGCGTCGGCTTGTTCGGCTCAGTTTGCTCTGCGACTTTGATGACGTTTTGAACAAAGGTGTCAAGTGATGCAGTCACGGTGTCATCAATCTCCCAATAATCAAGCGGCGAACCCGAATCTGCAGCGACACGCATCTTGGGGTGAATCGGCAAGCTTCCTAAGAATTCGATGTTCATCGAAGCAGCAAGTGTTTCACCGCCGCCTTTTCCAAACAGATCATACTCCTTGCCATCATCGCAAATAAAGTAAGACATGTTTTCTACGAGTCCAAGAACTGGAACACCAAGTTGTTGGAACATTCGTACGGCTCTTCTTGCATCGTCTTGTGCAACAACTTGAGGCGTGCACACAATAATCGCGCCAGTCAACGGTAACAATTGAGCAAGGGAGAGTGGAACATCACCAGTCCCGGGAGGCAAATCAACAACCAATTGGTCGAGCGTTCCCCATTTCGTTTGTGTTGCAAGTTGGTTAAACGCACTGTGGGCTCTTGGTCCTCTCCAGATCAGTGCTCGTTCGGGTTCAACGAGTTTTCCAATCGTCATTGCCTTGATGCCACACACTTCAAAAGGCAGTAGCATTTGCTCTTCACTTTTTGATTCTTCAGTTCCAAGGCCAAGCATTGTTGTCATTGAAGGTCCGTAGATGTCACCGTCTAATAGTCCAGTCTTATAGCCAAGCCGTCCAAGTCCAACTGAAAGGAGCGTTGAAATCGTTGACTTGCCAACTCCACCTTTGCCTGCACCAACTGCAATCACCTTGCCTACATCTGGTAAAGGGTTACCAGTCTCAGCAACTTGTTCATTCGCTTTCTTAGTTGGCTCTGCGAATGTGACTGTCACTTTTCCGATGTTCGATTGGTGCTCTTGTCCAGCATTTCGAAGTGCGAACTCTATTTGTTCAGCAAGTGCGTCTTTGACAGATTGCTGCTCTGAGAGCAACTCAATGAGCAATGTGATGGCGTCACCTTCAGTTTGAATATCTTTGATAAGACCAGCAGTGACGATGTCTTTACCTGTTGCTGCATCGATGACAGATGCGAGTGCTGAGCGTAATTGTGAGGGTTGTAGGGTCATTTTTTGCCTTTTTGGATGAGTTGTGGCATTATATAGACACAGCACTCGTTTCACGAGAATACGCAAGGAGGTATTGCCATGATCATCCGAATTTCAGCAACAGTCGTTTTAATGAGTAGCGTTGCATTAGCACAAGAGGTCCCAGACGATTTGCTTTCAGGACCAACGCTTGAAACCGAAGAAGTCACTCAGCAACAAATGATGGACCGCCGCATGCAGGAGTCTAGCAGTAAGACAAAACTAGGGACTCGCATAAAGGTTGGCTTGTGGCTAAAAGCGATGGAGTCGATGGAGTTAGACTCAAGGCAAAAGAGTGTCTTTAGAGAGACGATGGCGGAGTATCGTGCTGCACAAAAAGCATTCCAAGAAGAGTTTGGTGATGAGATTTCAGCGTTACGCAAAGAACAAGAGTCAATGAAATCTGAAGGAATGGAACCAACAAAAGAGAGCAGAATTCAAATCGTTGAAATGATGAAAATGTCTCCAGACGTCGGCGAGTATCAAGATAAGGTTTGGGCAACGCTTACAGCTTCACAGCAAGAAACATTTACTAAAAGTTATCAATCCCTCATGGATGAAGAGATTGAGCGTCGAGATAAACGAAGTGGTAAATCCAAAGATAAACAGAGCGACTCAATGAAAGACGGGTTCTCTGCAAAGGATTCAAAGTTTAGAGACAAAGAAGTTGCGCCTGAGGATGATCACATTGTGCGAAATGGTGATGCGCTTGATGCCACAGCGATGAAACGCATTAAGTTTCTAAGAAAACTTCAACAGCTTAAAGATGACTAATCTGTAACACGACCTGAAGGTACTCGCTCAGTAGGGGCGAGTTCAGGTTTTTGTTTATTGCCGTTCTTTATGGGTTTGGTTTGCGGGGAGTCAAGTGTATCACTAGAGTTCACTGTTTTGTGTAACCCATATTTTCGATGTGGTTTGTGTTCATTACCCGTTCTAACCACTTCGCTTTCCATAGACTTCTTCCACGCATTTGATAATGCGATGAGTAACTCAAAATACTTTGTGTGTCTCTTGTCGAGCTCAGTCCATTGTTCTACCGGCGTATATCCGTAAGCATCCCAAAGAATGAGCCCTTGCACTTTGTACACATCGCCCGCTTCATTCGTCCATGATGCTTGAAGTGCAGCGTTGACATGGTGGAGAAAATCATCTTCGGGGACAAAGATTGAGCGGTCACCATCCTCACCACAATACCGAGGTGAAACAAAGACATAAACGGGCCGATTCCCACCTGCTTGTTTGAGAGTAGTTTCAATGTGTTGTTGAACCTTGCCATACAATTTTGCGTCTTTGTTACAGTCGTACACTTCTGGGAAAATCGCTGGACTGTCGTTAAGAATTGGCATAATACTGTGGCCTTGGCTGAGCCAATCTGAGTTCGTATGCCTTCCAGAAGGTAATCCCCAATAGCCCCACTGTGCATCTGGTCTTAAACTTCTTGCAATCTCAAGGCCTTCCCTATAGACGGTACAAATTTCATGTAACCTCGCCTGCGTAATTGTCTTGGCCCTAAGTTCAAGCCACCAAGGCGCTTCATAATCAAGAACGACTGGTCCCTCATAACCCACCGGTATGTTCCGACTGACCCATCTTGAAAACTGTTCAATGTTTTCTGGTGTGATATCGCCACTTGCGTTCGTATCAACACCTCCGTGGTACGCCATAGGGACTCGAGTGATGCCTTGAGCATTCGTGTATGCAATCGTCTCAATCCCTTGGTTTGGTTTGGTCCATTTAATCCCATTGTAAATCTCTGGCTTCCATCCAGCTGGTTCGGGTTCAGCAATCCGAAGCGCTCCAAACATGAAAGTTAGGATGAGATATAAACTTACCACGTGTTTAGTTCTACCATATTGAAGTATCAAGTGCAGGATGCCGATGAAAATACATTCAAAAGTTGATTTTTAATGGATCGCGTAGACATTTACATTCAAATTGTGATGGAGCAACCAATTTTGCTTGCACCCATTGTTGCATTCATTTTTGCGTATGCACTTGTCCCATCACATCGAAGACTGTTTGTCTCACTTTTGATTTTGGTTCCTTGGCTCACAGTTGCTCGTTCGCCTGGAATGGGGCCGCTTGCATCCGCAGCAAAACTCACTTCTGGAATCGCATATATGCTCATCGCGTTTGCTGCATGGTCACATCCGGGACCTAAGCGGCAGTTGCCAGGTTTGGTGTGGCTCTTCGTCATCATTGCAATCATTGCAATACCGTATGTCATCACGACGCAAGAGCGTATGCTTGCAATCATCTTGCGTATGCAATGGGTGACCGTGACACTTGCAGGCGTTCTCACAGCCCAAACAATTGTTAGTTACTCCGATTTAAATCGAATCACGCAAGCGCTCACTTGGGGCTGTATCTTTGCGCTCATCATTCCATTTTCTAGTCTCATTCTGTTTCCTGCAGAATCCTTTTTGAGGGGGATGGGGCGGTTCCAACCGTGGGAAGCAAACTCAAACCAAATTGGGATGTTGTTTGCGCTCGCCGTGCCACTTTTTGCTTATGCGGCCATTAGTTGGAAAAGTTCGTTGAAACCATTGTTCTTGAGCGCAGTTGTGCTAACGATTGGGATGGCATTGCTTACTGCAAGTAGGCAAACCATGCTTGCAATCGTTCTTGTCATGTTGCCAATCGCACTCGCGTTAACAAAACGCCCCATCATTACAGTCTTTGCTTTAATCTTGGGCGCAGTTGGGCTCTCAATCGTGTTCTCACTTGGAGATTCTGCAGACTTTGAACGATATGGTTCTCTTGAAACAGGTCGGCTCGACATTTGGGGCGCATACTTTTCTGAAGTATTCCCGCGCAGACCAGTGACAGGTCTACTGTTTACGAAGGGCGAATCTTATTTTAAAGCGCTTGTTGAAGTTGGGCAGCATCCCCACAATGCGTGGT